>JAFQGS010000053.1 GCA_017415455.1 Prevotella sp.
CCTCAGCACACCAGGCTCATCACTCTTCAGGCTATGACCATAGATAGTAGTATCCACAGGGGTCTCATCTGCCAACGGCTTTACTCCACCCTTATCCTGCTTCTCATTACCCACGCATGAGGAAATCATCAGGACAGCCACCATTAATACAAATATTGAATATCTCATCTTTTACACTTGATAATAGTTATTAGCAGAACATCTGTCCGTAAGTGACGCTGTTTGCACACTTATCCACACCACATCAGCTTACACACAGCCATCACGGGGTCTCTTTCTTCTTTGCCTCCTCCCACAAGACATCCATCTCCCGCAAGGTCATATCCTTAAGATTCCTGCCCTGTTTCAGTGTTTTCTCCTCAACATAATTGAATCTTGAAATGAACTTCTGATTTGTCTGCTCCAGGGCATTATCGGGATTCAGATGATACAACCTTGCGGCATTTATCACACTGAAGAGGAAATCGCCCAGCTCTTTCTCAGACCTGTCCTTGTCACCAGCCTCAAGCTCCGCCTCAAGCTCATCAATCTCCTCTCTCACTTTCTTCCACACATCCTTCCTGTCCTGCCAGTCGAAGCCCACATTCCTTGCCTTGTCTTGTATGCGATAGGCTTTTATCAACGACGGAAGAGAGCCTGGGACACCAGACAGCACACTCTTGTTGCCGTCTTTCTCCTTAAGTTTTATCTGCTCCCAGTTCTCTGTCACAGCCTGTGCGTCATCGGCTTTCACCTCACCATAAACATGAGGATGCCTGAAAATAAGCTTCTCGGATAGTTTGTCACACACATCCGCTATGTCAAACTCACCCTTCTCCTCTCCTATCTTGGAATAGAAACAGACATGCAGGAGCACATCACCTAACTCCTTACATATCTCTTTGTTATCATTATTTACTAAAGCTTCGCTTAACTCAAAAACCTCCTCTATGGTATTGGGGCGAAGAGACTCATTTGTCTGCTTTCTGTCCCACGGACATTCCTTTCTCAGCCTGTCCAGCACATTAAGAAAACGCTCAAAAGCCTCTTTTTTTTCTTCTATTGAATGCATATCACGTTATTTAATTATGCAAATATATATATTTTTAGGCGAATATTTTGTAATTTTGCAGCGTTTTATAAAAGAATAATTTAAACACATTATACAAAAAAGATGGAATTAGCAAGCAAGTATGAGCCACAAGCTGTGGAATCCAGATGGTATCAATACTGGTTAGACAACAAGTTGTTCAGTAGCAAACCCGATGGCAGGGAGCCTTACACTATCGTAATCCCGCCACCAAATGTCACAGGAGTACTTCACATGGGGCACATGCTCAACAACACTATCCAGGACATACTTGTCCGTCGTGCACGAATGGAAGGCAAGAATGCTTGCTGGGTACCTGGCACTGACCACGCTTCTATTGCGACAGAGGCAAAGGTTGTGAACAAATTGGCAAAGGAAGGCATCAGGAAAAGTGACCTCACACGTGATGAGTTCCTCAAGCATGCATGGGAGTGGACACATGAGCATGGTGGTATTATACTAAAGCAGCTCCGTCGTTTAGGTGCAAGTTGTGACTGGGACCGTACTGCATTCACTATGGATGAGAAACGCTCAGAGAGTGTATTGAAGGTTTTTGTCGATCTCTATGACAAAGGCTTGATATATCGTGGTCTTCGCATGGTGAACTGGGACCCAAAGGCGCAGACAGCTCTTTCTAACGAAGAAGTGATCTATCGTGACGAGAAGTCTAAGCTATATCACTTGAAGTATTATGTAGCTGATGCAGAAAACATAGACACTTCTGCTGAGGGAAATGTAGTACACAAGGATGAGAAGGGTTATTATGCAGTGGTTGCTACAACACGCCCTGAGACAATCATGGGTGACACTGCTATGTGCATCAACCCAAAGGACCCGAAGAACCAGTGGTTGAAAGGTCATAAGGTAATCGTACCCCTTGTAGGCAGAGAGATTCCTGTTATCGAAGACCGTTATGTTGACATTGAGTTCGGAACAGGCTGCCTTAAGGTGACACCTGCTCATGACACTAACGACTACATGCTTGGCAAGAAGCACAATCTTGAGACTATCGACATATTCAATCCTGACGGGACGATAAGTGAGGACGGCGGTTTGTATATAGGTATGGACC
This sequence comes from Prevotella sp., assembly GCA_017415455.1. Lineage (GTDB taxonomy): Bacteria > Bacteroidota > Bacteroidia > Bacteroidales > Bacteroidaceae > Prevotella. The sequence goes on from JAFQGS010000053.1 coordinate 2,142, forward strand.
GCATGGATGTAAGGAAGAAGATTTCAAGTGACCTTGCTGAAGCTGGTCTTTTAGAGAAAGTTGAGGATTACGACAACAAGGTTGGATACTCTGAGCGTAATTCTGATACAGCAGTAGAGCCTCGTCTCTGCATGCAGTGGTTCCTGAGCATGCAGCACTTTGCTGACATTGCACTTCCACCTGTTATGAACGACGAGCTGAAGTTCTATCCTTCAAAATATAAGACAACATACAAGAACTGGCTTGAGAACATTCAGGACTGGTGTATAAGCCGTCAGTTGTGGTGGGGTCATAGAATCCCTGCTTACTTCCTGCCAACAGCAGAAGGACAAGAAGAGAAGTTTGTTGTTGCACTCAATGCAGATGAGGCTTTGGAGAAGGCACACAAGATAGAAGGATTTGAGAACATCACAAAAGAAGATCTGCGTCAGGATGAGGATGCACTTGACACATGGTTCTCATCATGGCTGTGGCCTGTATCACTCTTCGACGGTATCAACAATCCAGACAACGAAGAGATAAACTACTACTACCCTACCGCTGACCTTGTAACTGGTCCGGACATCATATTCTTCTGGGTGGCAAGAATGATTATGGCTGGTTACGAATACAAAGGTGACATGCCATTCAGGAATGTTTATTTCACAGGTATTGTCCGTGACAAGCTGGGAAGAAAGATGTCAAAGTCACTCGGCAACTCACCCGACCCAATTGAACTGATTGAGAAATTCGGTGCTGATGGTGTGCGTATGGGTATGATGCTCTCTGCTCCTGCAGGAAATGACATCCTCTTCGATGAAAGTCTTTGTGAGCAGGGACGTAACTTCAACAATAAGATATGGAATGCTTTCCGCCTTGTTAAGGGATGGGAAGTGGCAGATATAGAACAGCCAAAAGAAAGCAAGATTGCCACAGAATGGTTTGAGGCAAAGCTGAAACAGACAAATGCTGAACTTAACGACCTCTTCAAGAAGTATCGTATCAGTGAGGCACTGATGGCTGTGTATCGTCTGTTCTGGGATGAGTTCTCAAGTTGGTATCTCGAAATGGTTAAGCCTGCTTATATCGACGGCAAGGCACAGCCTATAGACAAGGCAACATACGATGCCACATTACGTTTCTTTGAGAATCTGCTCAAGATGCTTCACCCATTCATGCCATTCATCACAGAAGAGTTGTGGCAGCATATTTATGACCGTGCTGAGGGAGAGAGCATCATGAGAGACAAACTTGAGATTGCAGAACCAACAGATGCTGACAACAGCCTGACTGCAAACATCGAGAATGTCAAGCAAATAATAAGTGGTGTTCGCATGATACGCAACCAGAAGAACATCGCTCCAAAGGAAAAACTTGAACTTCAGGCAGTTTCCGCAAACCAATATGAGGCATACAACTGTGTTATTACGAAGATGGCAAATCTCAGTTGCATAAATGTTGTTGCCGAGAAAGACTCTACAGCATCTGCCTTTATGATTGGTACTGACGAGTTTGCCATTCCTCTTGGCGACATGATTGACGTTGAGGCAGAGATTGCAAAGATGGAAGCTCAGCTCAAGCACCTTGAGGGTTTCCTTGCCGGCATCAAGAAGAAGCTCAGCAACGAGAAGTTTGTTGCAAATGCACCAGAAGCAGTTGTTGCTCTTGAGCGCAAAAAGCAGAGTGACTCAGAGGAGAAGATTGCTGCCCTGAGGGAGTCAATAGCTACTCTCAGAAACAAATAATGCAATGACAAACATTACATAAGACAACAAAAAAAGATAGGGACACGGTCTCTATCTTTTTTATTTTATAGCATCTACAGTCAAGGAAACCCACACTATCTCAAGCCTTTCACTTATCAACAGCTCAAGACTGATATACTTTTGAAACGTAATCTATATACTTTCAACACGTAAACAATATACTTTTGAAACGTAACCTATATACTTTTGAAACGTAAACAACCCAATTACAACTCACAGACTGCACATCCACAAGGCATGACTCATTATTACAACAGGTGCTGCCTGAGAGTTTTGATTGCATCAGAAAGAATAAGAGAAACCTATTGACGCATATTCCTTGAACTGCCAATAGCCATGGTCATCATCACGCTTGGCTCCATCATCAAAACGAGGATATATGAAAATGTTGGATGATATATACCGGTTGAACTGCAGGGTTATGGTATTCTCCCATTCTATCTCAGCCCTCTCATAAGTAGTATATCCATAGAGACGTGTCTTCCACTTTATCATATCAGAGAACTTCCACGTAAGGTCCACTGTAAGCTCGGAACCAAAGTCATGCATGGTACGACTGCCCTCATCAAGTCCATAGCGTGTGGCAAGTGCCTCCCGGCCTACATATCTGAAGTTATATGCCAAAGGAGCAAGATGCACATTACCTGTTAGACGTTTGCCGAAAGCCTCCACATTATAGTCCATACCAAGAGAGAGATTGACGTTAAGTGGTGAGAGAATGTCTGAATACACAAACGGGTCATTACTCTTATATCCACGCATGAACTGTGTATAGGCAACAAGCTGCAATGTATAATACCATCGCTTGGTGGCCTGCAGACCAAGTTTTCCTGTATAGCGGATGAGGTCTTCCGACGTCTTGAAACTGTGCAGAGAGTCTCCTTTTGAAGTCTGGAAGCCCAGTTTCATCTCCAGTTTGTTATCAAACTTAACCTTCTGCTTATTGTTGTAATTAGCTTGCAGTGTGGCACTTGCAACCATTGAGTAATTGCTTTCTCCACCCTTATACCAGTTGCCCGACACATAATTCTGCAAGAACTGCAGATAATAGTCACCGGAGAATGTCCAGAAGTTTGGCTTCCTGACCACCACCTCCATCGGCAATTCAAGGTCTTCTGTATCTGCGTCATCTATCTTCTCTACAAGCTCCACTGTATTCATTATAGGCTCGCTGATGTCTTCCTTTATCTGTCCAGCCTGTGAGATGTCAGACTCCTTGCCTTTTATAAGATGCGGATTGGACAAATATAAGTTCAGCAAGGTTGCGTCAATCTCCTCCTCAAGCTGAGTCTTATCAGCACGCCTGCCATCCTCAAGCGACAGAGTCTCTGAGGCTATGCCGTAATAGAAGGTAGGTGTGATGAAAAGCCTGTAAAACGACACATCACTACCGCCAGCACCCTTATTGTAAACAGAGTCAATCCGCACCCTACCAGTAGCCAATGAGTCAGTATAGCGCGACAAGAATAAAGAGTCGGCGTACTCACTGCTCACAAGAAGAGAGTCGGATATAATATTCTGGGCACTTATCGGCGATAACACAAACATCAAAAAGGCCAGCACTGAAAAGAAATATCGTAATATCATGCTTAAACTAATAAAGAAATTTTTGCAAAGGTAGTATATTTTATTTAAAATAACGTGCCGAATAATCCAAAATAAGCATTGACGCACATATAGAGAAAACCAAGACTGCCAAGAAAGTCATTTTTGGATTATTTATTTTGACATGTAGTATATTTTTTATAATTTTGCAATTTGGTTCAAATACATACATAATAATACATGCGCATGCATGGGCAAGAACCATAACTAAAGTAAAAGTGACAGAGAACTTCTGCCACAAAAAATAACTCAGAATAATAAATACTTAAAATATAAAAATGGACAAAAACACAATTATCGGCTTTGTTCTCATAGCCGCCGTACTATTCGGATTCACATGGTATGCACAGCCTTCTGAAGAGGAACTGGCAATGCAAAGGACACAAGACTCCATAGCAGAAGTAACCAAGCAGAAAGCTGAGCAACAAAAGAAAATGGCTGAGGCACAGAAAGCAGCACAAGCAGCTGCCGCACTTAATGACACCACAGCAACATTCCACACTGCCACAAAAGGTGAAAGCAAGGACATCGTGCTGAAAAACAACAAGGTGGAATTAACTGTAAACACAAAGGGAGGAACATTAAGCAAAGCTGTCATCAAAGGATACAAGGACCTTGACGGCGCTGCAGATGTCACACTGTTTGAAGGAAAAGACCAGGCAATGAACTTCGTTATGGCTGCAAAAGAAACAAACATCGCCACACAAGACTTATACTTTGAGCCTACACAGCAAACAGACACCACTCTTACACTTACAGCACCTGGAGCTGACGGCAAGGCTATCGTGATGACATACAGACTGGGGAAAGACTACATGCTTCACATGTCACTCAAAGCACAGGGAATGGCCGGAATGTTTGCGCCAGACTACAAGAGCATGGATGTGGAATGGAACTCAATATGCCGACAGCATGAGAAAGGATTCACATTCGAGAACCAATACTCTACACTTACATACAAAGAGACAGAAGGCGGAACAGACAACCTGAGCGAGACATCTGAGGAAAAAGATGAGGTGATAGAGGAGGAACTGGACTGGATTGCGTTCAAGAATCAGTTCTTCAGTGCCATGCTCATTTCAAAGGACAACTTCGCAAAGAACGCGTCACTAACAAGTATTCCTCAGGAGAAAGGCTCTGGATACCTGAAGAAATATGAGGCGAGAATGAAAACTGCCTTTGACCCTACAGGTGCGAAAAGCACAGACTTTGAGATGTACATAGGTCCTAATGACTACAGACTGCTGCAGAAGGTAGAGAACCAAAGTGAGTTCGGGAAAGACCTCGACATGCAGGACCTTGTTTATCTGGGATGGCCTATAGTAAGACTCATAAACCGCTGGTTTACTCTTTACGTATTCGACTGGCTTACAGGATTTAACATCAATATGGGTATTGTACTTATACTCATAACCCTCTTGCTAAAAGCCATAACATTCCCGCTTGTGAAGAAGAGTTACATGTCTTCTGCAAAGATGAGAGTGCTTAAACCAAAATTGGAAGAGGCAACAAAGCAATACAACAAGCCTGAAGACCAGATGCAAAAGCAGCAGGCCATGATGGCACTCTACTCTAAGTATGGTGTCAGTCCACTCAGCGGATGTCTGCCAATGCTCATTCAGATGCCTATCTGGATTGCAATGTTCAACTTCGTTCCTAACGCCATACAACTGAGAGGCGAAAGTTTCCTATGGATTCCAGACCTGTCCACATACGATCCTATTATCGAATGGGACACAAACATATGGGGAATCGGAGACCATCTCAGCTTGACATGTATATTATTCTGCGTGTCTAACATCCTCTACTCGGTTATGACAATGAGACAGCAGAGAGATCAGATGGTAGGACAACAGGCTGAGCAGATGAAGATGATGCAGTGGATGATGTATCTCATGCCTGTAATGTTCTTCTTCATGTTCAACGACTACTCATCAGGCCTTAACTTCTATTACTTTATATCTCTGTTCTTCAGCGCACTCATAATGTGGACCCTCAGAAAGACCACTAATGACGCAAAACTGTTGGAGAAACTGGAGCAGAAATATCAGGAGAACAAAAACAATCCTAAGAAGATGAGTGGACTGGCAGCAAGACTTGAGGCTATGCAGAAACAGGCTGAAGAGCTGAGAAAACAGCAGCAGGAGAGAGAGCGAATGATGAGAAACAGAAAATAACATCGTATTTCAATTACACACAGGGGCTTCCAATGGGTGCCCCTGTTGCTATATTTAAACAAACATGAGAAAATTATTAACCCTAATGGTATTAGCCCTACTTGCGGCTTGCCAAATGAAAGCACAAGAAACAGTGAATATTGGTAAAAGTAAAATAACACTTGAGAGCAATCTGATGACTCCTGAGGCGCTATGGTCTATGGGGCGTATTGCCACGGCAGAAGCCTCACCAAATGGAAAGCAGATTGTTTACCAGGTAGGCTATTATAGTGTCAAGGAAAACAAAGGTCACCATGTGCTTTGCATTATCAATGCTGACGGCACTGGCAATAAGCAACTGACAAAGAGTGCGAAGAATGAGACTGACCCGACATGGATTGAGGGTGGGAAACGTATTGCCTACCTGTCAGGCGGACAAATATGGGCAATGAATGCCGATGGAAGTGAGCGCATAAAACTTACTGACGACAAGACTGGTATTGACGCCTTCAAGTTCTCACCTGACGGAAATAGGATTATTCTTATAAAGTCAATGCCTTTCAACGAGATAATAAAGAAGAATCCTGACGACCTGCCAAAGGCTACGGGCATCAATGCCACAGACCTCATGTACCGCCATTGGGACCATTATGTGCAGAGCATACAGCATCCTTATGTAGCCGAGGTTACAGAGAACGGCATCACAGAAGGCTATGACATCATGGAGGGCGAACCATACGAGTGTCCTATGGAACCGTTCGGAGGTATCGAGCAACTGGCATGGAGCACAGACTCAAAGCAGATAGCATATACCAGTCGAAAGAAAACAGGTGTAGATTATGCCATTTCTACCGATTCTGACATCTATCTCTATGACATCGACACAAAGAAGACCACAAATCTTTGCAAGCCAGCCGACTATGTGGCACCAAAGGTTGACCCTACAAAGACAATGAAGAATCAGGCTGTAAACAGCGAGGAGAACCTTAAGAACAATCCTGGTTACGACACAAACCCGCAATTCTCTGCCGACGGAAAGTATATAGCATGGCAAAGCATGGCTCGCGACGGCTATGAGGCTGACCGCAACAGACTTTGCATCTATACCATCAAGACAGGCGAGAAGAAGTATGTGACCGAGTCGCTTGACACTAACGTGGACTCTTATTTCTGGAATGCCGACTCTGAAACTCTCACGTTCTTGGCAGTATGGCACGGTTGCGTTAACATCTACCAGACCAACCTTAACGGCGAAGTAAAGCAGTTGACTAACGAACAGGCCGACTTCGTTTCTGTGGCTCCTGCCAACGACGGGAAAAAGCTTCTTGCTCTTAAGCAAAGCATGGCTACACCTACAGATATCTTCATCGTAGAGCCAAACAAGAAAATAGAAAAGACTAAGATTAGTCAGGTAACATTCGAAAACAAGCACATCCTCGACCAACTGTCATTGGGCAAGATTGAACAGAGATGGCTCAAGGCTTCTGACGGCAAGGACTTGCACACATGGATTGTTCTTCCGGCTAATTTCGACCCAAACAAGAAGTATCCTACCCTGCTCTTCTGCGAAGGAGGTCCACAGAGTCCTGTAAGTCAGTTCTGGAGCTATCGTTGGAACTTCCAGATTATGGCAGCTCATGGCTATGTAATCATCGCTCCTAACCGTAGAGGTCTGCCAGGCTTCGGCAGCAAGTGGAACGAGGACATCAGCGGCGATTGGACCGGTCAGTGCATGAACGACTATCTTTCAACTATTGACGACGCTTGCGAGAACCTGCCTTACGTAGATAAAGACCGTCTTGGCGCTATCGGTGCCAGCTTCGGCGGTTTCAGCGTTTACTATCTTGCCGGTCATCACGAAAAGCGTTTCAAGTGCTTCATCTCTCATTGCGGTGCATTCAATCTTGAAGCAATGTACACCGATACTGAAGAAGCATGGTTCAGCAACTGGGAGTATGATGATGCTTACTGGAATAAGGACCTGACACCAAACGCCAAGAGAACATACGAGAACTCACCACATAGATTTGTTGACAAGTGGGACACTCCAATACTTTGCATACACGGTCAGCTTGACTACCGCATCAACTACAATCAGGGTATGGGTGCTTTCAATGCCGCACGCATGCGTGGCATACCTGCAGAAATCCTGCTGTTCCCAGACGAGAACCACTGGGTGCTGAAACCACAGAACGGCATTCTTTGGCAACGCACATTCTTCAACTGGCTGGATAAGTGGTTGAAATAGAAACCTCCCCTAACCCCTCCGAGGGAGGGGAACTCAGATAGAGAGAACATATCTTATGTGTATCGTCTTGTATCTTCAGAGTGAGCAAAGCGAGCGGTATCTTCTTATAACTCCATCTAACTCCATAATAAAAATCATAAATAAAAAAAATATGTCAGACAAGATTAAAACATTAAGAGACTCGGCAGCAACCCGTTGGTTGGTGCTGCTATTACTGGCTTTTGCCATGTTCTGTTCATATATCTTTATGGACATTTTATCACCTATCAAAGACTTGATGCAGTCAACACGCGGATGGGATTCAACAGCGTTCGGAACAATGCAGGGTTCAGAGACCTTCCTCAATGTCTTTGTGTTCTTCCTTATCTTTGCGGGTATCATCCTCGACAAGATGGGCGTACGCTTTACAGCCGTTCTTTCTGGTGTTGTAATGCTTATAGGTGCTGTTATCAACTGGTATGCCGTTACCGAATCATTCATGGGCAGCAGCCTTGAAGTATGGTTCACAAACAATCTCAACTACATACCAGGTTTCGACGAACTGGGCATCTCGCCTTTCTATCTCGGAATGCCAGCATCTGCTAAGTTTGCAGCCGTAGGTTTCATGATTTTCGGTTGTGGTTGTGAAATGGCTGGTATTACCGTTAGCCGTGGTATCGTGAAGTGGTTCAAGGGTCGTGAGATGGCACTCGCCATGGGTTCTGAAATGGCTCTTGCACGCCTTGGTGTTGCCACATGTATGATTTTCTCACCTGTTTTCGCAAAGCTTGGCGGTGACATCGACGTGTCTCGCTCTGTTGCTTTCGGCGTGGTACTTCTAATGATTGCCCTTATCATGTTCTGCGCCTACTTCTTCATGGACAAGAAGCTTGATGCACAGACATGCTAAGCAGATTAGAAAGACGATCCGTTCAAAATCAGCGACCTCGGTCAGATTCTTTCAAGCAGCGGTTTCTGGCTTGTGGCATTGCTTTGCGTGCTCTACTATTCTGCTATCTTCCCATTCCAGAAGTATGCCGTTAACATGCTCCAGTGCAACCTCACATTCACAGAGGTTCCTGCTGATTCTTTCTGGGCAGGCAATACCGTAACCATCATCCAGTATTGCATCATGCTTGTTGTGGCTGCTGCTGCTTTTGCAAGCAACTTCTCAAAGCAGAAGAACATGAAGTTCGGTCTTCAGATTATCGCCGTTGTTGCATTGGTAGTATTCTGCTATATGGGTTACATGCGTCAGAGTGCCGAGACAATCTTTGCCGTGTTCCCATTGCTTGCTGTAGGTATTACTCCTATCCTTGGCAACTATGTTGACCACAAAGGTAAGGCGGCCTCTATGCTTGTGCTTGGTTCGGTACTTCTCATTGCTTGTCACCTCACCTTTGCCTTCGTTCTTCCTATGTTCAAGGGCAATGCCGTTGGCGGCGTAATAATCGCCTACATGACAATCCTTGTGCTTGGAGCAAGTTTCTCACTCGTTCCTGCATCACTTTGGCCAAGCGTACCAAAGCTTGTTGACAAAAAAATTATCGGTAGTGCATACGCTCTAATTTTCTGGATTCAGAACATTGGCCTTTGGTTGTTCCCTATGCTTATCGGTAAGGTGCTTGATGCCACCAACCCAGAGCTTGTTGAAGGTCTTAACAATGGAAGCATAACACCAGAACAGGCTGCCGTATCTTACGACTACACCGCACCGCTTGTAATGCTTGCATGCCTTGGTGTTGCCGCTCTTATTCTTGGCTTTGCCCTCAAGGCTGTCGACAAGAAGAAAGGCCTTGGTCTTGAAGAACCAAATATCAAGGGATAATACTTAATTATATTATACAAAAAGGCGAAGACACATTGTAGTAGTCTTCGCCTTTTTATTTTACTTGTGTCCGCCATACCTTTGCGATGATGATGCGATTATATGCAACGGTTACATCATAGAGGTAGAATAGTGAAATGATTATCTTATTGTATTCGCTTATTCGAAATTTTATTGTATCTTTAGATAAGATATTACTGCATTCGGGATAAAAAATAATTAAAATTATTTTATTCTCCACTCATTTATTGTATCTTTGTCAACAGAAATAAAAATGAAAAACATGCAAAAACTTTGTTCAAAGAAATTACCGGTGGATATAGTGCTACATCCGTCGTGGTGGAATAAGAATGCTGGTATATCGTTCGACGAAAGTTTCTTCTATGACCCAAGAAGAAGAGTGGAGGATGAGAGACTCATGGAGCAAGTGCTGTATGAGCGCTTTGACGACTTAGGACTGGGCGAGGATCATCTGAAAGACTTGCCACAGATTGGTGCGGTGCACCTTGCCTCCGGCTATCTGCTCTCGGAAATGCTGGGATGCAAGATTGAGTATTTCGAAGATTCCGCCCCACAAGTCATCTGTGCTCATCGTGAGGATCTGAAGATAGACGAGGCTGGAGCATTCAAGTCGGAAGCATTCCAGAAACTGGTAAGACTGACAGAACAGTTGAAAGCGAAATATGGCTATGTTGTCGGCGACATTAACTGGGGCGGTGTGCTTAATATTGCCCTTGACGTGAGAGGAGAGGATATCTTCACCGACATGATAACACGTCCCGACGAGGTGAAGGCTTATTTCCGCTCTATCGCAAATGTCATAGATAAGTTCGTATGGTACGTGCAAAGTCTTACAGGCAGCTCGTCTATCTCCGTCAACCGCTCCGCACGATTGTTCGACCAGCCTGTAGCCATTCATTCAGAATGCTCGCACACGATGATTTCGGAACAAGACTACCGCGACTTCATTCTGCCTATAGACATAGAATGGAGCAAGAGGCATCAGCCATACGGGATACATTACTGCGGCAAAGACCCTCATCGCCATGCCGAGGAATTTGCCAAGATTGAACGCCTGGCTTTCCTTGATGTAGGCTGGGGAGGCGATGTGGCACTTCTGAGAAAGTATCTGCCAGACACATTCTTCAACATCCGCCTGAACCCTGTGGATATTGAGACTAAGGCAAAGGATGAGCTGTATGAGATAATAAAGGAACGTGTTGTTGATGCAGGCCACGACCTTACGCTTACAGGACTATGCTGCGTGAACATGGACGACAAGGTGTCTGACGAAAGAATAAGAGACATATACGAGATTGCCAGTGATCTGCGGATAGAGGTGGCTGATGCGGCTGGCGACACCTTCAACTTCAATCTGGCAGACAGTCAGGCAACACTTGTCCACCCTATCCCACCTAAGGACTTTTGTCTGAACGAATATGCTGATTATGCAGCCGCACTGGATGAGCGATGCAAGGAGTTCTGGAATGCCGATGAGGGCATACTTGTTTACAGACGCATGCGAGTGAAAGAGGTGTTTGCCGCTGATTCATGCAACATGGAGAAGTCGTTGCAATGGCAGTTGGGAGCCTTGAAGGAAAGTATGAAGTTCAAGGCCGACATTGCTAACTTCCTGGAACCATGGCACGGACTGGGAACAGTGGCATCGGCATACGGATTTGATTATATATGGGAACCGGGACAGGCTCCGGCTGTAAACGGCAAGTTTGCCTCTGCCAACGAACTGGTGAACGCTCCATACGTGCCTGTGGCAGAGACGGGCATAGGTAAGTTTACTCTCGACATGACACGCTATTTCGTTGAACAGACGGAAGGCAGGATACCAATGTCGTTCTGTGATGTGCAGTCACCTTTAAACACGGTGAGTAACATCATAGACAGCAACCAGTTCTATCTTGACTTCTACGACAACCCAGGTGACATGCGCACAGCGTTGGAGCGTACATCCAAGTTGCTGACTGACTTCACCCTTGAGCAACAAAAGATAATAGGTGACGCTCTGGCACGACCTGGCCACGGCTTTGCATCAAGCAGGATGTTCACTGGTCTTGGAATGTCGGACGACACAATAACGATGATGCCTGACGATATTTATTTCGACATGTGCGTGCCACCAATGGTTAAGGCGGGTATGCCTTTCGGTGGTCCGGTGTTCCACTCTTGCGGAAACTGGAGCGGAAAGAAAGAAGGCATCGCCAATATAGAAGGCATACGCATGGCTGACGGCGCTTTCTCTCTTGCTACCGACCCTGGTGCCAATCCTACAGACGGCTATGCCGATGTATTTGCCGGCAAAGGCGTGGTGCTGAACGCGAGAATTGTAGGAAAACCATCGCTCGTAATCGAAAAGGTGAAGCAGCTGTGGAAACCTGGTATGAAACTGATAGTTGTAACCTATTGCGACACACCTGAAGAGCAGGCGTATGTTTATAAGAAGATAAAGAACTTGGTAAATGGGTAAATGGGTAAATGGGTAGATGAGTTGATGAGTTTATTGACGATGTTATGAGATTTAATGTTGACGTTCTCATTATCGTTCACGTTAATAGATATTGTCTGAACTCCTAAGAGAAGAATACTCCTCAAAAAAACAATAATTTCTGTCCTTAATTAAGAAGTTAAATATACGAACAAGGGTGAGCCAAATAATTTTGGTTCACCCTTGTTTATTTTATCTCAACGAAATGATTAACAAACCTTCTCCAATCGCTTCATCATAGCAAACATGAAGATAGCTGAGAGGATACAGAGAGTGATGAATACTGTCCATGTTATCCACAAAGGAATGTCTCCCCAGAGAACACCACCAACAAGAACAAGCTGATTACCGATAGCAGTAGCAACAAACCAGCCACCCATCATCATACCCTTGAACTTTGGAGGAGCCACCTTAGAAACGAATGAGATACCCATAGGGCTAAGGAGAAGCTCTGCAAAGGTAAGAACAAGATATGTGCTGATGAGCCAGTTGGCAGAAACGAATGTTCCATTAGCACCGGCAGCTGCCTGCTCGTTTGGTGTAAGAAGACCGAATGAGCCAAATGCCATTACTGAGAAACCTGCAGCGGCTACAAGCATACCATATGCAATCTTACGTGGTGCAGAAGGCTCTTTGCCTTTGGCAGCAAGAGAGCCGAAGATGGCAAGGCTTACTGGTGTAAGAGCCACGACATAGAATGGGTTGAACTGCTGGAAGATAGGTGCACTTACATCAACTGAACCATTAAGGTTTGTGTACTTCCAAACCAATATGCCAACAGCAACAAGTATCACAGCCGCTGATATAGCCTTTGCATTGCTTGTCTTGCTCTGGAAGAGAGAGAAAGCAGCATATACAATAAAGATAATCAGCACGAGGTTCCATACGTCGAATGCCATGCTCTGAACACCCTCAGATGTCTTCTGCGTAAACTCATCTGCAAAATAGGTCAGTGACAGACCGTTCTGATGGAATGCCATCCAGAAGAAGATGACAACAGCAAACACAAGACAGAGAGCAACGATGCGTGCCTTGTTCTCCTCTTTTGGCAGTTCCTCTACCTGAACCTCTGCCTTTGCTTTCTTTGTTCCACCCTCAACATGACGGAATGTAGGACGGCATATATAATAAATAATGATAGAGAGCACAAGAGAGGCACATGCCACAGCAAAAGCAAAATGATAAGAATCGTTTACGCTATAGCCTAACTCTGTTTGTGCCCATTTCATAATCTCAACGGCTGCTGTAGGTGCGAAAAGGGCACCGATGTTGATAGCCATGTAGAAGATAGAGAAACCTGAGTCGCGCTTGTCTGCATACTTAGCCTCGTTGTAAAGGTCGCCAACCATTACCTGCAGGTTGCCTTTAAAGAGTCCGGTACCAAAACCGATAAAAACCAATGCCGCAAGCATCACCACAAGTGCTACAGAATCACCACCAAGCGGCAACGACAGCAACAGATAGCCTCCGAACATAATCATAATACCGATTGTAACCATCTTGCCGAAACCAAACTTATCGGCCATCATACCTCCTATCAATGGGAAGAAATACACAAGACCAAGGAATGTACTGTAGATATATCCTGCAGTAGCAGCCTCGAGTCCGAAATTAGCTCTAAGGAAAAGAGCAAATACAGCAAGCATCGTGTAATAACCGAATCGCTCACCGGTGTTGGCTAACGCCAACGCATAAAGTCCTTTAGGTTGTCCTTCAAACATATTAAAATTATTTTAAGTGATTAATTATTTTTTGTTCTTACTATATCAAAGAGATATGTCAACTTAATGACGATATTGCCATAATTTGATTTACTGAAGTAATCTTTCTTTGAATCGCCATAGATATTACCAAGTCCGTAATAATAGCGCCCCTCAAGTTGGAAATGTCCAAGTTTGGGATGAGAATACTCAATACCAAGTCCGGCAGCGATACCATAGTCAAACTTATTCTCTATGGCCATCGTATCCTGAGCCACGACATTACTTACACGGTCGGTAGTATTGCGATCGGCAAAGTTAAAGTTCATATCAGTCTTCTCGCTCATATATATACCCATCTGCGGACCTGCCTGAAAGAAGAAGTTGAAGCCTTTCTTCTCCTTACCCCATGCCAGATGTGCAAATACCGGTATCTGTATATAATTAATGGTGCGGCTGTACTCCTCCGGCATACCTGTAATCTTGTTTATCACAGGACCGTCATTAATATCAAGAATGTCTTCCTTCCATCCTATCTTTGAGTAGTTAACCTCAGCCTGAACAGAACAAATGGTATTGAAATATTTCTCACATACATATCTGAAAGACAATCCGGCTGTCATTCCTCCATGGAAACCCTGATTCACCTTTGGCGTGAATCCTACATTACTAAGAATATATCCGCCATTAACACCAATACTCAAGTCGTTGCGGTGCTCCCCTATCTGAGCCTTTGCACATATCGACATGAGTAAAAACAATAAGATATGTAGTTTACGCATTTTCATTAGAAATTGATTGTTGAAATTGTCCTGTTAGGATTATAGTGAACAAACATAAAACTCTTGTTGCGATATCCGCCGGCAATACCAGAACGTACAAAGTGCATCCTTGTCTGCAAAGCTTCACTATTCTCTTGAGAGCCATTGAAGTTAGCACCGTCTTTGCTAATACCTTTTATGAAATACATTCCATGGTCATAACCTGTGAGTGCGAAACGTGGGATGTAGTCCATCATATCACTATTAAACCATTTTTTATATTCCGTCTGAAAGGCACGGGTTTTATTGATTTGAGGATTATAATAGAAGTATGTTGGGATATAGGTATCATACTCAAAGAACTTCTGCTGGTTATATTTGGCATACATAAGCCATTCTGTATATCCAAACAGAGATATTGCAAGAGAAGGTATCTGGGCTTTCAACGCATCCAACTTCTTTATCACAGCTGTCAGCTCAGGCGAGCGGCCTGTATTCAGAATAACAACATTAGGCTGGGTATTACTGAAAGCCTTTGCGAACATTTCCGCACTTGAGTTTACATTTGTAATATTATAAATGCGGCCCTCTCTCTCAAGCGAACTTCTCAGCGCAGAGGTGAAGACTCCCTTTGTACTTGTACGGTCGTTACAGTCAACAACAACCACATGATAATTCTTGAAACGAGCGGAAAACTGCTGAATAATATCATTGTTCAAATCTTCCGGAGACTGATATATCTGGAATATATTAGGACAGGTGTCAACGTCGTCTCCACTGATAGAGAAAGGAATAACAAGCTTTATATTGTTCTTGCGTGCGAAATCAGCAAGCGGCCCAACCTGCTTTGTGTAAAGCGGACCGAATATCACATCACACTTGTCCGCGCCATTCTGAACCAGGAAGGTGTTAATATCAGCATCTATATTGACATTCCATGCCTTTACGTCTATGGAATATCCCTCTTGCTTTAGTTTTCCGAATGCCATGAGCATACCACGGTAGTACTCCACCATTCTCCGCCCATCACCATCCACATCATGAAGAGGCAGCATAACGCCAACCTTCACCGGACGATGATATACAGTTGATGCCTTAGACTGCTCAGGAGATTTTTTCGGAGACGGAAATGGTATATATATATAGTCACCTTTCTTAAGCTCATAACCAGGATGATTCATCTCCGGATTTGCCTTAACAAGTTCATCTACAGTAATGCCATATTTCTTTGATATGCCAAAGAGAGTCTCCTTACGTTTAACCTTATGCATTTCCTGCCACTTCTTATCCTGAGATGACATTGGAGCACAAAAACAAAGCACCATGAACAGAACTACAAGTCTGAGAAAAGGTATCATATACATCCTAATAATTAATTTTGCCTACAAAAATACAAAAAAAAGAGCGGCTAAATCAACTTTATTGCGTATTTTTGCATAAATTACAATCATATTATATGACTTCCCGATTATTATCAATATTCATCACCAGCATAATTCTCGCTGGTGTATCCGTTAAGACCAAGGCACAAAACGAGTATCCAACCATTAACCCTACGGCAATATATATAACCGATGAAGGTGAGGAAGAGAATGAGGCTATATCCGCATCTGCACCACTTACGGGCAGATTTCTTGCGAATCCTGAGAACATCGGTGCATATTCACCTTACTACGAGTGGAGGTTCACGTTGGAGGGTGAGAACGAGCCATACCTGACACGATATGAGGAAAACACTGAGTACACATTTACGACAGCAGGATCACACAGCATTGTGCTGTATGCAACATTCGTAAACGGCAACGATACCATAGCATATACTCAGGAATATTGGGACGAGGTGGGTCCGCTAAGGGCTACGATAAGCGAGAGCAAACTGGAGATGCCGAATGCGTTCTCTCCTAACGGTGACGGCATTAACGACATATACAAGGCAAAAGAAGGATATCAGTCTATCGTTAAGTTTGAGGCATATATATTTAACAGATGGGGACAGAAGATATTTGAGTGGAATGACCCTGCACAAGGATGGGATGGAACCCATAAGGGCAAGGACGTCAAAGACGGGGTATACTTCGTATTGGTAAAAGCCAAAGGGGCTGACGGACGTACTTTTACAATCAAAAGAGACGTAAACCTGCTGAGAGGATACACTGAAAGCAGTACGATTGGAGGAGGTGAATAGCACGGCTGATTATGGAAAGAGAAGACGAGAAGATTAACGTATGGGGTGCCAGAGTGCACAACCTGAAAGATATAGATGTGGAAATTCCACGCAACAGCCTTACTGTAATAACAGGTCTGTCCGGATCAGGCAAGTCTTCGTTGGCTTTTGACACAATTTTCGCAGAGGGCCAGAGAAGATATATTGAGACATTCTCCGCTTACGCAAGGAATTTTCTTGGAGGTATGGAACGCCCCGATGTGGATAAAATCACAGGACTAAGTCCAGTGATAAGTATAGAGCAGAAGACCACCAACAAGAATCCACGTTCAACAGTAGGCACTACAACAGAGGTATATGACTTCCTCAGACTTCTGTATGCAAGAGCAGCAACCGCATATAGTTATGCTACAGGAGAGGAAATGGTGAAATACACTGAGGAGGAAGTACTTGGCATGATACAAGCCCACTATGCAGGCAAAAGAATTTATATCCTTGCTCCACTTATAAGAAACCGTAAAGGACATTACAGGGAACTCTTTGAAGGCTTGCGCAAGAAAGGTTTTCTGTATTGCCGCATAGACGATGTTATAGAAGAACTGAGAATCGGTTTGAAAACCGACAGATACAAGAATCACAACATTGAGGTTGTCATAGACAGATTCAAAGTGGCTGACACTGAGAACAACACTAATGATGACGGGAAAAGCACATATGACGAGCGTCTGAAGAAAAGTGTGGCTATGGCAATGAAACTCGGAGACGGACTGTTGATGATTATTGACACCGACACAAATGAGGCGAAGTATTACAGCAAAAGACTCATGTGCCCTACCACAGGGATTTCCTATAGCGACCCCGCGCCTAACAAGTTCTCTTTCAACTCTCCAGAGGGCGCATGTCCTAAATGCAAGGGGCTTGGATATATCAACGAAATTGATCTCTCAAAGGTAATACCAGACAACACCATATCTGTTTACGACGGTGGTATTGTGCCTTTAGGCAAATACAAGAACCAGATGATATTCTGGCAGATTGACGCAATTCTGCAGAAGTTCCTGCCAAACGGTAATAACAAGGATGACAAGCCTTGCGATCTTAAGACTCCAATTTGTGATATTCCAGAGGAAGCAATGAACGAGATATTATATGGTTCGCTTGAGAATGTAAGAATCAGAAAGGAACTTGTACATACCTCAAGCGACTACTTCATTGAGTTCAATGGAATAATCAAATATCTAAGGAATGTGATGGATAATGATGATAGTGCAAGTGGACAGAAATGGGCAGACCAGTTCCTTGCAGTATGTCAATGTCCGGAGTGCAAGGGGGACAGACTTAATAAGGAATCATTATCATACAGGCTTTGGGACAAGAATATAAGTCAGTTGGCAAAAATGGATATATCAGATCTTTATGACTGGCTGAATATTGTTACCGACCATCTTGACAACAAACAAAAGAAAATCAGCGCAGAGATTCTCAAGGAAATACGCACACGTCTGAGTTTCATGATTGACGTGGGACTTGACTATCTGTCATTAGATCGTCAGTCTGCAAGTCTTTCTGGTGGTGAAAGTCAAAGAATAAGACTGGCGACTCAGATAGGCTCTCAACTTGTAAACGTGTTGTACATCCTTGATGAGCCAAGCATTGGATTACACCAAAGAGACAATGAAAGGCTTATAAACTCACTGAAGGAGTTAAGAGACCTGGAGAACACGGTAATCGTTGTTGAGCACGACAAGGACATGATGCTAAATGCGGATTATATTGTTGACATCGGACCTAAAGCCGGGCGCAAAGGCGGAGAGGTTGTATTCCAAGGAACACCGAAGCAGATAATAGAGCACGAGACAATAACAGCCAACTACCTGAACGGGAAAAGTAAAATAGAAATACCACAAGTACGAAGAAGCGGCAACGGACAAAAAATAACAATTACAGGAGCAAGCGGCAACAACCTAAAGGATGTCAGCGTAGATATTCCGTTGGGCAAACTCATTGTGGTAACAGGTGTCAGCGGTTCGGGGAAATCCACTTTAATAAACGAGACGCTACAACCGATACTAAGCCAGCATTTCTACAGGTCACTGAAAAAACCAATGCCGTTTAAAAATTGCGAGGGCATAGAGCATATAGACAAGGTTGTAAGTGTTGACCAATCTCCTCTGGGCAGGACACCACGTTCTAATCCTGCTACTTACACAGGAGTATTCAACAACATACGCTCATTATTTGTAAATTTGCCCGAGGCCAAAATAAGAGGATACAAAGCGGGAAGATTCTCATTTAACGTCAAAGGCGGAAGATGCGAGGCTTGTGGCGGCAACGGATATAAAACCATAGAGATGAATTTCCTCCCTGACGTTACGGTACCTTGTGAGGTGTGTCACGGCAAGCGCTACAACAGGGAGACTATAGAGGTTAGATTCAAGGGGAAATCAATTGCCGATGTTCTTGACATGACAATAAACCAGGCTGTTGATTTCTTCAGCAACGTGCCAGATATTCTCAGGAAAATTAAAACCATACAGGATGTCGGTTTAGGATATATAAAGCTTGGCCAACCGTCTACTACCCTTTCTGGCGGAGAAAGCCAGCGTGTGAAATTAGCAACAGAACTGAGCAAGAAAGATACCGGCAAGACATTATACATTCTTGACGAGCCTACTACGGGATTACATTTCGAGGACATAAGGATTCTGATGAACGTCCTACAGACACTTGTTGACCGCGGTAATACTGTATTAATAATAGAGCACAACCTTGACGTCATAAAACTTGCTGATTACATCATAGACATGGGTCCGGAGGGCGGCAAACGTGGTGGACAAGTAATAGCATCCGGAACACCGGAAGAGGTGGCAGACAGAGGACAGGGACACACTGCACGTTTCCTAAAAGCCGAACTGGAGTCATAACAAATACTTAACGAACATCAATATTGGTTATATTTGCAATGTTGGAATTGCAATATGTCAAGTTATCAGCATAAAAAATGACAAATTATTATCAGTTAAACCATTATATCAACTTTTATTATTAACTTTGCGTGCACTTTTAAATCGTAGGTATTAAATTCTAAAATAAAAGAAAATGAAGATTGATCAATTTAACTTTGCCGGCAAAAAGGCAATTGTTCGTGTGGATTTCAATGTACCACTGGACGAGAACGGTAACGTAACAGACGACACACGTATACGTGGTGCTCTCCCAACATTAAAGAAAGTACTTGCCGATGGTGGTAGTGTTATCATGATGAGCCACATGGGTAAACCAAAGGGCAAGGTGAATGCAAAGATGTCTCTTAGTCAGATTGTAGCTAAAGTTTCTGAGAACCTTGGAGTTGACGTTAAGTTTGCAGCAGACTGTGCAAATGCAGACGCAGAAGCAGCAGCACTGAAAGCAGGTGAAGCATTGATGCTTGAGAATCTTCGCTTCTATGCGGAAGAAGAAGGCAAGCCTGTAGGTATCGACAAGGAAGACCCAGCATACAAGGCAGCAAAGGAAGAGATGAAAGAGCGTCAGAAGGATTTTGCCAAGAAATTGGCTTCTTACGCAGACTGCTACGTTATGGATGCATTTGGAACAGCACACCGCAAGCATGCTTCTACAGCTGTTATCGCAGACTACTTTGATGCAGACAACAAGATGCTTGGCTATCTTATGGAGAAGGAAGTAAATGCTGTTGACAACGTATTGAGCAACATCAAGCGTCCATTCACCGCAATTATGGGTGGTTCTAAAGTATCGACAAAGATTGGCATCATAGAGAATCTGCTCGGAAAGGTTGACAATCTTATTCTCTGCGGTGGTATGACATATACATTCTCTAAGGCACAGGGAGGCAATATCGGTAATTCTATTTGCGAGAACGACAAGCTTGACGTTGCACTCGACGTTATGAAGAAGGCTAAGGAGAATGGCGTGAACCTTGTTCTTGGTACAGACTGTATCATTGGCGACGACTTCTCAAACAACGCAAATACTCAGGTAAGCTCTGTTAAGGACATCCCAGAGGGATGGGAAGGCATGGACGCAGGTCCTGAGACACGCGAGTTGTTCAGAAACGCAATCAAAGATGCTAAGACAATTCTTTGGAATGGTCCTGCAGGTGTATTTGAGTTTGACAACTTCGCTGGCGGTTCTAAGGCTATCGCAGAGGCTATCGCAGAGGCTACAGCAAATGGAGCATTCTCACTTATCGGTGGCGGTGACTCTGTTGCTTGCATAAACAAGTTCGGCATGGCTGACAAGGTTAGCTACATATCAACAGGTGGCGGTGCCCTTCTTGAGGCTATCGAGGGTAAGGTTCTTCCTGGAGTTGCAGCTATCAAAGGAGAATAATATCATTTACTGATATAACACAAAAAGAGGATGCTCAGCGCATCCTCTTTTTGTTTAACTACACTTTGTAACTGAGATATTTAGGACTCATAAACTATCAGTGGTGTCCGCAAAGACTTTTAAATCAGGATATAAATTAAAATCGGCGTCAGTCACAGCCACTCACATACAAAATTCTCAGTCTGTCATAGTCATTTCAATTTGGTATACACGGCGTATACTTTTGGTATACACGGGATATACCGATGGTATACAGCGTGTATACCAAATTAAAGTGACTATGACAGATTTTACTTCACACCTAATTTGTTGTTTTACTAAATTGCTTCACACTAAATTAATGCTCTTACTAAAATGCTTTTCAGCACGTGAATAATCTGACTATGACAGATTTCACTTTACACGGACTATGGCTTTTTCGCTTCTTAGCAGAAAATCTAATGAAAAACCATTAGATTCCGAACTGGGAATAACGTCTTCTACCTTTTATATAATAGTTCCAGAGAATAGATATATTAAACTTCCCGACAACGTTATCAACGCATCTGTTATTCTGAATATCCTCTCTTATTGATTTATAGTCTTTCTTTAACCTCTTAAAGTCACGCCTTGCCTTATACACAGCCTTGAAGTCAGCTACGCTATGCCCAAGTATAAGCATCTGAAAGGCGGCAACATAATCCAGGAAATATCTCACACACATTACTCTTCCCAATTCTTCCTGACTGAGATTCTTATAAAGCATGAGCAGATTATTCCTAAAATTCAGATATGTCTTTCTGGGGTTGCCCTTAGGCAACGTAGCACCGCCCTGATGCCAGACAATACTCTCCGGCAAGCAATATATCTTACGTCCTCTTAGTCTGAGCCTCCAGCACAAATCTATTTCCTCACAATGAGCAAAGAATCGCGCGTCCAAGCCATTTACACTATGATAGTCCTTTGACCTTATCATAAGGCAGGCGCCTGTTGCCCAGAGTATCTCGATACGGTCGTCATACTGCCCCTCATCTTTCTCCACTGTGTCAAACACTCTTCCCCGGCAGAAAGGATAGCCATAACTATCCAGGAAACCGCCACAAGCTCCGGCATACTCAAAAGAAAGTCTGTCTTTCACAGCCAACAGTTTAGGCTGGCATGCGCACACATCCTGGTGTTCATCCATGAACTCAAGCATCGGCTCAAGCCAGTTCTCAGACACTTCAACATCTGAGTTTAACAATACATAATATTCCGCGTCTATCTGGGCAAGAGCCTTATTATAACCTTCAGCGAATCCCCAGTTTCTTTCCAGTCTTATCAGCCTCACTTGGGGATAGCACGCTTGCAGATATTCTACCGAATCATCTGTAGAGGCATTATCCGCAACATATATATCCGCACACTTACTTGAGAATGCAGTAACTGAAGGCAGATAACGCTCAAGCATTTGCCTGCCATTCCAGTTCAATATCACTATGGCTACTTTCTTCATATCAACATCCACTTTTGAGTATTTCCTCTACCAACAGAGCCGACTTATCATGATTGAAACCTCCAAGGCGCACCGTTACCAGTTCATTATCAAGATTCTCATCAGCCATACAAGACGGTAGCTCTACCCTTATATAGTTCCGTGTGAATCCATGCATAGCCTTTCCCTTTGACGCTTTCTCAAACAACACCTCAACTTCGCACCCTATATATTTCTCATAGAATGCAATGGTCTTTGAATCAGACAGTTCAAGCAACAATTTACTACGCTCTTTCTTTTCCTTGTCTGTGACCTGATGAGGTATCTTCAACGCCGCTGTTCCAGGCCGCTCGCTATAAGGGAACACATGCAACTGGGTTACATCAAGACCAGAAAGGAATCTGTAACACTCTTCAAAATTCCGCATCTCCTCCCCTCGTGTGCCAACCATCACATCCACTCCAATAAACGCATCTGGCATCATGCTCTTTATTAGCTCAATCTTATGCTCGAAAAGCGACGTGTCATATCTTCTATGCATCAATTTAAGTACCTCATCCGAGCCACTTTGCAGCGGTATATGGAAATGAGGCATAAAGGCTCTGCTTGACGCACAATATTCTATCAGCTCGTCACTAAGAAGATTGGGCTCTATGCTGCTTATACGGAAACGCTTAATACCGTCGATTTTATCCAATGCCTTAACCAGATCTATAAACCTCTCGTTTGTCGTAACGCCAAAGTCTCCGATATTAACTCCGGTCAGAACAATCTCCTTTGCTCCCTCACTCACAGCCTGCCTGACTTGCTCCACCAATGAGGCTATAGATGGATTCCTACTGAATCCCCGGGCAAATGGTATAGTGCAATAAGTACAGAAATAATCACATCCGTCCTGAACCTTCAGGAAAAACCTTGTCCTGTTTCCTCTTGAGCATGAAGGCGCGAAGGTTTTTATATCCTTTGTCTTCACACTATAATAACGATGAAGACTATTATCTGTATTATCCTGACTGCCCTGATTGGAATAGTCATTCCAGTTTTCTGAGAGAAACTGAATGAGATCCGCTTTCTCATTTGCGCCCAAGACAAGGTCTACACCTTTTATCTTACTCACTTTCTGCGATTCCAGTTGCGCATAGCATCCTGTCACAACAACAAAGGCATCCGGATGATTACGAACCATCCTGTTTATTGCCTGTCTGCATTTATGATCTGCCACGTCTGTAACAGAGCATGTATTAATAAGGCAGATATCAGCAGTCTCACCTTTATCGGCATTCCTTACTCCTAATTCCTGCAAAAGTCGTGCGAAGGTGGACGTCTCAGAGAAGTTTAGTTTACAGCCAAGTGTATAATATGCTGCTTTTTTCCCTTGAAATATAGAGTAATCTATCATAAAGACACCTTATTATATAATGTATACATTATTATAAACATTAAGCGAAACTGTATTTCATCAGTCGCATAATTTTATGATGCAAAGATAATACAAAATTAATATTAAATGAAATCAACATAGATGTTTATACAATAACAAAAGGTTGGAAATGACAGACCAATTACCATCAGAAAGAGTCTCCACAAGAAAATAAACAATAATTAACAAAAACGCACTTTGATTTATATACCTGATAATCAAGCATTTATAATATTAGCAAGAAATTTATGATAAAAAATAAAGAAAAAAAAGAACAACATATAAAAAAAATGCTTACCTTTGCAACGTTTTAATAAACAATGATTGTTTTACAGATTTAAAAAAGCAAAGAAAATGAAAAAATTAGTTTTGATGTTCGTAGCTATCGCAGCTATCTCTTTCGCATCTTGTGGTAACAAGGCAGCTGACGCTGCTGCTACTGATTCAGCTGCTGTTGATACAGCTGCTGTTGACACAACAGTTGTTGACACAACTGCTGCTGATACTGCAAATGCTTAATTAGCTTAGAACAGTAAGAAAGACACCGTTGGAATTTATATTCCAGCGGTTTTTTTTTGGCATATTTATGCTGTTCTTGGTTAACTCCTATTTTTTACTCCACAGACGTATCAGACGTATCATAACAACAATACCTCCATAAACAAACAGAATAGGGCCAAAGAAATTAAGAAGGATAAGGCTTGTATACTTATCAACAGGGGACGGGTATATACCCTCTCCTGACCAGTCATCAAAATGTACATCTGTATCAGCCGTTAAACCATAGAGCACACCACCAACGTGTATAATGAGCAGAAACAAACCAAATATAAAGTGTAGAATCAGCAATGCCGAATATATTCGACCTTTAGGCGGAATTTTTATGGAGAACAGCCAAGGAAATATGAGAATAAGCAGAAAACAAAACATATCAACACAATTCATTTCTGCTACAGAATCCCAATGCCATTGAAAAGCCCAAACAGTAATATCACTATTACCACCACCGCCTATCATGTGTCCTTCTGCAATGACACTGGCCACCATCATTAATATGAAATACAGAATGGTATACACTGCCCAAAACACTGGAGAAATAAATATTTTTTTCATAATTATAACGTAAGCTTGACAAAAGTATCAAAATATTGTGCCTTTAAAGTATTGAGAACAACAACTTACAAGCAACAATCAAATCACTATTTTCAGTGAACACAAAGATACAAAATTGTTCTTTATGGCAGATAATTTTTGTAAGTTTTTTGATAAAATACAGCCACCCACAACTTTTATAGCTTCTAAAGTTCACATATCACATGAAAGAAACAGGCAGGACGATATACATACGCCCTGCCTGAAAATATTTTCAACTATTCTACCGTCCTTAGTTTCTTAAAACATTAATGAGGAGTGAAGTCAGCGAAGTGGCAATTCCGATGAACGAGAACCACAACGTAGTGCTCTGTCCTATTGTAGAGTTATTTGCCTGTACCGAGTTCATCTCTACATAAATCACATCATTCTGCTGCAAGTAATACAAAGGAGAATTCATAAGATTTGCATCGTTAAGATTCATACGATGAACAGACTTCTGTCCTGTGGCATCCTCACGAATAAGCATCACATTGTCGCGCTTTCCATAGATGGTAAGGTCGCCCGCACGTGCCAATGCCTCAAGAATACTTATCTTCTCCTGATCAACTACGAATATACCAGGACTTTTCACCTCTCCAAGTACAGAAACCTTGAAGCTTGCCATTCTTACTGTCACAATAGGATTCTGGTCGGATGCCATATATGGAAGAATATTATCACGAACATAGTCCTCACACTCACGCTTTGTCATACCGTTTACATACAATTTGCCAACAACCGGGAAATTGATATATCCATCATTATCAACAAGATAGGAACCAGCTCCTGCTGTTGACGTACTGTTTCCAGATGACACTGATGTTGAGAGATTGAACGGAGTGGCAGCCTTCGGGTCTGTTGTGTTTACTGTTATGGTAAGCAAGTCCTTTGGCATTATCTTTGCGTCGTAAAGACCTGCTGAAGCAGCAAGACTGATAGAGTCTGCATTTGTGAAGTACGCCAGTTTCTTGCCGCTACCGCAACTTGAGGCAACCAATATTGCAGAAACTACAACAATGAGAGATAAAAACTTTTTCATATACATTCCTTATATTTCTTAAAAAACAAATGCAAAAATAGTCCTATTTTTTTATTCCTACAAATTTTTTGTTATAAATAAAGCGATATCATATATCATTGGGATTAATCCGGCTCACCTTATTATATATATTACAGACTGGCATTCAGATAAAAAAAGAATCCCCCATACGCATGGGGGATTCTCTCTGAATAATAAGTTGTATTAGAACTTGAAATAATTCTTTGCGTTATAGTAGCTGATGTCCTCAACCATTCTGTAAAGACTCTCAAGGTCGTTTGGCAGCAACCCGTTCTCAACATCATTTCCGAGAAGGTTACAAAGCAGACGACGGAAGTACTCATGACGAGGATATGAGAGGAATGAGCGGCTGTCAGTAAGCATACCTACGAAGCGGCTGAGCAGTCCAAGTACAGAGAGGGCGTTCATCTGGCGTGTCATACCATCAAGCTGATCGATGAACCACCATCCGCTACCAAACTGTATCTTACCTGGGCAAGAACCGTCCTGGAAGTTTCCAAGCATTGTTGCGATAACCTCATTTGCACATGGGTTCAATGTGTAGAGTATAGTACGTGTAAGCTTACCCTCTGCGTTCAGCTTGTCAAGGAACTTGCTCATTGCCTTGGCTGTAGTGAACTCACCAATTGAGTCGAAACCAGTATCTGCGCCAAGTCTTGAATACATGAGTGAGTTGTTGTCACGTATTGCACCGTAGTGGAACTGCTGAGTCCAGTTAGCCTCTGCGTCCATCTCTGCCATCTTTGTCAGGAAGCAGTTCTTGAACTGACGAACCTCATGCTGAGTGAGCTCCTGCTTACGCATTGCCTTCTCAAAGATTGCCTCTATCTGTGCATCTGTGTATTCCTCATCATAGAATTCCTCAATACCATGGTCTGAAAGTTTACAACCGTTAGCAGTAAAGAAGTCATGACGTTTCTTCAGGGCGTCAAGCATATCAGCATAAGTGCTGATGTTTACGTCTGCCACCTCTGCAAGAGTATTTACATAGTCAACAAACTCAGGCTTCTCAATATTCATGGCCTTGTCAGGGCGCCATGCAGGAATCATCTGTATTTCAAATCCGCTTTCCTTTGTCTGCTTGTGGAAGCGAAGATCATCAACAGGATCGTCTGTTGTACAAACGCACTCTACATTATAGCGACGCATAAATCCACGTGCTGTATATTCTGGCTGCTGCAATTTCTCATTACACTCGTCAAATATCTCACGTGCGGTCTTCGGACTCAGCTGCTTCTCAATGCCGAATGCAGTCTTAAGCTCAAGGTGTGTCCAATGATATAGAGGGTTGCGGAATGTATAAGGAACGGTCTCTGCCCATTTCTCAAACTTCTCCCAATCACTTGTGTCCTTGCCTGTGCAGTATTTCTCATCTACACCATTTGTACGCATTGCACGCCATTTGTAATGGTCACCACCAAGCCACAGCTCTGTGATGCTTCTGAACTTATGGTCATTGGCAACCATTTCAGGAATAAGGTGACAGTGATAGTCAATGATAGGCATCTTAGCCGCATGATTGTGATAAAGATCCTGCGCCGTAGCTGTGTCGAGCAGGAAATTGTCATCCATAAACTGTTTCATGTTTTTCTTTTATTTAAAGTGTTAATATAAATATTGTTTGTTTCAGATTTTATTATGCAAATATACATTATTTTTTTTGATTTCATCAGATTTTAAATTATATTTGCACAAATAAAAAGAATTAATAATGCATCCGGCAGATAACAGACATCAGGAGGGGTTCAATATTACACGAACCAACCGTGTGTTACTAATTTACACAGGAGGAACCATTGGCATGGGACACAACAAGCAGAACGGCGCATTGGAGCCTCTTGACTTCAACCATCTGAAAAGCAATATGCCGGAACTTGCGTCCTTAGACACAGACATCGACGTTTACCAGTTCACACCTCCCATAGACTCCAGCGACATGACTCCGCAACTGTGGTCCAAGTTGGTGAGTATCATACATGAGAGCTACAACGCCTATGACGGATTCGTGATATTACACGGCACGGACACCATGGCATTTACTGCCTCTGCCCTGTCGTTTATGCTTGAGAACCTTACAAAGCCCGTCATACTAACCGGAAGCCAGTTGCCAATAGGTCAATTGCGCACAGACGGCAAGGAGAACCTCACAACAAGCATAGAGATTGCCTCCGCACACCATGCCGACGGCACACCTATTGTCCCTGAGGTATGTATCTATTTCAGCGGAAGCTTGCTGCGCGGCAACAGATCTACAAAAAGCAACGCAGACAGGTTCAACGCCTTTGAGTCGAACAACTATCCGCATCTGGCAGATGCCGGAGTAACAATAAACTATCACGAGGAACACATATTGAAGCCGGACTTCTCACGCCCCATGATTCCTCATTTCCAGACAGACAATAATGTTATTGTCTTCACCCTGTTCCCGGGCATCGAAGAGCATATCATAAGGCATGTTATTGACACACCTGAGCTTAAGTCTGTAGTAATGAGAACATATGGAAGCGGAAACGCACCACAAAAAGACTGGCTGATGAAATCGCTTCATGAGGGAACCAAGCGTGGTGTCACTATTGTCAACATAAGCCAATGCGCTGCCGGAAGTGTGGAGATGGCACGCTATGACACAGGCTTCCAACTTAAAAACGCCGGAGTAATAAGCGGTTACGACAGCACCGTGGAATGCGCAATAGCCAAACTAATGTTCTTACAGGCCGAATATTCCGACCCTCTGATTATCAGAGAACTTATGAACACATCCATTGCCGGAGAGATAACAAACTGATTTTTCACTCAATATAATTTTAACAACAAGAATATTATGAAAGATATTAAAGGAACAAAAACAGAGAAAAACCTGCAAGAAGCATTCGCAGGTGAGTCAATGGCACGCAACAAGTACACTTACTTTGCCTCTAAGGCCAAGAAGGACGGCTACGTTCAGATAGCAGCAATCTTCGAGGAGACAGCGGCAAACGAAAAGGAACACGCCAAGATGTGGTATAAATACCTTAACGGCGGTGCCGTAAGCGACACCATGACCAACCTTGCAGACGCTGCCGCAGGTGAGAATTTTGAATGGACAGACATGTACTCACGCATGGCACAGGAAGCACGCGAGGAGGGTTTCGACGAGATAGCAGATAAGTTTGAGGCTGTTGCCGCAATAGAGAAGCATCACGAGGAGCGCTATCGCAAGCTACTTAAGAACATTGAGGACAAGGCCGTATTCTCTAAGGATGGCGACTGCATCTGGCAGTGCATCAATTGCGGACATATCCTTATAGGCCAGAATGCTCCTGAGGTATGCCCGGTATGCGACCATCCACAGGCATACTTCCAGCTAAAGCCTGAGAATTATTAATATATAGTCATACAGGATATTTAACGAGGCATGTTAAGACATATAATGTTGACATGCCTCGTTTTTTTATTACTTATATTACAAAAGTATGCCGTTTATGAAGTGTAAGTATGCCGTTTAGGCATCAAAAGTATATTGTTTATCACATGAAAACAGCATACTTTTTAATCGTATGGCGGCACGTAAATAATTATAAGAAAGTTTTTTATTAACTTTGCACGCCAAAAGTAAATTATTTATAGTTCATGCAGAGATACTTCATATTCATGAGTTATGACGGCAGCGCGTATCACGGGTGGCAGGTGCAACCCAACGGCAACTCCGTTCAGGCTGAGATTGAGCGCGCACTGACTACACTCCTCAGGAAAAACATACAGGTGGTAGGTGCCGGCAGAACAGACACCGGTGTGCATGCAAGGAGAATGACCGCGCATTTTGACGTCGACGGTTCCTTAGACACTGTTCAACTTGCGTATAAGTTAAACCGACTGCTGCCAAAAGATATATCCGTGTATGACGTAAAGCCTGTTGACCAAAGCATGCACGCACGATTCAGCGCCACATCACGCACATACCATTATTATATACATACAAGGAAAGACCCGTTTCTGCGCTCCTACTCTTGCGAGTTGCACTACGGCCTTGACTTCAAGTTGATGAACGAGGCGGCTGACATGCTATGCGAGCACGAAGACTTTGCCGCCTTCTGCAAAAGCAACTCCGACGTAAAAACCGCCTTGTGCAAGGTAATGGAGGCCCGTTGGGTGCAAGACTCACCACACAGCTGGCATTTCGTTATCACCGCCAACCGCTTTCTTCGTAATATGGTAAGGGCTGTTGTTGGCACACTTATAGACGTTGGCAGAGGCAGGCTTACTTTGGAGGAGTTCAGATGTGTAATAGAGAACAAGAAACGCACCGGCGCCGGTGAGAGCATGCCCGGCCATGCTTTGTTTCTTGAGGAAGTAAGATATTGATTATTATGTGGTTGGTATTAGCATTTCTGTCGGCAACCCTGCTCGGCTTTTACGATTGCTTTAAGAAAAAGGCGCTTAAGGACAACGCCGTAATACCTGTGTTATTCCTTAACACGCTCTTCTCGTCGCTCGTCTTCATGCCTTTCATTGTTTTATCCCAGACGAGTCTCATCCCAGACGAGTCCATCCTGCATGTGAAACCGGCAGAATGGGACGTCCACAAGTATATCATACTGAAAAGCATAATCGTTCTCTCATCGTGGCTCTTCGGCTACTTCGGAATGAAGCATCTACCTCTGACCATCGTGGGACCGATAAATGCCACACGCCCAATAATGGTTCTGCTCGGAGCATTCATCTTCTTCAGCGAGAGACTTAACATATACCAGTGGATTGGTGTGATACTTGGCATCGTGTCGTTTTTCATGCTTAGCAGAAGCGGAAAGAAAGAAGGCATTGACTTCAAGCACGACAAGTGGATATATTTCATTATACTGGCCTCATTGCTGGGCGCCATGAGCGGACTTTACGATAAGTTTCTTATGGCTCCACAGGAGAGTGGCGGCATTGGACTGGACTGCATCACCGTGCAGAGCTGGTATTGCATATACCAGTCGCTCATGATGGGCATCACCTTACTACTTCTATGGTATCCCAAACGCAAGACCACAACCCCATTCAGCTGGCACTGGAGCATTCCGCTGATAAGCATTTTCCTCTGCGCAGCCGACTTTGCCTACTTCATAGCGCTAAGCGAGGAGGATGCCATGATAAGCGTTGTGTCTATGGTTAGGCGAGGCAGCGTCATCGTGTCATTCCTCTTTGGAGCGTTGCTGCTGCACGAGAAAAACTTGAAGAGCAAGTTCGCCGATTTGATATTAGTGCTTCTCGGAATGCTGTTCCTTTACTTCGGAAGCAGATAAGACATTCACTTCATGACACATATCCGTAAAGAAGGACTGAGAAAGTCAGAGGGAGATATAATGAGATGAGGCAAGATAATTACAGTTTAAAAGAAAAAAGGCACTTCATATTTTGTTTTTCGCTTAGAATGTAGTAAATTTGCATCCAATTATAATAGGAATTTTGTTTTTTATGGCACGAAATATATTTAAGGGCTTAGGCGTTGCCCTTGTTACTCCTTTTACTTCCAGCGGTGCGGTTGACTATATTGCGTTGAAACGTCTCATTGAATATCAGATGAGAAACGGCGTGGATTTCTTCTGCATTCTTGCAACTACCGGTGAGACACCAACCCTTACAAAGGATGAGAAAAAAAGAATTAAGGAACTTGTTGTGAATATGGTTGGCGGCAAGCTGCCAATTCTCATGGGATGCGGAGGATATAACACGGCAGCCATCGTGGAAGAGCTGCAGAACGGCGACTTCTCCGGCATTGACGGAATATTGAGCGTATGCCCATATTACAACAAACCATCACAAGAAGGACTATACCAGCATTTCAAGACCATAGCGGCAGCAACAGAAATGCCGGTCATCTTATATAACGTTCCGGGAAGAACAGGCGTAAATCTCTCTGCCGAGACAACAGTAAGACTGGCACGCGACTGCCACAACATTGTAGGTATCAAAGAAGCATCAGGAAACCTTGAGCAGATAGACGAGATAATAAAGAACAAGCCAGACACCTTTGATGTCATCAGCGGTGACGACGCTCTCACCTTCCCAATGGTTGCCTGCGGAGCTGTAGGAGTAATATCTGTTATCGGCAATGCCCTGCCTAAAGAGTTCTCACGCATGCTCAGACTTGAGATGAAGGGTGAGTTTGAGAGCGCAAGGAAGATTCATCACAAATTCACAGACCTCTTCAGTCTTCTCTTCGTTGATGGCAATCCGGCAGGCGTAAAGGCCATGCTTCATGAGATGGGCATGATAGAGAATGTGCTAAGACTTCCTCTCGTGCCAACACGACTTACAACCATGCAGCGCATAAGTGACGCTTTGAAGTTCAGACTTTAAGAACAACAATACAACATTAAGAATAACGAAACAAGAGGGTGAGCAAGATGAGAAGTTTTGCTCACCCTCTTTGAGTTTACAAGAACACGCATTACGACAAGCCGCTTTATTTCTATATGACCATACTAAAAGTAACCATATTCCTTCACCTTAGTACTCATACTCTGCAACTTGCCAATCAACAGCCTTATTGCCACAAATACGACATATATTACAGCACATTGCATTATATTGATGTCTATATCCACAACTGAGTTTCCGGGCAAAGACGCAACCCATATCACGCCGTTGTTCATAAGCCCGGCAGCGAACGCCATGACCTGGCCCACGTAATACTGCAATATCGCAAATGGAGACATGATAAAGAAAAGTACTCCAAGATAAAGAATAACCGTGGCAAGAGGTATTATAATGAAGTTTGTCAGAAGGAAATAACACGAGAAATAGCCAAAGTAATATGCCACCAAAGGAGCCGCACCTATCTGTGCAGCCACTGACACCGCCACCAACTGCCACACCCAGGATACTGCCTTATATCTCAGAATGCGCGGGCCAAGGATATTGTATATACTCTTATAGAACAGTAAAATCATCAGCACAGCCATGAAAGACATCTGAAAACCGACATCATAAAGCATGAACGGATTAAACAGAAGTAGGACAAACGCCGCAAAGGCAAGTGTATTAAGTGAGAAGCTCTGCCTGTTCATAACACCAATAAAGGAATAAACCGTAAGCATTATAGCAGAACGCAACACGGAAGGCGGCATGCCTACAAGCAAAACGAATATCCAGACGGCAACAAGTATAAGCAACTGGCATATAACACGATGCCTGTTCCTGAATGTAAGAAGCGTCAATATCATATATATTACCCCAAGATGCAGACCGGAAAGGGCTAAGATATGCGAGGCTCCTGCCTGAGAATACGCATCTGAAAGTTCCGCGGATATCATGGTTTTGTCACCAAGCGTCATGGCAGCAAGTACAGAAAGATTGTCTTTGCCTATGCCTGCGTCATGATACATGCCAACCAAGTGTGACTTGTATCTAAGAAGCCTCAGACGCATACGCTCCACATATGACAGATTGACAAGGCTGACAGACTTGTACTGCCAGTCTGAACTATATGCGAAATTCTGCGCTACATAACCATGATGAAGCATAAACCGCTCATAATCGAATGTTGAGCCAGGATAGTTTGCGGGCTTTTTCCACTCTGAGGTAACATGAAGCCCGTCGCCTGGCATGAGATATTCTGCACGGGAATCCCTCATAAGGGTCAGTTTTATTTTATGCGGCTCCGGGTCATTAACTGTCAGCGCATCAAATCTAACCGTCTTACCTTTAACCTGAGGCTCACTTGAGACAACGACCTCGTATGAAACCTTCCCGTCAGGAAGTTCTCTCACGTAATCATCATACTCAAGGGCGACCAGCAATGAGCCTGTCAGAAAAACTGATAGATGAACAGCCAACGTCTGTATAAAAACCCTTGACCTAAACAGAATGCCCATTAATATCACAGCAGCCACACAGACAAGCCACACGACAGACCTAACAACAGAACAAAGAATATCGCCTGCCATTATACCAAGTACAAGCATCGGCAGTATTCTTAATACAGGATATAGCTGTAGCTTACTGAAGATTTGCATACAATTCTATCTGTGTTATTGTCGATAAAGGTAATAATTAATAACGTCGGTAAAGGTAATAATTAATAACGTAACCACCAAACCTCTGATGCCGGCAATTAAGTTATAAGGCAGAAAGCACCTGATATTCAATATATAATTTGTTGATTTCGGGAAAATAATCTATATTTGCAGAATGATTTTCTATCTATCAGGAACAGGCAATACAAAATGGGCGGCTGAATATATCAGCAACGTAACCCATGAACAACTGATAAACATCACTGAGGTTATTAATGGTGATTGTGCCTTCATGCTGCAGGAGGATGAGCGTATAGGTTTCTGCTTCCCTGTGCATGGATGGAGGCCACCTTTGCTTGTGAGGAAGTTTATTGAGAAGCTTAATATCTCCAATCCACAAGGTCACTACACTTTTGCCTTGTGCACCGCTGGAGACACCATTGGAGAAACCATGGATATTTTCAACAACGACATAAAGAAGAGAAATATCCATCTTGACAGCACATTCTCACTTATAATGCCGGAGTCATATGTCGGGCTACCATTCATGGATGTGGACAAACCTGAGAAGGAGAAGAAGAAAAAGACTGAGGCGGAGAGGCTTATCGCCGGTTTCGCACAACACATCTCTGACAGGGTATGTGGGGTTAACCACCTTGATATAGGTAGATGGCCGAAGATTAACAGCAGGATAATAGGCGGTTACTTCACAAACAGGCTGATCACAGACAAGCCTTTTCATGTTGACAAAGACAAATGCATAAAATGCGGAAAGTGTGAAAGCGTATGCCAGGTTGACAATATAACAAAAGCACACGACACGTTTCCGGAATGGAAGCATAACGGCAACTGCATGACATGCTTCGCCTGCTATCACCACTGTCCCACTCATGCGATAGAGTTCGGCAGGAGAACCAAGAAGAAAGGCCAGTACTGGTACGGGAAAAACAAATAAGCAGCATGAGGTATGAGCAGTCAAGCCCTTGGATAACAGCATCTTATTTATTCACAAGTAACAATTAAGAAAATAAAAGAAAATAAAACATCAATTATGAAAAGAATTCTACTTATCTGCACATTTGCACTCATGACGATATCATCATGGGCTGTAAAAGCAAACTCAGAGCCTGTGGACATCAAACAGGCTGACGGAACGACAATCACCGTAATATTATGCGGTGACGAGGATTTCCATTATTACAAGACATTAGACGGTGCGTTACTCGTAAGAGAGAGTGACGGTTTCTTCATTGCCGAGGTGAATAGTGAGGGAGAATTGACAAGCACCGGCATTCTCGCACATAATGCCTTGCAAAGGAACGCACAGGAAAAGGCTGCCGTAAGGACTCAGAACAGAAATCTCTTCTATAAAACAGCAACAAGCACCGCTCTAAAGGTGAAAGCAAGAAAAGAGCCTGTTGCCACAAACAGCACCTTGTTTCCTCACACAGGTACGCCGAAGGTGCTTGTCGTTCTGGCTCAGTTCACAGATACTGTGTTCACTCTGAATAACGTAAAAGAGGCTTTCAACCAATATCTCAACGGAGAAGGACCAATGATTAACTACGGGAACAGAGATACGAAGAACTACGGAAGCGTGAGACAGTACTTCAGCGATATGAGTTTCGGACAGTTCAAACCAACATTTGACATCGTTGGGCCAATAACTCTTAACCATGAACTGAAGTATTACGGAGCGGGAAAGGACAACATGTCACTTTTCATTCCGGATGTATGCAAGGCTGCTGACGACGCTGGTGTTGATTTCTCACAATATGATGAGAACAAGGATGGCTATCTTGACCTTATATATGTCATCTACGCAGGCTATTCTCAAAGCTTCAGCGGCAATCCTGCGGAATGTATATGGCCCAAAAGCGGAACAATTGATGGAGGTACATACGACGGCATAAAGGTTCTGAGATATGGTGTGAACAATGAGCTGAACGGAGTGTCTGGTCAGCAGATTGGATGGATGAACGGTATCGGACTTTTCTTACACGAGTTCTCCCACTGTATGGGAATGCCAGACCTGTATGCAACCACAGCCGCATCAGAGGAATGCCAGAAAGCAAACAACCAGATGCCCGACAGATGGAGCATAATGGACTCAGGATGCTATCTGAATAACGGATACACACCATCCGCATATACCGCTTGGGAACGAGAGGCTTTCGGATGGATGCAGATAGACACGCTGAAAGAGGCAGGCATGGTAGAACTGAAAACTATTGACAATGGCGGAAAGGCATACAGGATAATGAATGACAACGACCTTACTGGCAATGAGTATTTCATCGTAGAGAACATCCAGAAGGAAGGATGGAACAGCAAGGCACTTGGAAACGGAATGCTTGTTTTCCACGTAGATTACGACAAGACGGCTTTCTCGCTCAACAGCAACAGCGTGAACAACGTGCTCGGCCATCCAAGATTTTCTGTTCTGCCTGCAGACAGCGTGGTTCTGAGCGCATATAACGCAAAGACTCAGGCTGAATGGAATTATTCTTTCGCCGGAGACCCGTTCCCTGGTGTGGGCAATGTGTATAACCTCACAGACACAAGTCGCGTTAAACCTGTATTGTATAAGGGCGAGAGCCTCAACAAACCGATATACGACATTGAGGAGAATACCGAGACCGGTGTTGTTACTTTCGCATTTCTGCAGAAGAAAGAGGCACTGGGAATTACAGTTCCTGTCGCAACAAGCAGATACAGCGACAAGAGAATATACTCCATCGACGGCAGATACCTCGGAACAGATACGGGCATATTGCCAAAGGGAATATACATCATGAACAGAAAGAAGTTTGTAGTGAAGTAAATATCACTAATTCTATATTCACAAAGGGCAAAGAGGGTGTGGCAACACATCCTCT
The DNA here is from genome assembly GCA_017415455.1 of Prevotella sp. Classification (GTDB taxonomy): domain Bacteria; phylum Bacteroidota; class Bacteroidia; order Bacteroidales; family Bacteroidaceae; genus Prevotella. The sequence continues at coordinate 39,103 of JAFQGS010000053.1, forward strand.
TTTTGTATATCAAACATCATTTTTCACCATGCTTTACAACTCTAAGTATGCTGTTTACGACTCGTAAATACCATACTTATGGTATCTAAATGGTATGTTTACAGATTATTCCCACAAGAAATATGCCTGATTACCATGAGAAATATGCCTGATTACTATGAGAAATATGCCTGATTACTATGAGAGATTACAACAAGTGACACTGGGTGACATGCTTTTTTAATGTCACTCCTCACATCCATCTATATATCAAATAATTACAACAATAAATGCGCCACTTAGTAGTCTAAACGGCGCATTTATATTTCTCATATCATGAAGCATATCAGCCTCGTGAATATATAAGCATCACATAATAAGTACTTAGCGGATGAAGTTGGTTCTTATCTGCGGCTCAACCTTAGGCAGCTCAACACCCGCTTCTCTTCCTGCCTCAATGCACTTGAGCAGCCATGCCATGTTTTGTGCCAGCCTGCGCATTGTCTGCATTCCCTCCTCATCCTCAAGAACCTGCTCCGGTGTGTTTCCGTGCACCTGATTCCAGTATGTTGATGAGACGACTGGCATATTGCTGATGCCAAAGAACTTATTCATATCATCAAATCCGGCACTTGCCCCTCCTCTTCTGCAACTTACAACAGCCGCGGCTGGTTTGTTGGCATACATAGCCAGCTTGCTACAGAATGCTCTGTCCATAAACGGTTTGATGAATCCTGATGTTCCTGCAAAATGTATTGGAGAGCCAAAAACAAAAGCGTCCGTCCCGGCTACTTTATCAAGGAAACTGTTTACTGTATCCTCCGCATACCAGCACCTTTTTGTCTCTGCACATTTTCCGCATCCCAGACATCCCATGATAGGTTTGTTGCCAGTCCAGAACATTTCCGTCTCAACACCACACTTATTCAGTTCCTCCGCTACAACACTCAACGCTGTTGCCGTACATCCGCTCTTTTTCGGACTTCCATTAACTAAGAGAACTTTCATTTCTGTTTTATTCTTTTATTTATAATTATTTTATAATAAACTGATTTTTAAGAGTATACAACATTATATTCAATATACTCTTTCTCCAAAAATAGTCGTTCCTATGCGCACCATATTACTACCTGAGTTTACAGCAAGCAGATAATCATCGCTCATTCCCCAAGACTTTATCTCAAACATCTCATCATTCACGAAGAAAGTTTGCCTTACCGATTCAAAGAACTCTGCCGCAAGACAGAACTCCTCCTTTATCTGTTGCTCGTCATCCACATTTGACGCCATCATCATCAGGCCCCTTATTCTTACATTCACCATGTCTCTCCACTCGCCTTCCTTTAAGAATTCAATACATTCATGAGTGGAGAATCCAAACTTGGTCTGCTCCTGCGCTATATGCAGCTGCAACAGCACGTCAATAACCCTGTTGTTTCTCTCTGCCTGACGATTGATTTCCCTAAGCAGCTTCAACGAGTCAACAGCATGAATGAGCGACACATAAGGCGCAAGATATTTAACCTTGTTTGTCTGCAAGTGACCTATGAAATGCCATTCTATATCTCCGGGCAGGGCATCATGCTTGCGAGTCATCTCCTGTACATGACTCTCTCCAAAAACTATCTGTCCCTGATTGTATGCCTCCATCAGTTCTTCCTCCGGATGGAACTTGCTTACAGCAACAAGCCTCACACTATCAGGCAGGCTCTCTCTTACCAATCTCAGGTTATGAGCAATGGCGGTTTCCATTATTGCTCTACCTCCTTGACATCTTCATATTGTTCATACTCAGGAACATCATTCTTCTCTGTCTTTTTCACACCTCCTTTATGCTCAAAGACATCCATCACCTGAGTCTCGTTTACAGCAGAGATAACATAGTCTATCATGGTTGTACCCATAACCTCCTCTATATTCTTCACCGCATCCTTCAGGCTTGAGCCGTGTACAAGATAATACACATTAGAACGCTTCTCCTTTCCGCTTTTCTCGTCTATTGTGATAAACTGAAGTTTAGACTTATACCATTTATCTGCCGCAGGGGCATCACTAAAGAAGACCTCCTTATACGTAGCCTTCTTAATATCCTTAACCTCAAACTCGCCACTGATATATGAAGACATCTCCTCTATTATAGTCGCCTCTGCCTCTGTAAAGCTCAGGGCATCAACAACATACTGTTCGGAAACCTTCTTCTGAAGACCGTCATCCATAGTCTTCTCGTATCCGATTTTACACTCAAACCAAATTGCTGTTCTACTTCTCATTTCTATTTGTCTTTTTTATTAATAATATCTTTATTATCCGCCTTCATGGCGAAATATTCCTCGCATAAATTAAGAAACAATCCCGGATTTGCCACAATATGCTCCCAGTAGTCCTTACGACCCTTGAGAATCTTCTTATCTACATATTCAACAAGTCCCGGGTCTTTTTTCTTATACAATATTCTCATTGCATTAAGACTTATCACATTTCCTGTTATAAAAGGAATAATCACATCATCCCCCTTTAACTTAACGCCGAAGATTGTAGAAATGCCAAGTGTTCCAAGTTGCATATCATGAGAATTATAGCCATTCCACCAATAGACAGTACCTGTTGAGTCAGCATACTCCACATACACCAGTTGTCTCTTCACCTTATATGGTTTCATTACCGACGGATTGGCAACATCGTGCGACTCCAACCTGTCATATCTGCCTGTTGCATCCGTCTTCTTGACAAACTCGATGCTTTCCACCTGCTCTGCATTATATGTCCTGGTGTTCTTGCCGTCTGGCTTCGGAGACATCTCAAATGAATAGTTCACACGCTTGAAAAGCCTGGCATCTGTCCAATACTTCTGCACATAACCCTCCACCTTTGTTCCATCATTCATTGTAACCACAACATGATCGTTCTCTGGTTTCCTTTCCTGCGCCAAAGCAATCACATAGGAAAGTAATATTATCGCAACTGCAAATATTCTTCTCATAACACTTTTTTATATTAAACTTGCTAATATTCCCACCGTGACAAGGAGTCCATATATAAAAATATTACGCGCTGTCTCTCCAAGAATAAGATTCAAAGCCTTTCCCTTACGTATTCTTGACATCTTACGATAAGTAATAAAATGAATAAGCGCATAAAGAAACGGGAGGAAGAAAGCAAAAGGCTTACCATCAAGCACAAACACCACTCCTGACATCACTGCGGTGAAACCTGCAAGTAAGTATAGCAGTTCTGCTCTTTTCGCGCCCAGCATAACAACAAGCGTGTTCTTTCCCACCCTTCTGTCATTATCTATATCCCTGTAGTTATTTACTATCAGCAACGTGTCTATCACCATACCACATGCCAAAGATGCCAGAAAGACAGTGAAAGTCAACGTGGAGGTCAGTATATAATAAGTAACACACACCGGAACGATGCCAAAAAACATCAGAACAAGTAAGTCTCCCAAACCTTTGGCAGACAAATGGGTGGTGTACACAAAACACCCTGCGATGCAAATCACACCTACGAGCAGCATCTCCACACCTCCGAAAATAATGAGAGGCAGTCCTACAACACATGCCAGCAATGTTGTATATGCTATAGCCCAACGCATTCTACCAACACTTACCCATCCTTGAGCACATGCTCTGCGCGGTCCAAGCCTCGTTTCATCATCATTACCTTTTTGGAAATCAAAATAATCATTTACGAAATTAGCATCTATCTGCATTATAAAGGCGAACAAGAAGCACAGAACGGCAGGAAGTACGCCTATGCCATAATGTATATTGTCCGCATAAGCCATAGACACACCTATCATAACAGGTACGGCCGCGCCTGTCAAAGTTCTGGGTCTGGAGGCTAATATCCACGCTTTGGGGGAATTCTTAACTACGGTATTACTCTCTTTCATTATGATGCTCAGCCTTTCTATAATACTCTATGCATAATATGCCCAAGAACACGATGCCGCATCTGGGCAAGATTCATATATTATAATGATTCCTAAAACCTTGCAAAAGTAAACATTAAATCGTATATTTGCAAAAAATTATATTTCTTTATATGATAGAGAATAATGTCAGCCTTGACCTCATGGAGTTTATTGAAACTAACGTGCTACCACGTTATGCCGATTTTGACAAGGCACATAATTTGTTTCACGTAACACGCGTAATAAACAAGTCGCTTACTCTTTCAAGACAAATAGGCACTGACATCAACATGTGCTACACCATTGCCGCATACCATGACCTCGGACTTGAAGGTCCTCGTGCTGTTCATCATATCACCGGAGGAAAAATAATAGCTTCTGACGTACGTTTGCGAAAATGGTTCTCTGCAGAACAGATAAAAATAATGAAAGAAGCAATAGAGGACCACCGTGCCTCTGCATCTCATGCGCCTCGCAGCATATACGGAAAGATCGTGGCGGAAGCAGACAGAGACCTTGAGCCGAATATTGTTTTCACCCGTACTATTGAATACGGCATCAGCCACTATCCTGAGAAGACAAAGGAAGAGCATTGGATACGATTCATAGAGCACATGAGAAACAAATACTCAAACACTGGATACATAAAGCTTTGGATAGCAGGCTCGCCTAATGAGAAACATCTAAAACAAATAAGAGAACTTATAATTAACCAGTCGGAATTACGAAAAGTGTTCAACAAACTTTTCGATGAGATGACACAGAACAAATAATTAATCACGTCAGCATGCTGACAGTCAACAAAAAGAATAAAAATGAAAAAAGCTATTATAACACTTACACTTCTCATTTCAGTCTTGAACATATTTGGTCAGCAACAGACTGAGAAACGCAGAACGGTAAGATTAGAGACAAGCAAAGGAGTTATCTGTCTTGAATTATACAACGAGACACCACGTCATCGTGACAATTTTCTGAAACTTGTTGAGTCTGGATTTTACAACGGCTTACTTTTCCATCGCACAATAAGCAGCTTCATGATACAATCAGGAGACTCGCTAAGCAGAAATGCGGCAAAGGGAGAAATTCTTGGACGCTCATCTGGCGGAAACACCATAGCACACGAGATTCTTTATCCAAAATTCTTCCACAAGCGCGGAGCCCTCTGTGCTGCAAGAAGAGTCGGACCGTCAAATCCTAAACGCGACTCCTCAGGTTCTCAATTCTACATCGTATATGGCAGACGGTTCAACGACACCATGCTTGACGAGGTTCAAGCACGAATGGATATGCAGAGCGGTGGAATAATACGCCTTACAGAAGAAGTAAGACAAGCATACAAATCAATAGGCGGCGCACCTCATCTTGACGGAGAATATACGGTCTTTGGTGAAGTGACGGAAGGTATTGACATCGTGGAGAAAATACAATGGGCTGATACAGATGAGAACAACCGCCCTTTGGAGGATATCAGAATAATCAAGGCTGAGGTGTGCCAGTAAGCCTCACTACGACATCTTCTCCAACAAGACACGGTATATCACCTCACCCCAGCCTGTAAGCCACAACAATACGGCAAAGGCAGCTATAAGAATAAACGTCATAAGTGTTTTTATTAGGCATCCCGCTACTTTCTTAAGTACAAGAACGCCTAATACAAACACCACAACACACAATATATAATACCCAAAATCGTTCATTCTCAGGCAATCATCACTATACTATTTAAACAACTGACGGAAATTATTAGGTATGCCTGTCTGAAACTCCATCCTCTCTCCCGTAACAGGATGATAGAAACAAAGCATATAGGCATGTAGGCAAAGTCTGTGCAACGGGTCATCTCCATTACCATATTTAACATCCCCGCATACCGGATGTCCCATATCTGCCGAATGAACCCTTATCTGGTTTTTCCTTCCCGTTTCAAGAGAGAACTCTACGAGCGAATGCTCTGTTGTTCTGTCAAGCACATGAAAATGCGTAACTGCATATTTTCCACCATTATCAACAGGTGACGAGAAGGTGACATAAGCCTTATTGTCCTTAAGCCAGTTGGCTATTGTTCCGCCCTCTTCCACTATCTCACCACTAACAACAGCAACATAACGGCGGTCGTAAACAATCTCCTGCCAGTTATGTTCCAGAATCTGCTCTGTTTCAATATCCTTGGCATATATCATCAGTCCACTTGTGTCACGGTCCAGACGATGTACCACATGAGCTCTACACCTCAGATGGCACTTATGAAAATAATCATCCAGTACAGCTTTCACATTAAGCGACTTATGTCCGGCAGCCATTGACAATATGCCTGTATTCTTCTCTATAACGACAATATATTTGTCTTCATAGACAATTTTTACAAAACGGCTTTTCAACTGATTTGTATTCTTCTTCGACTTGCTTATACTAACCCTCATGCCTTTACGCAGCATAAAGTCAAATTGCGTAACTATCTTACCATCTACTTTTATACCGCTTCCCTGCATGGTGGCCTTTATCTTAGACCGGCTTTGCTTAACATTGGCAATAAGCCATTCAAGCAAGGGCATCTCTTGTTGTACAATAAGATGCTCGTACATCTCCTGTTTACTGTAATTATTTTTCATTGCGCTGCAAAATTATACAAAATTATGCTCACAACAGCAGTATTGTACGTTTTTATTAAAAAATCAAAATAATTAATTTACCAAAAACAAAAGAAACAGCATAAAGACATAATCTGAAAAACATTTCTCTTTGTTCTATAACAGCAGGATATGTAAGTTGGTACTATTATATTATTTGGTTTATCAAATAAAAATTAGTAATTTTGCACCCCAATTAAAATATAATAAGGTAAAAGAGGAATGATTACAGTTACAAATCTTGCGATTCAGTTTGGAAAGAGAGTTCTCTACAAAGATGTAAACATGAAGTTCACTGCCGGAAACATCTATGGCGTGATTGGTGCTAACGGTGCAGGAAAATCCACACTGCTGAAGGCTATCAGCGGTGAGTTAGAGCCCAACAAAGGTACAATTGAGTTGGGATCAGGCGAAAGACTGTCTGTGCTCGACCAGGACCACTTCAAATATGATTCTTACAGCGTGATGGATACCGTTCTCATGGGACACGAGCCGCTATGGAAGAACATGAAGGAGCGTGAGGCTCTTTATGCTAAAGAAGAGATGACAGACGAGGACGGCAACCGTGCCGCTGAGCTTGAGATGGCTTTTGCAGAGATGAACGGATGGGAAGCGGAAAGCGAGGCAGCCCAACTTCTTCAGAACCTTGGTGTCAACGAGTCTGAGCACTACAAGATGATGAGTGAGATATCTAATAATGAGAAAGTTCGCGTTATGCTGGCGAAAGCTTTGTTTGGTCATCCAGACAACTTGTTGCTTGACGAGCCCACCAACGATCTTGACCTTGAGACCGTTCAGTGGCTTGAGGAATATCTCAGCAATCTTGAGCAATGCGTGCTTGTTGTATCTCACGACCGACACTTCCTTGATGCTGTATCTACCCAGACCGTGGACATCGACTTCGGAAAGGTGACACTCTTCTCTGGAAACTACTCTTTCTGGTATGAGAGTTCACAGCTTGCCTTAAGACAGGCTCAGAACCAAAAGCTGAAAGCAGAGGAGAAGCGCAAACAGCTTGAGGAGTTTATACGTCGTTTCTCTGCCAATGTTGCAAAAAGTAAGCAGACTACTTCACGTAAAAAGATGCTTGAGAAGCTTAACATTGAGCAGATAACACCTTCCACACGTAAGTATCCTGGCATTATCTTCCAGATGGAGCGTGAGCCAGGCAACCAGATTCTTGAGGTTGAGAACCTGAAAGCTGTTGACACAGACGGCACTGTGCTATTTGAAAATGTTAGCTTTAACATAGAGAAGGGACAGAAAACCGTGTTCCTTAGTCATAATCCAAAAGCAATGACGGCTCTCTTTGAGATTATAAACGGCAATCGCGAGGCTGACGCTGGAACATACAAATGGGGTGTAACCATTACAACAGCATATTTGCCATTAGACAACACCGAGTTCTTCAAAAGCGACATGAATCTTGTTGACTGGCTGAGCCAGTACGGACCAGGCAACGAGGTCGTTATGAAAAGCTACCTCGGAAGAATGCTCTTCAGCGGCGAGGAGGTTATGAAAAAGGTTAATGTTCTTTCAGGAGGCGAGAAGATGAGATGCATGATTGCGAGGATGCAGCTTAAGAATGCCAACTGTCTTATTCTTGACACTCCAACCAACCACCTTGACCTTGAAAGTATTCAGGCTTTCAACAACAACCTCATCAACTTCAAGGGAAACATCTTGTTTGCCAGCCATGACCATGAGTTCATCAACACAGTGGCAGATAGAATTATTGAGCTGACACCGAAGGGCACTATTGACAAACTGTCAACATACGATGACTATATTTACGACGAACAGATAAAAGCTCAGAAGGCTGACATGTATCTGTAACAGACAAAATAAAAATTGCGAAACCACATCCAACAGTTTGGCAAGGTTTTTGCATATACATGGATAGCAAACCATTATATTTTTAATTATGAGCGAGAAGAAAGACAAAATAGAAGAGAACGTGAACAACGAGAATAAAACAGAAGAGCAGGAAAAGCAGACAATTGAGGAAAACAACTGCGAGCAAATGGAAAACGGCAACGAAGAGTCTGTAGCAGAGGAAGCGGAGAAGGATCCAATGCAGAAAATGCAGGAGGAGCTTGACGCTCTGAGAGACAAATATCTGCGTTCTGTGGCTGAGTTTGACAACTACCGCAAGAGAACACTCAAAGAGAAAGCTGAGCTTATACTCAATGGTGCGGAGAAAACAGTCCTGGCCATACTACCTGTTCTTGATGACATGGAACGTGCCATAGAGAATGGTGCTAAGACAGACGACGCTTCCGTTCTGAAAGAAGGTATGGAACTGATACATCAGAAATTCGGGAAGATTCTTGAAGGTATCGGAGTAAAGAAAATAGACACAGCAGACGCAGACTTCACCACAGACTACCACGAGGCTATTGCAATGGTTCCTGGCATGGGCGATGACAAGAAGGGCAAGGTTCTTGACTGTGTGCAGACAGGATACACTCTTAATGAGAAGGTAATACGTCATGCCAAAGTGGCAGTTGGACAATAAGGCGTCAGCAATAAAATAAAATCTACAACAATGGCAAAGAGAGACTATTACGAGGTGCTTGGTGTTAGCAAGACCGCTTCGGAAGACGAGATAAAAAAGGCATATAGAAAAATTGCCATAAAATATCATCCTGACAGAAACCCAGACAATAAAGAAGCTGAGGAGAAATTCAAAGAGGCCGCAGAGGCGTATGACGTTTTGCACGACCCTCAGAAGCGCCAGCAATACGACCAGTTTGGTTTTGACGGACCAATGGGCGGAGGAGGCTTCGGTGGTTTCGGAGGAGGAAGTTTCTCCATGGACGACATATTCTCTATGTTTGGAGATGTCTTTGGTGGCAGAGGTGGATTTGGAGGCTTTGGCGGTGGACAGCACAGGCCTACGCAGCACAGAGGCTCAGACCTTCGTCTTAAGGTAAGACTATCGCTACAGGAGATATCCACAGGTGTCACCAAGAAATTCAAAGTCAAGAGAGACGTACAATGCTCACACTGCAATGGAACAGGCGCAGAGGCTGGTAGCGGCAGCGAGACATGCCCCACATGTCATGGCAGTGGAGTTGTAACACGTACAACTCAAAGTATGTTTGGACTTATGCAGACGCAAAGTGTATGCCCTACTTGTGGTGGAGAAGGTACTGTCATAAAGAACAAATGCAAGGAATGTGGTGGCAACGGTGTCGTAAAAGGCGAAGAAGTTGTTGAAATTAAGATACCAGCCGGAGTTGCAGAGGGTATGGTTGTAAACGTTCCAGGCAAAGGAAACGCCGGGAAACGTAATGGCATAGCCGGAAACATACAGGTTTACATTGAAGAAGAGCCAAACGACACTTTCATACGTGATGAGAACAACCTTATATATAACCTGCTTCTTGACTTCCCGACAGCGGCCTTAGGCGGCAATGTGGAAATCCCCACTATAGAAGGGAACAAAGTGAGAATCAAGATTGAACCGGGAACACAGCCCGGCAAGACACTCCGGCTAAGGGGCAAGGGTCTCCCTGCTGTTCAGGGTTATGGCAGAGGAACAGGCGATCTTGTTGTGAATATCAGCGTGTATGTTCCTAAAGAACTGAGTAAGGATGAGAAGAAGGCTCTTGAACAAATGCAGAAAAGCGACAACTTCAAGGGTGACAATGCCACAAAACGTACTATATTCCAACGCTTCAGGAACTACTTCAATTAGAAAAGCAGTGAGGCTATAACGTTGTTACTGACTTTAATCACACTTTCACTCTTATTGATATGACATACGAGGAGACAGTAGAATACCTATACAACAGCACTCCGATGTTTCAAAGCATCGGAGCTGCTGCATATAAGGAAGGTCTTGAAACAACATTGCTTCTTGACGAGCATTTCGGTCATCCTCATAAGAGCTATAGGACCATTCATGTGGCGGGTACAAATGGTAAAGGTTCTTGCTCCCACACCCTGGCTGCAATACTTCAGTCCCAGGGTTACAAGGTTGGACTTTTCACGTCTCCTCATCTTCTCAGTTTCCGCGAGAGAATAAAGGTTAACGGAGTGGAGATAAGCAAAGAGAGAGTTGTGGAATTTGTTGAGAGAGAGAGATGTTTCTTCGAACCTCTTCATCCAAGTTTCTTTGAGTTGACAACCGCCCTCGCTCTGAAATATTTTGAGGAAGAGAAGGTTGACATAGCTGTCATAGAGGTAGGGTTAGGGGGAAGACTCGACTGCACCAACATAATAACCCCTATCCTCTCTATTATTACTAATATAAGTTACGATCACACACAGTTTCTTGGCTCCACACTCGAAGAGATTGCGGCCGAGAAAGCCGGCATCATGAAGCATAATGTACCTGCGCTTATTGGCGAGTGTTCCGATAAACTCAGACTTGTCTTTCAGGAAAAAGCACGCGAACATGGCGCAAAACTGTATTTTGCAGAGGACAACTGCATCATACAAGATGTATGTATGACTGACAACATGCTGAGATATGGCACAAAGAGATATGCCACTTTGCTCGGTGAGCTTATTGGAACATACCAGATAAAAAACACCAACACAATACTTAATGCCGTGGAGATATTAGCAAACAGCATTGAGATAAGCGAGGAAAGTGTCAGAAATGGTGTCGGCAACGTCAGCAAACTAACAGGTCTGCTTGGCCGTTGGCAGAAAATACAGGAGATGCCTCTTGTCATCTGCGACACAGGCCATAATATTGGCGGCTGGGAGTATATCAGCGAGCAGATTAAGGCACAGGAGTGCAGGACACTAAGAATAATCTTCGGTATGGTTGACGACAAGGACATAGACAGTGTCATGGCCCTTCTGCCCACCAATGCTGTATATTATTTCACCAAGGCAAGCACCAAGAGGGCTGTCAACGAGATAGCAATACAAGAGAAAGGTGCATCACATGGTCTTCTTGGCAAGGCATATCCTTCAGTTATTGATGCCTACAGAGCAGCCATTACAGATGCCGACAAGGAGGATTTTGTTTTTGTTGGCGGTAGCAGTTATATCGTGTCTGATTTTCTTGAACATTGCCTGCAGCTGCACAAAGACTAATATCAATAACCTACAATTATCCTACAAATTATAACGTTAAAGTTATATTTTTTTATTATCGTTCGTTTTTCTCATTTTTTTTCGGTTATTTTGCATTTTAGAGAGCATATAAGGCATGAATGACCAATAAGGTACAAAATACCAGCAAGGTTCACAAGTCATATAAATTCCATAAGACATGTAACATTAAACTTAATACTAAATAATTATGAACGAGACACAATTTATTTGCGGTCTGAAGAAAGAAGACTTCCAGGCTGTGGTAGATGGGAAACAAACAGATTTGTACATTCTGAAAAACGCGAAAGGATGCGAGGTGGCTATATCTAACTTTGGTGGCGCAATTGTGGCTATCATGGTACCAGACAGAGACGGAAACTTCGCTAATGTCATTCAAGGAAAAGACAACATAAACGATTTGGTAAACAACCCAGAGCCTTATCTCTCTACTCTTATAGGACGTTATGGCAATAGAATAAACAAGGGCACATTCCAACTTAACGGCAAAGAATATCAACTGGAGAAGAATGACGGCGAGAATTCCTTGCATGGTGGCACGAATGGATTCCACCGCCGCGTGTGGGATGCTTACCAGCTGGGCGACAATACCCTTATCCTCAACTATGTCTCTGCCTACGGCGAGGAAGGATTTACGGGTGAGGTGAAGGTGACTGTGGAATACACTTTCACAAACGATAATGAGCTTATTATTGAGTATCTCGCCACAACAAACAAGAAAACTATCATCAATCTTACGCATCACGGATATTTCAGCCTTTCTGGTATTGCCGATCCTACTCCTACTATAGAGAACATGGAGTGTGAGATAAACGCTGACTTCTATCTTCCAATAGACAGTACGGCTATTCCTACGGGCGAGATACGCTTTGTCGAGGGAACGCCTATGGATTTCCGCACTGCAAAGGTCATCGGCAAGGATATTGACGCAGAAGATGAGCAGATTAAGCACGGCAACGGATATGACCACTGTTACGTGCTTAACAAAAAGGAAGAAGGCGAACTGAGTTTTGCGGCAAGAGTAACAGACCCGGCAAGTGGCAGAACTATGGAGGTGTACACCACTGAACCAGGCATGCAGTTGTACACAGACAACTGGGGAACAGGACAAAAAGGTCAGCATGGAGCAACATTCCCCAAGAGAAGTGCTATATGCTTAGAATGCCAGCACTTCCCAGACACCCCGAACAAGCCTTATTTCCCTTCTGTAATCCTCAAACCACAAGGACAATATAAGCAGAAGACAGTATATAAATTCGGAATTAATCAATAAAAAAGCAACAGGTCTGAAGTTCTGCCGAGATGAGAGCGCAGAACCTCAGACCCTTATCTTTAAAATAACAACTAATAATATGGAAATCGAACACGTAAGAAGCCGTTTCATCAAACACTTTGACGGTAAGACTGGCAACATATACACATCACCAGGCAGAATAAATCTCATAGGCGAGCACACCGATTTCAATGGTGGTTTCGTATTCCCTGGAGCAGTGGATAAAGGTATAATGGCTGAATTAAGACCTAATGGCGCAAACACTATCATGTGTTACTCTATTGACCTTAAGGACAGAGTAGAGTTTAAGGTTGACGACCCACAAGGACCACGCACCAGTTGGGCACGTTACATATATGGCATTGTACAGGAAATGAGGAAGTTAGGTGTTGACGTTAAAGGTTTCAATACAGCCTTTGCTGGTGACGTACCTCTTGGAGCGGGCATGTCTTCCTCAGCAGCACTCGAGAGTTGTTTCGCATACGCTCTGAACGACCTGTTCGGTGACAACAAGATAAGTAAGTGGGACATGGTGCTTGCCGGTCAGGCCACAGAGCACAATTACTGCGGCGTCAAGTGCGGTATAATGGATCAGTTCGCATCTGTCTTCGGAAAGACTGGACAGTTGATGTGTCTTGACTGCAACAGCCGTGAGTTCAACTATTTCCCGTTTGACCCTCAGGGCTATAAATTAGTGCTCATCAACTCAATGGTGAAACACGAACTGGCTTCTTCTGCATACAACGACAGAAGAAAGAACTGCGAGAACACCGTTGCTGCACTGCAAAAAGCATATCCAGAAAAAGAAATCAAGACTCTTCGCGACGCCACATGGGAAATGCTTGACGCTGTTAAGAACGATGTGAGCGACGAGGACATGAAACGTTCAAGATATGTCCTCGCAGAAAAAGACAGGGTGCTTGCCGTGTGCGAGGCTCTGAAAAGAGGTGATTACCAAGAGGTTGGTAAGAAGATGTATGAGACACACGAGGGACTTAGCAACGAGTATGAGGTATCTTGCGAGGAACTGGACTTCCTTAATGACATAGCCAAAGAATGCGGCGTATGCGGCTCAAGAATGATGGGCGGAGGCTTTGGTGGATGCACAATAAATCTTGTCAAGGAGGATTTATATGACACGTTCATCAGCACCATCAAAGAGAGATACAAGGAGAAATATGATAAAGTGCCCGAGGTTTACGATGTGGTGATAAGTGACGGAGCAAGGAAACTCTAAATAAGTCCGCACCAATCAGGTTAATCAACCAAAGGAATTTGACTAAACCCGGAATGAGATATTGGACATCTATAGAAAGAAGCCTTCAAACGTACTGTTTGGAGGCTTCTTTCACTCCATTTGGAGGTTTCATTCACTTCGTTTGGAGGCTTTCAAACATGAAACACCAAACGAGGATGTGTCAAAAATGGAGTGCCTGCAGAAGCAGACTGTAAAGCCCAAAGACCGATTGGGGTTAACTTCTCAAAATGCCATCCTTTACCTCAAATTATTCATCTAAAAGGCATCAAAATCATTAAGAAAACGCTTGTTTTGCCGTTTTTCTCGTTATCGGCACCGCATTCATGGTATTTGAGAGTCTCTTTTCCGACCGCAAAATCATGGAACGTGCCATTTGACAGTTTTCTTTGCTGTAAAACAAGTATAATTTATATTAAATTTTCATCTATCTACAAGGCAAATAAGACCATTGAGAGTTGAATCATTCATTTCATAAGTCCACAAACAAACTCCCCTACATCCACAACTTTACACCATGCAACTGTGGCGAAATCACCGGCAGACTTAAAGCACAACAACACTACTTTTCAAACCAAGTTAAATTCAAAAAGCAAGCATAAAAGTGTAAAATAAACACATATCATTAAAATGTATGCATTTTATTAACGTTTTATAAAAAAAATATGTACCTTTACGGCAATATTTCTATCAGACATAACAGACAAACATTATTAACATGCATAAATACAAAATGAGAAACCTTAAAACTATTATTATGGGTACATGCATGGCTGGTTTAGCACTCATGTCATGCCAACAACAAAGCGATACCCAACTTACAGTATCAGGACTCGACCCAATGGCATTCGATACTGTCATCAGCGAGAAGCAAGTTAAGCTTTACACTCTTAAGAACAGCAACGGCATGGAGGTGTGCATAACCAACTATGGCGGAAGAGTGGTGTCTCTGGTGGTGCCTGACAAAGACGGCAAACCGACAGACGTGGTACTCGGCTTTGACAACATCGCACAATATGCCGACACACTCAACTCTCCAAGCGACTACGGATCTTCTGTAGGAAGATATGCCAACCGCATCAACCAAGGAAGGATAACGGTTGACGGCAAAGAATACCAGCTCACACAAAATGACGGGAAGCACTGCCTGCACGGCGGTGGGACCACAGGATGGATGAACAAGGTGTATGACGCAGAGCAGATTGGCGACTCTATACTGAAGCTTTCGTTGGTTTCTCCTGACGGCGACAATGGTTTCCCTGGCGAGGTTAAGGTTACAACAACCTATAAGGTGACTGCAGACAACATGCTGGACATCGTTTTTGAAGGCGAGACAGACAAGGAAACCATCATTAACATGACAAACCACAACTACTACAACCTTAACGGTGACCTCTCAAAGGTGGGCACAGACATGATTCTTTATGTAAACGCAGATAATTTCACACCGTCTGACGCCACATACATGACAACGGGTGAGATCGTTTCTGTAGAAGGCACACCGATGGACTTCCGCACACCTCATGCAATAGCTGACAGCATCAACTCCGACTATCAGCAGATAAAGAACGCAACAGGCTATGACCACAACTGGTGCCTGAACACATATAAGGACGGCAAGGGTGACGACACTCAGGTATGCGCCTCGCTCTATTCTCCAACAACAGGTATCTTCATGGAGATGTACACAAACGAGCCAGGTGTTCAAGTTTATACAGCCAACTTCCAAGGCGTTGGCCGCGATGCCGACATTATCCGCAAGCACGGCATTAAGTATCCAAAGCATGTAAGCGTTTGCTTGGAAAGCCAGAAATATCCAGACTCTCCAAACAAGCCAGAGTGGGTTCAGCCTACATTGAAGCCAGGCGAAAAGTATTACAGCCGCGCTGCTTACAAATTCTCAATAAAATAATAACATCTTAAATAATATAAAAAACTACAAAACAAAATGGAAACAATAAAACAAGCGTTAGCAAACAATGGATTCCAAACGATAGACTATATAGTATTTGCAGCCTATATTGTTATTCTCGTTGGTTTGGGTATGTTCCTTTCACGCAAGAAGGACGGCAAAGAACAATCATCTACCGACTATTTCCTCGCAGGTAATACTCTTACATGGTGGGCAGTAGGAGCTTCTCTGATTGCAGCAAACATTTCTGCAGAGCAGTTTATCGGTATGTCTGGTTCGGCATACGTTTCTGGTATCGCAATGGCAGCTTATGAACTTATGGCTGCAGCAACACTTATCGTAGTGGGTAAATTCCTGTTGCCACTTATGATTAAGAAAAAGGTATATACCATTCCACAGTTCCTTAGCGACCGCTACAACTGGGGTGTAGGTCTTGCTTTCTCTATCTTCTGGTTGTTCCTTTATGTTTTCATCAACCTTACTTCTGTTGCTTGGCTCGGCGCATTGGCTATCAAGCAAATTCTTGGTTTGCCAACAATCGCAGGCGTCATCCTTGGCATGCAGGTTGATATGACATTGCTCACAATCATTCTTTTCTTCTTTGTAATTGCTGGTATCTATTCTATCTACGGTGGTCTTGCATCTGTTGCGTGGACAGACGTTATGCAGGTTACATTCCTCGTAGGTGGTGG
Source organism: Prevotella sp. (assembly GCA_017415455.1). Classification (GTDB taxonomy): domain Bacteria; phylum Bacteroidota; class Bacteroidia; order Bacteroidales; family Bacteroidaceae; genus Prevotella. The sequence goes on from JAFQGS010000053.1 coordinate 55,839, forward strand.
TCTTATCACTGCATACGCAGCCCTTGACGTTATCGCTTCTGATCTTGACATTAGCGGTGGCGCTTTTGGAGCATTGAGTGAAATCTATACCAACTTGATTGAAAATCCTGACGACAAGCATTTCAACCTTGTTGTTACCCGTAATGAAGCGTTGTATCCCAATATTACAAACGACCCATACTTTGACATTCCAGGTATCGTAGTTATCGTTGGTGCTCTTTGGCTCACCAACCTTGGTTACTGGGGTTTCAACCAGTACATCATCCAGAAGGGTCTTGCAGCAAAGTCACTTGCTGAGGCTAAGAAGGGTATGATTTTCGCAGCATTCCTTAAGATTTTGATTCCATTCATCGTTTGTATTCCAGGTGTTTGTGCATATTTTATCATGACATCTCCAGAGTGTGCAGACCTTAAGGCAAGTCTTGCCGGTTCTCTCGACCGTCCTGACGATGCTTATCCATTCCTTATCCGCAACTTCACCCCAGCATTTGTCAAGGGTCTTTCATTCGCCGCTCTTGCAGCTGCTGTAATTTCTTCACTTGCTTCTATGTTCAACTCAACTTCTACTATCTTCACAATGGATATCTATAAGAAGTTCTTCAACAAGAACGCATCTGAGAAGAAGTTGGTTAACGTGGGCCGTATGACATCTTTGGCGGCTCTTGTGCTTGCTCTCGTTGCTGTTTACCCAATCATGGGTGGTGCAGATCAGGCATTCCAGGTTATTCAAGAGTATTCTGGATTCGTATACCCAGGTATCGTAGTTATCTTTGGTCTTGGTCTGTTGTGGAAGCGCGCTTCTGGCACAGCTGCCGTTGTTGCCGCTATCGGTACATTCGTATTCTCAATCCTCTTCAAGTTCCTGTTGCCAGACGTACCATTCCTATTGCGCATGGGATACGTATTCGCATGTCTGGTCGTATTGTTCTTCGGAATATCATTCATGAGCAAGAAAACCGTTAAGGCAGAAGAGCTTGACGAGCATACAATTAAGACTCAGTTGAAGTGGGCAACAATATTATTCGCATCAAGTGCAGTATGTTTCATCATTGGTATCATCTCGTTCTTCAGTGACGCAATGATGGCATACGGATTTGAGGCTATATTCTTCCTCGCACTGATGCTTCTGGTACTGGCAATCTATCTGCGCTCAAATGCGAAGGATACTGTTGAGGATCCGAAATCAATTGGTGTTGATATTGCAATATTCAAGACAGACAAGGCATTCAACATCGGCGCAATTGGTGTTGTTGTTCTCCTCATAATTCTTTACTGGGCGCTTTGGTAACACACTTATACGGGTTGCTACGGCAGCCCGTATATATTTTGACATAAAAGATGAGCGTTTATTATAATGAGCATAACAAGGTCTTGGTATCTGTTGACTGCATCATATTTGGATTTGACGAAGGTCAGCTAAAGGTACTCATTGGTCGTCGCAACATGAATCCTGGTTGTGGCCAATATTCACTATATGGTGGTTTTGTAAGAAGCAACGAGAGTATTGACGACGCTGCCACAAGAGTGCTTTTCGAGCTGACAGGCATCCGCAATATATACATGTGCCAGGTTGGAGCATTCGGCAATGTAGACCGAGACCCTGGAGAGCGTGTTGTCTCCATCGCTTATTACGCACTTATAAACGTCAACGACTACGATAAGAAATTACAGGAACAATATGCCGCCGAATGGGTGAGCATAGACAACGTGCCTTCGTTGTTCTCTGACCATAGCGAAATGCTCAGAAAGGCTCGTAATATGATGAAAATGAAAATATCAAATGAGCCAATCAGTTTCAATCTACTTCCAAACCTGTTTACATTGTCACAACTTCAAAGACTATATGAAGCGGTGTATGGCGAGGAGGTTGACAAGCGAAATTTCAGAAAGCGCATAAACGAGATGGGATTCATCGAGAAAACCGAGTTAATAGACAAGACAGGGTCAAAGCGTGGAGCTCACCTATACAGATTCAACAAGAGCGTTTACAAGGAAGACCCTACATTCAAACTTTAAATTTTAATATTATGTTAGAAGAACTGAAACAGAAAGTATTTCAAGCAAACCTTGACTTGGTAAAGCAGGGATTGGTTATATTCACATGGGGCAATGTATCTGGTATCGACCGCGAGAAGGGTTTGGTGGTTATCAAGCCAAGTGGTGTCAGTTATGATGACATGAAAGCCTCAGACATGGTGGTGGTTGACCTTGAGACAGGAAAGGTAGTAGAAGGTGAACTGAATCCTTCGTCTGACACGCCAACACACCTTGTGTTATATAAGGCGTTCCCAAACATTCAAGGTGTTGTTCACACACACTCTACTTATGCAACAGCATGGGCGCAGGCAGGTAAGGACATTCCAAACATAGGAACCACACATGCCGACTATTTCTACAAGGAGATACCTTGCACTGCCGACATGACCAAGGAAGAGGTAGAGGGAGAATATGAACTTGAGACCGGCAATGTTATTGTCAAGCGTTTTGAAGGAATGAATCCTGACCACACACCAGGTGTATTAGTAAAGAACCACGGTCCATTCAGCTGGGGAAAGAGCCCTGCCAATGCGGTGTACAACGCAAAAGTGATGGAACAGTGTGCCAAAATGGCATATATATCGTTCACTCTCAACCCAGAGACAACCATGAACCCATTGCTTATTGAGAAGCATTATATGCGCAAGCATGGACCTAACGCATATTATGGACAGAAGAAATAACAAAACTATTAACAATATAAACTAAAGAAATATGGTAAAAGCATTTGAAAACTTAGAAGTTTGGTTTGTAACCGGTGCACAGCTTCTCTACGGAGGTGACGCAGTGGTTCAGGTTGACGGACACTCAAAGGAGATGGTTGACGGTTTGAACAACTCCGGCCGCTTGCCTATCAAAGTAGTATATAAAGGAACTGCCAACAGTTCTAAAGAGGTTGTAGATATATTCTCTGCTGCAAACAACGACAAGAAGTGCGTCGGTGTTATCACATGGATGCACACTTTCTCTCCAGCAAAGATGTGGATACACGGCCTGCAGATTCTTCACAAGCCCCTACTCCACCTGCACACTCAGTATAATGCGGAGATTCCATGGAACGATATTGACATGGACTTCATGAACCTCAACCAGAGCGCACATGGTGACCGTGAGTTTGGACATATCGTTTCCCGCATGCGTATTCGTCGCAAGCTCGTTTGTGGCTATTGGAAAGATGAATACACACAAGACCGCATCGCAGTATGGGAGCGTGTTTGTGCAGCATGGGCAGACTCACAGGATATGCTCATCCTACGTTTCGGCGACCAGATGAACAACGTGGCTGTTACCGATGGTGACAAAGTAGCAGCAGAACAGGTTCTCGGATATCATGTTGACTATTGTCCTTTCAGCGAGGTTCTAACTTACTTTGACAAGATAAAGGATGAGGAGGTAGATGCTCTTGTTGCTGAATATTTCCAGCTCTATGACCACGACGCTTCACTTGAGGTAAAGGGTTCCGAGGAATACAAGAAAGTATGGAACGCAGCTAAGGCAGAACTTTCTCTTCGCGCAATATTGAAGGCTAAGGGTGCTAAGGCATTTACAACCAACTTTGACGACCTTGGCGATGCAAACATCGACGAGACAGGTCATGGATTTGACCAGATTCCAGGTCTCGCATCTCAGCGCTTGATGGCAGACGGTTATGGTTTCGGTGGTGAAGGCGACTGGAAGACAGCGGCAATGGTTCGTACCATCTGGGTTATGACACAAGGTATGCCTGGCGGTTGCTCTTTCCTCGAGGACTATACACTCAACTTCAACGGTCAGCAGAGCTCTATCCTCCAGTCACACATGCTTGAGGTTAGTCCGCTGATTGCCACAAGCAAGCCACGTCTTGAACTTCACCACTTAGGTATCGGTTATCGCAAGACCCTCACAGCACGTTTGGTATTCACATCTAAGACAGGTCATGGTATTGCTGCTACAATCGTTGATATGGGCAACCGTTTCCGTATGATTGTAAATGATGTTGATTGCATCGAGCCAAAGCCACTGCCAAAGCTTCCTGTAGCAAGTGCGTTGTGGATTCCACAGCCCAACTTCGAGGTGGGCGCAGGTTGCTGGATTTACGCAGGCGGTACACATCACAGCGGTTTCTCTTATGACCTTACAGATGAGTACTGGCAAGACTTTGCTGAGATAGCTGGCATAGAGTGCCTGATCATTAACAATAACACAACAGTTGATGATTTCCGCAAGGAAATGCGTTTCAATGAGGTTTACTATATGTTAAACAAATCATTGATGTAATCTCATATAGTTCACATTTTACATCTACAGTCGTTGTGGATTTCCGCAGCTTCTGTAGTATGTAAATTGTGAATGAATGACATAAAAACATTATAAAACATTACTACATGACAAGTTCAAGTGCAAAAACGATAATAGAGTCTGGAAAGGCAATACTGGGCATTGAGTTCGGCTCAACACGCATCAAAGCCGTTTTGATAGACCAGGAAAATAAACCAATAGCACAAGGTAGTCATGAGTGGGAGAACCAACTCGTTGACGGTTTATGGACATATAGTATTGATGCTATTTGGAATGGTGTTCAGGATTGTTATGCTGACCTGAGAGCGAACGTGAAGAAATTATACGACACAGAGATTGAGACTCTCGCAGCAATTGGTATCAGCGCTATGATGCACGGATACATGGCATTCAACGAGAAGAACGAGATTCTTGTGCCTTTCCGTACTTGGAGAAACACAAACACAGGCAAGGCGGCTGCAGAATTGTCTGAGTTGTTTGTTTATAACATTCCTCTAAGATGGAGTATCTCACATCTGTATCAGTGCATCCTGGAGGACAATGACCATGTGAAAGACATAAAATACCTCACTACACTTGCAGGATATATACACTGGCAGATAACAGGAGAGAAGGTGCTTGGCATTGGAGACGCATCTGGTATGTTACCTATTGACCCGGAGACAAAGAACTACTCTTCTGACATGATGGAGAAGTTCAATAATCTTGTTGCTCCAAAAGGTTATGCTTGGAAGTTACAGGACATTCTCCCTAAGGTGCTTGTTGCCGGTGAAGGAGCTGGTTGTCTTACAGAGGAAGGAGCCAAACTGCTTGATGTGTCAGGCAACCTAAAGGCAGGAGTACCTGTATGTCCTCCTGAAGGTGATGCAGGAACTGGTATGGTTGCGACAAACGCCGTTAAGCAACGCACAGGAAACGTATCTGCAGGAACATCTTCTTTCTCTATGATTGTTTTGGAGAAGGACCTCTCTAAGCCATACGAGATGATTGACATGGTGACAACTCCTGACGGAAGCCTTGTAGCAATGGTTCACTGTAACAACTGCACATCAGATCTTAACGCATGGGTTGGTTTGTTCAAGGAGTATCAGGAACTTCTCGGTATTCCTGTAGATATGAACGAGGTATATGGGAAACTATACAACAATGCATTAAATGGTGATTCAGATTGTGGCGGATTGATTTCATACAACTATATCTCCGGTGAACCTCTGACTGGTCTTGCTGAAGGTCGTCCTTTGTTTGTTCGTTCTGCCAACGACAAGTTCAATCTCGCCAACTTCATCCGCACACATCTTTATGCATCAGTAGGCGTGTTGAAACTTGGCAACGACATCCTTTTCAACGATGAGAAGGTGGGTGTTGACAGAATAACAGGTCATGGAGGACTCTTCAAGACAAAAGGTGTCGGTCAGAGAATACTTGCCGCTGCCATCAACTCACCAATCTCTGTAATGGAGACAGCAGGAGAAGGTGGAGCATGGGGTATCGCCCTACTTGCATCATTCCTCGTGAACAACAACGGACAGAGTCTTGCCGACTATCTTGATAATGTTGTCTTTGCAGGTGACGCAGGCGTGGAAATCAAGCCTACTGCGGAAGATGTTGCCGACTTCAACAAATATTTCGAGAATTACAAGGCTTGTCTTGCTATTGAAGAGGCTGCCGGAAAGGCACAGAACTGATAATTAATAATTATATAAGGTGAACAGGCATGGGATTTTCAAGTCCCATACGTATATAATATTATAAATATCTTATGAGAATAATCAAATCAATACTTGTCTTGATGATGTCTGCATTTCCGCTATTGTCTATAGCTGGAAACGCAAAGGCTAAGGTGTATACTAATGAGGGCAAGCAGAAGATACACAAAGAGATATACGGACAATTTGCCGAGCACCTTGGAACATGTATATATGGTGGACTTTGGGTTGGGAAAAACTCACAGATTCCCAACACCGAAGGCTACCGTAATGATGTTCTTGCAGCACTTAAGAACCTGCAGATACCGGTTTTACGCTGGCCAGGAGGCTGTTTTGCTGATGAGTATCACTGGATGGACGGCATTGGTCCTTCTGATGAGAGACCAAAGATGCAGAACAACAACTGGGGCGGAACCATAGAAGATAACAGTTTCGGAACACATGAGTTTCTCAATCTCTGCGAGATGCTCGGATGCGAACCATATATAAGTGGTAACGTAGGAAGCGGAACTGTAGAGGAATTAGCCAAATGGGTAGAGTACATGACCAGCGATGGTGACACTCCTATGGCAAACCTGAGACGTAAGAATGGCAGAGACAAAGCATGGAATGTGGAATATCTTGGTATTGGCAATGAAAGTTGGGGATGTGGTGGCAACATGCGACCAGAGTATTACAGCGACTTATATCGCCGATATTCAACATATTGCCGCAATTACGACGGCAACAAATTGTATAAGATTGCAAGCGGAGCAAGCGATTACGATTTCAATTGGACTAAAGTTCTAATGGCTAATGTAGGACATCGCATGCACGGACTCTCGCTACACTACTACACAGTGGCAGGATGGAACGGGAGCAAAGGCAGTGCTACGGTCTTTAATGCAGATGAATATTATTGGACATTGGGAAAATGCCTTGAGATTGATAATGTCATCTCAAGACATAAGGAGATAATGAACCAAAGAGACCCTGACAAGAGGATCGGTCTTATGATGGACGAATGGGGAACATGGTGGGATGAGGAGCCGGGAACCATCTGCGGCCATCTCTATCAACAGAACTCAATGCGCGATGCTATTGTCGCCGCCCTATCACTAAATGTTTTTCACAAACACACCGACAGATTGCGAATGGCTAACATAGCACAGCTGGCAAACGTACTTCAAAGTATGATTCTAACAAGTCAGGAAGGAACAGGCAGTATGGTGCTTACTCCTACATACCACATCTTTGAAATGTACAAGCCATTCCAAGAGGCAACATATCTCCCTGTTAAAACCGAATGCGACACCCTCATAGTGCGCCATGATATGAAGAAGCCTATTGACACCGCAACAGAGAAAGGTTACAGGAAGCTGCCACTCGTCAGCATCTCTGCAGCAAGAACATCCTCTAACAGTATTATTCTCTCGTTGGTAAATGTCTCCTTAGACAGAAGTCAGGAATATGAGATAAACCTTGACGGCATATCTGAGATAAA
>JAFQGS010000054.1 GCA_017415455.1 Prevotella sp.
CCATTTGTACTTTTTCTATATGGTTTTATACTTACATTTGCATATCATTTGTATCTTGATAACAGTAACTAACTGATTATCAATATACTTTATATTTGAAGAGGTGAAGTAACACCAACTCAATAAGCAAAATAGAAATCCCGTATAACTCTGAACAGTTATACGGGATTTCCCTTTTATATCAAGGAACGAACTGTTCTCCATTCTCTTCTTATCCAAAACATATCCACGTATAGCGAATTCTCGCAATACGCTCGTTGCCCATTGACGAAACTGAGTTGCACGAATGCTGTTCACACGATAACCTACGCTAATAACAGCATCGAGATTGTAAAAAAGGAGCGAGCGGTTTACCTCTCTGGTTCCTTCTTGGCGAACTACCGAGATTTTCTCGGTAGTTGCTTTTTCTTCCAGTTCTCCACTATCATAAATATTTCTCAAATGAAAACTGATGTTATCTGTAGAGCAATCAAACAGCATACCCATAGCTTTTTGGGTACACCAAACTGTCTTATCCTTATAATAGACCTCAACACCTTGTTCCTTCCCTTCAATTTGAAAGATTAGGAACTCTGCCGTGCTATTTCTTATTTCTTTTCGATTTGCCATAATAATTGTCTTGTACTATTTCTTTTCAAAAACGCCCAACCAATACTCTGCGAGCATTATTGCGGAATTAGCGACTAATAGGGCTTCACGTTCGCTAATTGAAATTCTACTGGCCCCAACTCCATGAGCATCACTATTTATATTTCTCATACTAGAGATCGAATTTACAATTTTATGTAATCCTCCTAATAATTCATTTACACGCTTATCCCATTCTTTCTTCTGACGCATATTCAATAGATCTGTTGCCTCTTGATATATTTTAATCAAATCGCCATTGCTTTTATATCTTTCTTTTGTTAATTGTTCGATTATATAAATCAAAACTTCTTCTAACAAAGTCCTTGATTTTGTGATAACACTATCATAGTCTTTATTACTCAAGTCTTCTTTTATCCTTTCTGGAAGCTCTCGTATATATTGATACGTCACTATTCTAACCTTTGGAGTTTCTATTACACTTTTTTCTCCAATGTCAGAAAGTACAAATGAATTATTTTTAATACGTAATTCTTTCTTTGCTATTAAAAGATGAGAATTAATTTGCTTTAGAGCAATAGATATTATACTTTTATGAATATGCTTAATTTTATCTACATTGCCAAGGCTATTTAATTCTTCAAATCTTGACATATTAAACAAATAAGATAAAAGTTCTGGTACTCGTCCTTGTTTGTTTAAAAAATCTAACAATGATTGCATATAAGTCCATCTACTTCCGTTTACTCCACCCCATGAATATGTATGAGGGAATCCAAAAGAAGTACAAAGTTGACATAAATTTGGTCCAGACATATATGGTAAACCATATTGCTCAAAGAGTTTTATATCTCCAATAAGGATATCAATTATTTTTCTATTATTAAGTAATGAAAAATCGTTCATATCATGTTATTATAGAAAATTAAGAAATTTACTCACGCTTTATTAGAATAAAGTACATATCTGCAACAGTTCTTATTGTCACTAATAAAACATTGAACAATAATACAATATACATAGTATTCAAGACAATTGCGATACTTCTAATATATATAAAATCGAATAACTGGGCTATAAAGAAACTCACACAAAGAATTCCCTCAACAATAATCAGATAAGTATAGGATACTACGACTAGCTCATATAAAGTTGCCCTACGATTATGGAGGACAGTTTCTAACTGATATTCACGAGCTTCCTTCATCTTTTCACTAGAAAGCAAAAGGGTGAGAGCAGCTAAAGTGAATCCAAGTAATGTACCTACATATCCAAAAGATTTTTCTATAATTCCATATTGACTATCAATGTCAAATCCAAAGGACAGAATTAGGCAAACAACACCAGTAATAGAAGGAATTCCCCACTCAAACAAAAGAATTCTTTTCTTTAGAATGGCAAAATAGTCATAAATTACAAATAGGAACTCCATATGTATAATCAAAAATCATTTGCCAATAATTTTAATTGAGCGAACATGCTTGGCGTGTCAAATTCACCAGTATCCGCATTCTGCTCTACTTCAATGTATTCCTTCTTTATGATGAAAGATGTATCAATAATACCTTCATTGTTATTTGGCATCTTTCCTTTAACTCGAATCCTATTAATTTTAGAATTCGAACCACTAAAGTGAGAAATAACTTGATAAAGACTATTTTTTATAGATTTCTTTTTCTCTGATTTCAAAGATAGTACCATATTCTCTTGGATATCTTCTGTTATATCGCAAAAATTCAGTGCATCAGAACCCAATAAAGACTTATTAATGAACAATTCTGCACACACAACACGACTCATACTATCAAGAACTTCGCGGAAATCATCTCTTGGAACCATGGAAAAAGTAAACTTACCAATAATCCTCTCTTCAGTAGAATTGTTATATAGAACAATAAAACTATTCAAATATTCAACAATATTAGACATTGTCATCAGATTGAGACCAGTTTCAAGAAAGACAATAGCATCATTATCTTTTAATTTTAGTAAAACATGTGTTTTTATTTGTTCGCCTTCCTCTATCCTTTTAGGATTCTCTCTTGCTTCAACAGTGTTTTTATCAAGCAAAGGTGCTCGATAACTATGTTTTGCACTTTTAAAAAGTAATTCCACGCAATGGGTTCTTTCGTCAAAACGATAATTTTCAACGAAACAAAACTTATCTTTAGTTATGTTATATTTTCGTTGGACTTTTGGTAATGCACCAATGTTACTTAACAAAACAAGTAAATTGCTTTCAACATTAGCAAACACTTCTTCATTTTCAACCATTGATGAGAGGTGTAGCCAATTAAAACTTATTTTTCTTTTTTGCATAAAATCATTGCATTAATTCATAATCAATCAACAAGATTCAACAAACTATTCAGCTAGAGCATCAGGAACCATTCGTTAGTTTTCCTTATGCTTGTTGAGTTATTTTTTATTAACATAGAAGTTTGTCAAGTACCGTATCTGTAAACGTTCTCCAAATCTCAAGTTTAACTTTCTTGTAGTCTTCGAATAACTGACCGACATACTCAATCTCAAACACGAGTCGAAAATCATTCTTATCTTCTTCTATTTGTCCCTCCTTGCGAGTTCCTACCCTTGCTATCTTGATAAAATACAAATCACGTATTCCCTTATTTTTCATATAAGGCATGAAATAATACAATTTATTTAAGGCTACTGTTGAAGGGAACTTCTTACCTGTGTAATATACTTTAGCAGATCTGTCAAGATATTGGTCAATATTATCAGCCTTTACCAAACTGACAAGTACGTTCTTTGATTTATCTATATCCAAATGAATATTGATATCTTGTTCATTCTCGACAATACATGTTGGATATTGTTCCTTTATTTCAGCAAAATTCACTAGAGGTACTTCCAAAGTTTTTTGCAATGAACGTGTAACATGCCACATTAATACTGGAGGTACAGCATTACCTATTGCTTTATATTGACGTATTTGCGATACTGAATCAAAGCAAAAAGAATCCGGGAAAGATTGAATACGAGCAACCTCTCTAGTTGAAAAACGTCTGTATTTCCCTCCTACCATATAAACTGGATCTGTGCTATTAAGACTAACCTTTGCTAAATGCGCACTTATGGTATTACATGGTTCAGTCAAAGACATAACACGTCCTTTGTTCATTTTTTCACGAACAGCCATCATCCCTGCTACTGCTTTTTCACTGAAAAATAATGTTTGATTATGGTTTGATTCTTCCATAATTACATCTCCAAGTACTTTACGCTCGGAACTTTTTACTTTCATTGGATAATGAAATTTTTGAAAATCCTCAAAGTTACGAAAGCCAACAATAATAACTCGCTCTCTTTTTTGAGGAACACCATATTCTGAAGCATTTAGCAATTTGTGAACAACAGTATAACCAGCATCACAAAACTCTTTCATTATCATCGGAAATGCCTTACCTTTATTTGCCGATAATATACCTTTTACATTTTCTGCAATAAAGAATCTAGGTTGTCGTTCTTTAAGAATTTTTACCATCTCAAAGAAAAGCATCCCCCTTTCATCCTTATACCCCAGTCTTGGGGGATTTTGTGCAGAGATAGAGAATGACTGACAAGGAAAACCACCGATAAGCATATCAAATTGAGGCATCTCCTCAATCTTTATATTACGTACATCATTTACTACACACTTGTGGGTAAAATTATCGTTGTATATTTTTGTACAATATTCATCATTATCAACAGCATAGACTATTTCAAATGGATTCTTTTTATACTCCTTACCTAAATAAGAAAATCCTCCAATGATACCTAAATCCATACCTCCACATCCGCAGAATAGTGAAGCGACTTTTATCTTTTCCATGATAACAATTCTGTTGGTTCAAAGTGTTCTGTAGAGAAAGTTATTTCCATACCATCACGCGGCTCAGCTTCAATTTTGTCGCTTTTGTATAATGCAACAGGATTACGAAGGATGAATAATATTTTCTCCTTCTCGCTCAACATAAGACGGTATACGCAATAGTGTTCTTTGATTGTAGAAGCAACTCTCCATTCATTTGGTGACATATGGAATCCATACATCTGTATTCGTTGTTTACTGATTGTTGTCTTAACTTCTATATATCTATGGTCTTCTGTTCCATCTGCCTCAAAACTATCAATATCAAATCCAGGATGATATGTTGGACTATCTACTATTTGAACCAATTTTACAAATTCATCATATCCATTGATTTTTAGACGCATCTTTTCATGGCCGCATACAATTGCTTCACCAAGATTTCCTATATCTTTGGTTGTTCTATCATCAGATGATACAATATCCTTTATTCTGTCATCAAACACGACATCAATAACTTCACTCTGAGCAATGATAGAACGAATGTCAGTCTTGAACAAATTAGGTTTCATAGAGTTGTTGACATATTCAAACCATAATGGTTCTATTTTGGACAACTCCCTCGTTTCTATTCTATTCTTTTTATAGAATAATTCGTAACCACTAAACCATGTTACATCATTGGCAAATATATTAAGAGAAACTTGTTCATTACCTTTCATAAAATAATAGCCGTTATGTTTCTCTAACAAATTTGCAATCTCCATGTAATCAAGAATATCACCTGCATATCGAGTCATATCCCCCTTTGAGCGTGCCGTACCCGTCAATGATAAAGTTTTCGGGTCACTGGGATTGTAATATTTTATTTTGTTTTTTCTATTATCTATAATATTTTTGGCTATTTGCTCAGGTGGAATTTTGCCACTTGTGACTCGTATGTCATTAAAGATACAGTAAGTAGCCTCCTCTGCAGACAACGACATTTCTTTTGTACTGCCTGTTTCTCCTAACAATTTATTACCATACATAAGTACCTGAATGATAGTACGAGCAGGTTTAAATCTTATTTCATGATAAATAATATCTTTCAAATCCTGAGGTTTCATATGTCCTCCGGGAAATTGGAAAGAAAAAAGGAATAACCTAAGAAATTGAGTTAAGTCTTGGTTCTCATGGAGGAAGACTGCCATTTTAGAAGTTTCCGTTATGTTTGCTTCTTTGTCCTCTTTATAAAAACCGAATAACGCAGGTATTTCCGTACGCCAATTATGTAAAGTTTTTTCTGCCATGTCAATATTTCCAGGAAACATTTTAATGGCATTTAAATATCTACTACTATATTCTTCACATGAACATCTTGGAATTCTACAACACTCATTAGCCATATAAAGCAATACATTCTCTATATTACTTTTAAAACGTGGTCTCACAAAATGTATTCTATGCCAATATTTATCAGGTACTTGATAATATGTTACTTCTCTTCTTGCCATAACATGTTTGATAATTGTTGGGCAATCGCTTTAGCCATAAGAGGTGGTACCGCATTACCCACTTGTTTATATTGACTTGTTTTACTGCATTGGAAAATAAAATCATCAGGGAATGATTGTAATCTTGCGCTTTCTCTCACTGTTGGTATTCTATTCCATTTATAGTGAAAGTGATGACGATGTCCTGTATCTATTGTTATACTAGGTTTTGTACTACATAAGCGCGTCCAAGCAATGTGTACTTTTCTTGTCTGTTGTAAATCGTTCGGAAGATCTTTGTAATTTCCACCATCTGGTACCATTGCAATGATTTCTTTTGTTTTTTCATTGTGCATAGTGATTTCATGGTTGTAAACTCCCAAACTACACTTGCGAGCATAAAGTTGAAAATCACTTTTAGCTTCAGTTGGATATGGTGATCCATTAGGAATAGACTCTTCCGTCAAATCGCTTAAAGCTTCAAATGAGGTTATCTTATCTTGCATATATGGTTCAGGAAACACAAAGTCTCTTCCGTCTGCCAGACCCACAAAAACTGCCCTTCGTCTATTTTGTGGAACACCATAATCCGAGGCTGTGATAACTTGAACACTAACTTTATACCCTAATTGTTCAAAATCCTTAATGATGGAATCTTTCACTATACCACCACCTATACTTAGTATGTTCGGCACATTTTCCATCACAAAGGCATGAGGATGGAAGCAGTCAACAAAATTGACAAAAGCCTTATAAAGTTTATTTCGTTCGTCTTCTATAATTCTTTTCCCTGCAACGGAAAACCCTTGACAAGGTGGACCTCCAATAATTACATCAATATCTGAAATTCCATATTCTTCCTTTACTTTATATGGATCTATAGTTGCCAAATCTCCACACAAAGTCTTTGCATCAGTTCTATTATAAGCATATGTATTTAAAGCATCCTTCCAATTGTCAATTGCAAGAATACCTGTAAAACCAGACATTTCAAAGCCCAATGACAAACCTCCACAACCAGAAAACAAGTCAATAAAAGTATACTTATTTTTTTTCATGATTCATTTAATTAAACTTATTTCATTCTTTTATCGACCATAACAGGTCTTTGACATCAACATCAAGAGCTTTCGCGATGGCTACCAAAGTTTCTAAATTGGGTTGCATAGTGTTAGTACACCATTTTGAAACAGTAGCAGGATCTTTTCCTACTTGTTCTGATAGCCATTTATTAGTGCGTTTCTTCTCTGCAAGCACCACTTTTAGACGATTTATATCCTGTGCCATATCTATAGTAATCTTTATCTATTGGTTTCGTAAAAATATTCAACTGCTCAGCCAAATTTTATTCTTCAAGTATATCTTCAAGACATATATCGCTGAGAACTCCTTTCTCTTTCATGTATTCTGCCAAATCCAACATTAAGTAGCGTTCACTGAATGTATGCAGAACATCATATGAGGGTATAATATAGTCATATAAAATGCCAGACTTCTCCAAGCGACTATAAATCTCTTCTTGGGGTAGTTTCAATAATATGGAAAGTTTGCTTATGCAAAACGTCACAAATTCAAGTGTCTTTTTATCCATAATATCTTACCTATTATAATATTATACCAATATTTGTCCTGCTTTTATAGCATAACTATAAGCAAAAGTAATAAGAATATATGAGAACAAAGACGATTTTTGTTGATTTACTTCGATTTTTCTTAAAAATAATCTCAAAAGATTGAAGTATGATGCATTTATTTGAAGAAATATTAAGCGTATCATCATTTTCTTGGGTACTTTATTGCGGATTACTATTATTAACATGACCTTTCATGCGTAATAAGTAAGAAAACAACTAGAGTATGAACTTTAAGAAATAGTAAAACGCAAAACGTCTCATATACAAAAGGTTGGACTTTAAGATGATTTGAGTCGTTGAGCTATAACTCGATTTTTTTTAGACTTATAGCTCAATAACATTCCATTTTTCTCGTTTGCTGACATTGATTTTGTTCAATAAATACTGTTTGTTCAATGGTATTGAACATGTCTTGATACTGAACATAACAATATCTTTGAAATCTGCCACTTGAACTACAATATATTTAATATAGGTGTGGTTTTTATGTATCATACACCCAATCCAAATCAATAGAATGTAGCAGATTTGTGCTTTTTATGCCTTTTCTTTTGGTTGTTCGGGTAGAATGTTATACCTTTGTATTGATTTTGTAACATGTTGATTATCAATGTTTATTTTGATTCTTGCAACATGGACGCAACATCCGGTGCTAACGCATTGATAGTGAATGATAGTTGACTTTGAGGAAGTTAAGTAATTCCATATTACAACATAACATAACAACAGCGTGTAACTCTTTAATGGGTTGCACGCTGCGTTTGTATGGTATACTTGGCATAAAAAGAACTTGGATGTATTGTTGCACAAATACTCTTTATTCAAGGACTATCGCCAACCATCTATGTGATAATAATGATGGCATAGGTTCATAAAATCCAATCACAGAATAATGCACAGTGAATGTATTATTTCTTTGTAAGTCCGAATGCCAGAATGCTGATTTTAATATTCTGGCATTTTCTTAGTTCTCTTGCACATGATGTTATTGTGGCGCCGGTTGTTATGATATCGTCTATTATCAGAATATGTTTATCTGCTATCCGCTCTGCCTTTCTCAGTTTGAAAACATTCTCCACATTCTCTATTCTCTCCCATCTATGCTTTTCCGTCTGGCTACCTTTGAATGTCTCTCGCTTTATTATATCATCGCAAACAGGGATTCCTGTTACCTCGCTTATACCTTTGGCAATCTCACAACTTTGGTTGTAACCACGTACCTTCTTTCTCTTTTTGGAAAGCGGAACGGGTATTATGGCATCTATACCGTCAAAGAAAGTGCTGTCTTTTAGTTCTTCTGCTATCAATATTCCTGTTTGTCTGCACAATTCTGGGTTGTAAGAGTATTTCATGGCATATACCATTCTGCTGGCAGGAGCATGCGGCTCATAATGAATAAGTGCCGCCGCTTTTTCTATTGGGAATAGTCCCCAGAACATTTTAGCTAAATGGTTCTCATATGGATTCTCATACAAACACGTTCTTGGCAAATGTAATTTGCACTTCTCACATATACCATCTTCGATAATGCTTAATCTATTTCCGCATATGTGACATGCCTTGGGTGCTATGAAATTTAGCAGTCTGGCGAAAAAGCCTATCTTTTGCTTCATTATAGTCTATTGTTTTTCCGTTTCTTTTAGCGGATAACACACATAATTAACGTAACTTCTGCTATACAAAAGAGAAAGAATACAAGTGATTATTCTTCATCCGGATTCGTCTCCTGCGGTTCCCATATACTGAAACGTGCCGCATTTGTCACGTTGTTATATTCTTCCTCAAATTCAAAATAGTCTGGTTTTGCAAGATTCTCATCATATCCAACAGAGTTATTGACATTAAATCCAGCCGTTGTCTCACTGTATGCGGTTAATTCTATAATCCTTATGTTTGGTTTGACGTAAACTTTCATCACTATATTTACTTATCGTTTGTTTTACTACCCAATAATATTTCATTTTTGCCATCAGCCACAGAACATCAGTCAATCTCAAGATATGCCTTATGAGCATGGTTCTTAAACGCCCCTCCTCCACAGGAAACGGCAGTAGCCTCAACTGCGAAAAGAATTACCAACAAGAGTACCAATAATGTTTTTAAGTATTTTATTTGTCCCATGCTAATATTATTTACTACCAGGATACAAAAGTACTCTATAAAAATAACACTTAAAGCACAAAGGATAGAAACGTCATATTAAATTAGAATAAATTAACTCGCCACGTTACAAACAATACACCATAAGCCGCAAAAAAAGACAATAAAAGAGAAGACCTGTACCGGACGCTTCCGGGAGGTCTTCTCAAGGACAAAGATTAATATTTCTTATAATTAGAATTTAATATCCAAACCAATACCCACTACGTCATTCTTACGTGTGTAGTTACATGCTGTACCATTTGCGTTTGTAAACTTATGATCATCATAGAATGAATGCATATAGCCAACGTTAAGCTTCATCTTGTCATTAAACTTATATGCTCCACCAAGACACAAACCATAAGAACTGATGTTGAAGTTTGTATCAGCCATATCGCTGTCTGCGAAACCATATTCTGTACGCTGGCCGCCAATACTCAACTGAATCTTATCATTGAGGTCATACTCAACACCAAGCAATGCCTCCCAAGTGTTATCACCATCCTTTATCGCAGTGCCCTTAGCGTCCTTATCCCAATAATAGTGGAAACCGGCAGACACACGAAGATTGTTCAACGCCTCATACTGTGCACCAACGGTAAGAAGAGCAGGAATGTCAGAACGCACTTTAGCACCATCAGCATAAGCTGGCATCAAAGCGTCAACATTTGCACTGTTCACTGACTCGTTCTCAAGATTTATCTTTGTGCGGAACTCATACTTAGCAGCAAGATTCCATTTGCCTGTTTTCCAGTCAACACCGATGATTGGCGTCACACCGAAACCGCTCTGTGAGCAATCAAGTACATAATCCTGTGTCATCACTGCCGCTGTACCTGCCTGAACTGCCGCTGCCTCATATTGTGCCGCTGCCTGTGCTGCCGCTGCTGCCTCTGCAACAAGTCCGGCTGCCTGATATTGCTGTGCGGCGGCTGCATACTGCTGAGCTGCTCCTGCTGCCTGCTGAGAAAGCGATGTATAATCAGCCGAAGTCATACCGTTTGCCTTAATACCTGTTATCGCACCTTCGTAGCCACAGCTTGCTATAACACCGCGAACACCTCCGAACACAGAGAGGTTTTCTGTTATCTTATATGTACCTCCCAACTGTATTCCATAGAAATACTGTTCTCCTATAAGACTCTGATTAAGTGCGTAAGAAGTTCCATTCATCTTGTAAACAGCACCGCCTATCATTTCCTCAAACATAGGCAGACCATTGTCGAACTCACACTTACCGCCACCGCCACCAACAGCAAATTGTCCTGAAACAGACCACTTGTCATTGATTACATAAACAGCCTGGAAAGAAGGAATAACCGGAGCTTCTGCCACACCCTCAAAGAAACGTGTTGCGCTCTGATTGTCCGCATTCATCATAAAAAGATTATTCTCAACATTCATCTGGCGCTTCTGCCATGCAGCCTGCCAGTTGAAAGACAAATGGAAACCCTGTGGAAGGAATGCTGTACCAGCAGGATTACTGTAAACTCCATCAATAGCAATCGCAGCGTCACGCGCCGGATTTCTCAAAAATGCCGCACTTTGGTTTGTATTTGTCAACAAACCACCAGCAAATACTTCACCTGCAGCTATAAACAAAAGTGCAGAAAAGACTAATTTTAACTTATTCATCTTAAAAAACATTATTGAAATTGTTCGCAAAATTACCTATATTGTTCTGAAGTTCCTAAATACCACGCATTTGTTTAATAAATATTAACAATACAACTCCTTATTATTGCACAGAAATCCCGTTTTGTGCAATAATTCGCCTGTTTTCAAGCTTAAATGCAAAAAAAAGAAATGCGCACATTTAAAGATGTATATATTACGATGATGACCTTGCAAAGATATAACATTTCTTACAACGGGTCAACATCAAAATACACTTGCAGAGAGTTGTATCTTGAGTCCTTCGACATCTGAGCATTAGCATAGCGCAGGCATTCCCGCACCTTGTGAATATCTATACCATTCTCCAGTTTCAGAACTATCTTTCTTATGTTGAGAGTCTTCACCCTTGCCACTGCCGGTCTGTCCGGACCAAGCACACGTGTCCCGAAATACTGGCGAAGCCTGCTGCCCATCTCCATGGCGGCAGACTCAACAACCGACTCATTCTTATGCTTAAGATAAACATATATAAGATGGAAGTAAGGCGGGTAATAAAAAGCGGAGCGCTCCTCTAACAGGTCCTTGTAGAATCCGTCACAGTCATTGCTTACCACCTGACCAATAAGTGGAAGCTGTGGATTCTTTGTCTGCAATATCACATATCCTCTCCTGCCTTTACGACCAGCCCTGCCACTTACTTGCGACATCATGGTGAAAGCCTGCTCATAAGCACGGAAGTCTGGATAATTCAGCATGGAGTCTGCATTAAGTATTCCAACAACACTCACGCGGTCGAAATCCAGTCCTTTGCTTATCATCTGAGTTCCAATAAGCAGATTTGTCCTGCCCGACGAGAAGTCACTTATTATACGTTCATAGGCGGAACGGGTACGCGTTGTGTCAAGGTCCATGCGTGCTACACGAGCCTCTGGTATCAGTTCCATTATGCAGTCCTCTATCTTCTCCGTACCATATCCCCTGCCCTTGAGTTCCGTATTGTCACAGCACGGGCATTTTTGCGGCATACTTACCGTTGCCCCGCAGTAATGGCATGTGAGATGATTCATGTTCTTATGAAAAGTAAGGCTCACGTCACAGTGCTCACACCGCGGCACCCATCCACAAACCTTACACTCCATCATTGGCGCGAAGCCACGTCGGTTCTGAAACAAAATAACCTGTTCTCCGTTGCTGATGGCATTTCTTATACTCGTCAACAACTGTGGAGAGAAAGGTCCCTTCATCATCTTACGACGCTGCAAATCCTTAATGTCAACAACATGAATCTCTGGAAGTTGGATATCCTTGTATCGCTGCGTAAGTCTCACCAGTCCATATTTTCCTGTCAATGTGTTGAGATACGACTCTGCCGACGGTGTGGCTGTTCCAAGCAGAGTCTTCGCCTTATACAACTGGGCCAGCATGATGGCGGTGCTGCGTGCGTGATAGCGTGGCATGGGTTCCTGCTGTTTGAAAGAGGTCTCATGCTCCTCGTCTATTATAACAAGCCCGAGACGTTCAAAAGGCAGAAAGACGGCTGAGCGCGCACCAAGTATAACATCATACGCGTCGGCAGACAACTGCTTCCTCCATATCTCCACACGCTCAGCATCAGAATATTTAGAATGATATATCCCCAGCCTGTTGCCGAATATCTTTTGCAGGCGTTCGCGTATCTGCACTGTAAGCGCAATCTCCGGCAACAGATATAACACCTGCTGTTTTTTCTCAATAGCCTGACGTATAAGATGTATGTATATCTCTGTCTTTCCGCTCGACGTCACCCCATGCAGCATCACAACATTCTTTTTCATGAACTGCATCAAGATGCTGTTGTAGGCATCCTGCTGCGCGTTGTTCAGCACTTTCATATCGTCAAGATGTGGCTGGCATTCGGTGTTCAGTCGTCCCACCTCACGCTCATACTCTTTCAGATAAGTGCGCTCCGTCAGGTTCTTTATTATCGCCGACGTACAATGTGTTGAGTTCATCAGTTCCTCACGCGTCACCTCTGCTACCGGCACATTGCATTTATCTCCATCGATACAGTCCCAATGCGACATCTCAAGGTATCTCGCGAACACTTCCTTTTGCTTCCTCGCTGTACGCAGCATGTCCATGGCTATATGCAACGCCTGCTCATTACGCCATGTTTCACCAAGTGTCACACATGTCTCAGTCTTCGGCTTATAGCCATCCACCGACTTCAGCCCGCCCGGCAACGCCGCATTCATCACCTCCCCGATGGGAGACATATAATAATCGGCTATCCATTGCCACAGTGCCAGCTGCTGGTCTGTCACGGAAGGAGTGACGTCTAATATCTGAAGTATGTCCTTACATTCAAAATCCGGTTCCACGTCATGCACCTTCACCGCCAGCACAATATGTCTCTTGTTCTTGCCGAAGGGCACAAGCAGTCGCATTCCATGGCTTATCTTACCTTGGAGCGGACCGGGTACCGAATATGTGAAATATCCTTCAAGCGGCAAAGGGAGTATTACGTCTACATATTTCATTTATAGCATCAGAGATGTGGAATGCAAAAATACTATTTTTTTCACACAGTGCGGTGTAAATGTATCATTTATAATCGTAAAACCTCAACGACTTTTTGCGTAAAGAAAGGCAGAGACTACATCACACTGACCAGCTCTATCTCAAAAATCAGAGTGGAGTTTTTGGGTATTCCGGGTGACGACATTGCTCCATATCCCATTGACGACGGTATATACACACGCCATTGGTCTCCGGCATGCATATTTGTGAGCGCAATCTGCCACCCTGTTATAAGATCGCTCAGGCGAAACGCATCCGGGTATCCCTGAGACGTATTGTCGTCAAACACTTTCCCGCTGATGAGCATACCCTTATAATACACAGAGACAATGCTATTGGCGGCGGGCTGTTTGCCCTCGCCTGTTTTCATCACCTCATAGTATATTCCCTTGGGCAGACTCTTGATATTGCCTCTCTGCGAGACCTCCTGAAGAAAATTCTCATTATCCTGCTTATATTGCCTTGCGTTCATTTATAATAACATTTAGTAGGTTTGACTGTTCCACGAGTACGGGATTAGTCAAAAAAAATATATCTGCGGTATTGAATGCCACGTATAGCAACATGTCCCGACAACTAATTTTTCCCTCAGCCTATCGGCTTGGGCGGAACAACATTCGTTACCAACTGCAAATTTACAAAAAAAGTAGCAATAAGAAGTCCACTACGGATGACTTACCCATACTCCGTAATTTTTTTCTCTTTTTTTGACAAACGCAACTCTCAAAATAGAAATTCCGGCGGTGCATTTGATGCCCTTTCATGCTTTTGCGCCCGCACTGCGGCGCCACTTTTTTCGTGTTAACAAAACAAAAAGATGCCTGAAGGCAGCCGGAATGCGATTTTTTCAGCACGATTTCCATAAATTCTATAGTCCTTATAGGCACTATAGTTCCTATATTTCTTATTGATAGTTTTGTCATTTCTATCAAATGACCGCGCCGTTTCATATGAGATGGCGGTGCGATTACAACGTCGTGGCGGTGTGATTGCGTTTTTATCGCGCTATGATTACAACGTAATCGCAGTACGATGGCTATGTAATCGTAGCGCCTTGGCAAAGCCATCCTGCCGCCTTGACAAAGCGATGATGCGGCGATTACTATGCCATGGCACCGCCATAAAGATGGAATGATGTATTATCCTCTATTGTCTGACGGTTCCGAGCCTCAGCAAGCGACTCGGCTGCTGTTGCTGACGCTCTGTCAGTCCTCACATTGCGGCGAAAGGAAAATTATTTTAGGAACCGCCGATTCTTTCACCGCTTTTCGCGCCATGCACACGCTTCCTCATTCGTCATTTGTCATTGCTCTTACAGATGCCGTGCGGCAACATTACCGACAAACATACTCGCCATCGATGGAGCACTGCGAGCCGTCAGCAGTCCGCATGCTCATCCTCAAGATAACGCACCGTCTTCCCGGTAGAGGTGGCGTAGGCTATCTCGCGCCTCGTGCTCTCACCTATATATCCTCCTTTGTTAATGACAAATATCTCATCGGCAAGGTCTATCTTGCGCAAGTGCATATCGTCAAGCATCTCTTTCACGCCGGGGCGCCACACCTCATCGTCACCTGTATGGCCGAACAGACCTACGGAGATGACGATATGTCCGTCTAACGTCAGCTTCTTCTGCGCCTCAAAGAAATCCTCCTTGAACCGCGTGCTGCCGCATAGGGTTATTATCTTATAATTCTTAATCATGGCTGATTTTGTTGGGGTTTGCTAAAGTGATGTAAAGATAGGGTATTATTTCCGAAGCACAAAACAATAACAGATTGTTTTAATATTGAGTATCTGTTTTCCAATAGGTGCATAAACAAAAGAAATGGGACGTCACCGAAAAATGACGTCCCACGATAATGTAAAGTATTGACTAAAATCTTAAAAATAATAAGCCACGTATATCTGCCATGCGTTATTGCGGCCGTCCTTTACAAAGCTCTCCACTCCGTCCATGACAGTTGCCTCGCCGCTCTTGCCGCAAACAATATTATAGTTTGCGCCAGCCTCAAGATGCTTGAGAATAGTAACGCCGGCTCCAACATTCACGCTCAGTGTGGATGATTTCCACTCCCAGTTTGTGTCACCAAGCTTCAGGTCATTGTCACCGATATTAAAACCGAACTGCGGACCTGCTGCAAGATAAACAGCGGCAAGACTGCCAAGACCTATGCTGTAGCGCAAGTTGATAGGGATGTTGATAGACTGCTGTTTTATTGTCTCGCCAGAACCTTTCAGATCTGCCTTGCGCTGATCGTAGAGAGCGGCTGCGTCGATGCCCAGTCCAACTAATGGCAAGGTGAACTTTGCAGTAGGGCCAATAAAAAAGCCTGTCTGATTTGATGTGTCAAAAACATCCTTGTTGATAGACATATCTGTTATGTTAAGACCTCCTTTTACACCAAACTTAATCTGTGCCTCAGCAGGCATAGCCACGAACAAGGTTGCGGCGAAAACAATGATAGATACTATTTTCTTCATAAGTAAACAATTATTATAAAATCATTAATATAATTATATTCCTCAAAAACGCTGTCCTAACATATTGCCGGAGCAGATCTCCCGCAACAGTATCTCTAACAGCATAACCTCTGTATGCGGCATCCCGCTCTGCGCCTTATTAATGACGCTGACGGCGTACAGTAACGCGAGGCGACGCACTGCCACTTGAAGAGCTCCGCTTTGCAGGTTTCTCCTTAACAGTTGTTGTTCCTGAGCGACGGTTCTTCTTTGTCTTCTTCTTTGATGTCTTTACATCTGCATTTGCCTTTGAGATACTGTCAAGCGAGTCCTTTCTTACCTGGTCGCCCCACAGGTTATTCTCAAACGCCTCAAGTTCCTTCTCTATGCGTCTTTGCTCCTTAGCCATGGCAGAGTCTGTAGGACAATACTGACGCAGGGTCTTGCCAAGCATATTTGTGGTTTTGTATATCTTACCACGATACATGTTCTTTGTGAAGTAATCATCAACGCTCATTGTTGCGGCATTGTTGAGATTGCTTGTCATTATTATCTGCTTGTTGAGATAAGGCGCAACGTCGTCATACTTCACCCAGAACAGAGGGTATGATGATGCGATATCACCGAAGTCATCTTCTCTTGTCATTATAGGACAAATGGCAAGAACCTTTGTGTGGAATGTCGCTGTCGCCTGATCGTAATAGGCACTCTCCTTTATATAATAAGACTTCACCTCTTTTGACGGGATGTCACTGTTGTCAAGGCGTATGCGGCCATTCTGCTTCTCATAATATATATGATAGTTGTCCAAAAACGCCAATGGCTTAATACGCGCTGAGTCTGTGAACACCTCATTACCGTCCAGACGATACTCATAGGCCTTTATCTGACCTGTCATCATAAGTTTGAACAGATAGGTGAAGAGATTCATCTGTGAGCCCACCGCCTCTACAGGATAATACAGACCGGCATTGGCATCATCATTAAGGTCAAGCTCGCGATATATGTCTCTGCGCCACACCACATCCTCTGACATAGCTGCCGTGGTAGGGAATGATATGCGTGCTCTGGTTGTTATGTTCTGAGCATTCGACTTTGCCTTCTGCTGCTGTTCACGTCTGCGTGCTGCAGGCTGAGCGCTTATTGTCTCAGCCAGACATGCTATAAGCAATATGAATAATATTCTTTTCATATATTTATATGTTTTCTTTTGCATTTAATCTTTCTGTAGAATGAATTACTTCACAATGACCTCCATTGACGTAGGAAGCGTTCTTGTTATACCGTCGGGACCAACTGCCTGAACTCTTGTGATATAGAAGCGGCGGTTACGTGACAATCCGCGGAATGCGCTGCGCTGACGCTCTGAGAACGAAGCCCCGCTTGAAGCCATTGGCACCGCATTACCCATATTGTCGAAGAACACAGCCTCGAAGCTTATCACCTTGAATTCTATGTCAAGCAGTCCGTCGTCTATGGCAGCCCTTATTCCCGTTGCTCCCATAAGTGAGGCTTTGGTAAGACCGCCGCCCTTGAACCTGTTGTCACCTACAACGATATAAGGTGTTGGATCTGGCAGTTTGCGAACTTTGAAAGTAAACTGTCCCATCTGCTTAGCACTACCTGTCTGCAGCGACATTACATTAATCGTAACATCCTTGCCCACAGCCGAAGGACGCGCTATATACTTACCTGGTCCAACAGGCTGCAGTGTTCCGCCTGACATCGTAGCTGAGACTTTGTTCAGAGGTACACCTGGAATACTTATGCTGATAGGATTGCTGTAACCTGCATATAACACGTTCATCAGGTCGGCAGAGACAGTAGCACTTGGATCAACCACCGTATATTTCTGTGAGAAGTCACGGCGTATTGTCTCTCCGTTTCCGTTTACCATTGTCATATATCCTGTAAGGTTGAAGTCGCCGGTACGGCCGGCAATGAACTCATAAGTATTGTTCCTCAGATTCATCTCCTTGCCACCAATGAATATCTTCGGTTGCTGTGTCGTATCTACCGCAGCCATTACAATCTGTGCCGAGAAGCGGTCGCCTCTTACAACAGTCTGTGCGTTAGGTATTACGAATGCACTGAGTTTGTTCACCCTGATATCCTTCATGTCAATGTTAGAGACAAGAGTGTGCAACACTTCACCCTCAGCATAGCGGATATCACTTTGCAACTTAGACAGGAGAGTAACCGCAGCGGCAACAGGCATATCCTCAAACATATACTCCTGCCAGTTCTTTCCTACGGATTTATCACTCTTAGGAACCTCTGTGGTAAGATTGCTCTTTATGTTTGCCTTCTGACTCTCATCAGTAAGCATAGACAGAATACGTTCACGGAAGGCATTAACGGCATCATACAACTGTTTGCCCTTACCCGTACCCGGAGCCAGCATAATCTGGTTTGCCGCCTCAAGGTCTTCCTTATGGTCTATGTTCATTACGTCACCGTCGGAGCCATCAGCCTCTTTAACAATAGCCACCTTCAGCTGTTGTACGAAATTAAATAGCGAGTCGCTCATCCGTTTCACCTCTGTGGCTTTGTCAAACCATGCCTTTACCTTCTCCGGATTAGATTTCATCTGTGCTGTGAAATCATCATATATTGCGGCATTCTCCTTCGATGAGTTGGCGGTAGTTCGCTGAAGGCTTTCCTCCACAAGTGAGAATCCTTCCAAGACCTCGGTTGAGACATTGAGCGCCAGCATCGCCATAAGCACAACATACAGAAGATTAATCATCTTCTGACGCGGAGACGCCGGTCTTTTCTTTATTGCCATAGTTTATCTGTTGTTTCTAAATTAGGCGGAATCCTGCAGACCCCGGCCTTCTTTAATCCTTCTTTATAACTTTTACGCACGCCTTGTCTGACGAAAGGCTTTACTTTACGCCTCCAGGCATATTAACAGTCATCGCCTCAATCATACGGGCATATATCTGGTTAAGTTGCTCTATCTGCTCTGCCAGTTTGCGCGACTGTGCGTTGATTTCGTCAATAGTGCCAATCTGTGTGCTGGCACTCTTCAACTGCATCTCATATACTCTTGAGATACCTGTCAGCGTACGGTTAAGGTTCTCCATCTCCTCAGAGTCACGTGTCAGGCGCTCACTCTGCTCCGACACTTTCTCCAGCATCTCTGTAACCTTCTTCAGTCCGTCAACATAATTGCTTGTTGCCTCCTCCATGTCGGCAGACATCTGAGCCGGACCGGCAATTATGCCGCCACCGATTACTCCTGACGCAGGAGCCTGGATGCCGCCATCTGCTGCCACTGGCACCGTGTCTGGACCCTGCCCTGACGCTCCACCAATTATTATAGTACCTCCACCAATCACTCCCGGAGTTTGTACTGCAGGCTGCATTTCATCCTCAACGCCAGGCACGGCATCCGCATCTGCATCCTCTCCCTCATCTTCTGTGAGATGTGTAGGAAGATCTTTACCAATAGCCGTCTTGTCAAAAGGACGGTCGAAGGCAGATAAGAAGAATACCACAACCTCGGTTCCCATACCTAAATAGAGCATGAGATTTGCTCCCGGCAGGTGTGTCAACTTAAACAATGTACCAAGGATTACGACTGCCGCACCCCAACTGTATGCGTAATTCAGGAAAGTCTGTCCCGGAACGCTGTCCATCCACTTCTGCAGACGGTACACGATATTCATTTTACTATATCCTGTCATTTCTTCTTATTTGCTTTCTGTTTTGTACTACTTGTGCTTGCCATGCTTCTCACGCATCTGAATCCGATGTAACTGCGTGGCTGATTCTGATACTCCCATGTTCTCCATGCTGAGCGTATGTATGACTCCGGGTCTTTCCACGAGCCGCCGCGCACACTCTTCTTCTTCAGCTTGTACGGGTCTTCCTTTGCCGCATTGTACGACAACTGTGGGTTAAGGTCATTCATGGCATCCACACCGGCTTCTGTATATATGGTGCTTGTCCATTCTGCCACGTTGCCCGCCATGTCATAAAGTCCGTTGGAGTTTGCGGAGAATATTCCGGCACGGCTGGTTATGAGATTGCCGTCCTCGGTGTAGTTTCCTCTTTCTGGTTTGAAGTTTGCATAGAAACAACCCTTGTCATTCTTGACATCTTGGTTCTCCCATGGGAATTCCGTGCCATCCTTTCCTCTTGCGGCATACTCCCACTCCGCCTCTGTCGGCAGGCGATAACGCTGTATATAGCGGGCCTCACCGCCAAGACCTTTCAGCAGATAGTCTGTGCGCCAAGCGCAGAAGGCGTTTGCCTGTTCCCATGTCACTCCCACCACAGGATAATCATTATATGTAGGGCTGCTGAAGTAGAGCCTCATATATGTCTCATTGTCTGAGTTCTGGAAATCGTTCACCCAGCATGTTGTGTCTGGATATATATTAACAATGTATGTGTTAAGGAAGTCCCACGGTCCGCTCAGCGGTCTGTCTATGGTCTCTCTCACAATTCTTCCCTCATCGTCGATATATGCGGTGTCCTTTGATATCATCACTACCTCGTCAGGATCAACCATCACATCCGTATTGAGATTGCGCTCATTAGGATTAAGGCGGTTGCGGCGCAAGGCTGCTGCTGTATAGTCATAAATCTCATAGCGATAGTTCATCTGACTCGCGTCAAGCAGTTTCTCTCCCGTTACAGGATTAGTGACATAAAGACTCTCAAAGGCCCTCATCTCATCTTCATTTGGCTTACGAGGCAATGGCTTCTTCCAATTAAGATGCGGAGTAACAGGATCGCCGTTCTTATCCTCTGTTATCATATACGACTCGTCACCTCCGTAAGAAGGATCTGCCAGACGTGTGCGGAGAATAGAGTCACGCACCCAGTAAACAAACTGCTTATATTCAGAGTTTGTCACTTCCGTGTCATCCATCCAGAACCCATCCACTGAGATTTCTCTCACTGGTGTCTGCTTTCCCCACAGACTGTCTTGTTTCTCAATACCCATCTTCAGGAATCCGCGCTTTATCTGCGTCATTCCAAACGGTGTGGGCTCGGTGAAACCTCTTCCGCCGCCAACACCAACAACCTCTCCGCCTCTGCCCGCAGATGTGGCCATCTTACTGCCAAAGCATCCTGTGAGCGTGATTAGCGCAGAGAGGCAAATGATAATTATGCTCTTGTTTGTTTTCATATCAATTTAAAGTATTCTGACACTCTTATGTTTGTTCTTTCCTTTTTTATACAGGTTTATATCCGTCTGGTATCCAATAAACAGCTCATGGCTGCCGTTGCCCGGACTTATCGCCGACGTATATATCTCATAACTGTATCCGATGTTAAAGCCCTTCAGACGTCCGCCTATCAATACGGTCACCGAGTTTGTCGGGCTATACGCCACACCGCCATACATCACCTTCTTGTCGTTTGTGTACACCAGCCTTCCTGTTATGTCAGCCCTGTAAGCAGAGCCGTCGGTCCTTACAAGAAAGGAGGGATGTATTGTTAAAAACGGATTTCTTAATTTAATATTGTATCCACCCGTCAAATAATATGTGCGGTCTATCTGCAGCTCATTAGTCTCACCAAGCTCCACAAGCGGTGCTGTAAGGTGCTGCGCCGACACTCCCACATACCATGGTCCCCTCGTATAATAAAGTCCGAAGGCAAGGTCCATGGCATTTCCGTCTATCTCAGACTTGGTGAACGCCGGGTCGCTGGAGTCCTCCACATCAAGCTTGGAACCATCAAACTGCTCACTTATAAAGCCGAACTGCGCTCCGGTGGAGAGCACACCGCCAAAAAGCTTGAACTTGAAAGCATATTGCAGGGCAAGTCTCTGGTGCGTAAAGAGACCTATCTGGTCGTTCAGCAGCGACACACCCGCACCATGAATCTTATTCAGCGCCCTGAAAGGCATGTCTGCGGCAAGATACATTGAGCGGGGATTGTTCTCAAACCCGGCAAAATCAAGGGCATAAGCACCCACAACGTTCAGTTTTGACTGTTTTCCCACAGAACCCGGGTTATAATATGGCTCCATGTCAAAATAATGACTGAACGATACGTCATACTGGCCTCTCGCTGTCACACAAACAAACAACAGAGGCAGGATTATTGCATAAATTCGCTTAAACACGACTATATAACGATGAAAAATATTATTTATTGTATGTGAGAAAGGCAATATAACTCCACTACACAAATATAGCATCTGCCAATCTCATGACATGTTTATATGTAATACGTTAGGGATTGTCATGAAAAAAACACGTTAACTAATGTTAAACACAAGGGGGGGTATGAATCTTGACTATATTAAGTAAATTTGCAATAAATAGATAACCCAATGCAGAAGTTGAGTTAGTGAGGGTTCTGCTCAATGTATGCAGGATAAACAAAAAGAACCCTCAAAGAAAAATACCATGAAGAAGGTTATAATGATGGTGGTTGCAGCGCTTTTTGCTACAACAATGAATGCACAGCGTGAAGTGGGTTCGGTTACAATTCAGCCCAGAGTCGGTTTCAATCTTGCAAACCTTACAGACGGTGGTGATATGCGTCTTGGTTTTGCCGGTGGAGCAGAAGTGGAATATCAGGCTACTGATATGTTTAGTATCTCGGCTGGAGCGATGTTCTCTATGCAGGGTTCTCAGGACGATCAACGTATAGATGGCGTTGATGTTGATGCTAAAATAAGGCTTAACTATATACATATGCCTATCATGGCTAATGTATATGTGGCAAAGGGTCTTGCTGTTAAACTGGGTATACAACCGGGAGTAAACATTACAGCCGAGTACGAAATAGAAGCGGCAGGAATATCTATGAGTGGCGATCTTGACGGAGCGCCTTTCCACTATGATATGAAAACATTGGATTTCTCTATACCAATCGGTATTTCATACGAGTATAACAACTTTGTAATTGATGGCAGATACAACTGGGGACTTACCAAAGTTGTTGATGGTGCAAAGGACAAGAACAGTGTGTTCCAGTTCACAATTGGATATAAGTTCGATTTGTAAAAGGTAATGATTTATAAGCGGCCTGAAGGCGTGGTGCATCTTGCACTGCGCCTTTTGTCATTTCAGAAATCCACATTGTCGTTATAACATATAATGTTTAGCTCATATATATACAATAACTTGATACCATCTGCCCCTACAAGATTATGAAACCTATATGTTTATCCCCTACAATTCAGCTGCCACATAACCTCCTCGTGTAACCAAGAACAACCACAACCTCACACCTAAACATCTCTGCTAACCCCACCATATCCCAGACAGAAGAGCCATTGTGCCCCAGCCGTCAACATAACTTCTCACTGCTGAGTGAGTCAGAAAAACAACAAATCCTCGGCACACAGACTGTTCCCGTCGCCACCCTTCTAACCGGAGACAATGGCGATTATCGGATGAAGACCGTTTCATTTACCATTGACATGGTTTGGAGGGTAGGAACGGCTGTTGCACTCAATGTGATGAGTGCAAGGACTGACGTGATGATATGTTTGAGTAATGGGATCGGCATGCTATGATTCAAAAATCATTTAACATTTTAATTTTACAAAGATCTTTTGAATCTGATTTAAATAATATTTCTTCCTCACCCATCCTTTTATATTAAAGGTGCCTTTTTTTAATTCCATTATATCAAATTCAAATGCATCATTATTATAGGCAAATGTATATAAATATTATTAATGAAGGGATTAGGGAACAGAGATTTATCGGAATTTCTGTTTTTTTAACATAAAAAGCTATAAGCTTGTTAAAAGGAGTGGAGGAGGCAGGAGGGTGTATAATTATGAATTACGAATTATGAATTAGGAGTTGTCGGCTACACCGATGAATAATTAGCGATTTGATAATTGCTTGCGTCAAGTACTTGACCTTATAACCACAGAACCTCATCTATAAACTTGTTTGCAAAAGTATCGCACAATGTATCGCATTGTTTTTTGGCGGCATTGAAAAATGTTCTTATTTTTGCGCCCGTAAGCCTTTCACTGCCCTATATATAGCCATAAAAAACATCTTATTCCCCGGCTGCCCATCCCAAATGCCGCGGCCGTCAACATAACTTCCCACAGCTGAGTGAGTCAGCAAAACACAGAAACCCCGGCAGACAGAATATTCCTGTCGCCACCCTTCCAATCGGAGACAATGGCGATTGTCGGATGAAGACCGTTTCATTTACCATTGACATGGTTGGGAAGGAGAAAGGATTTGCATCTTATCATTTTGTTATAACATGCAAACCGCTTTCAAAAGTCAGTCGGGCAACCGAGCAAACCGAACGGAATGGCCCGGCAGAAGTCTGTAAACAACCTGATTATACAGCCTGTTTCACCCTGCATTTAGTGCTCTTTCGCCTGCCATTCTATATTCTTTTACAGTCCGATTTACCATCAAACACACCGTTGTTTCATTGACTTTACCCGGCAAAGTCAATGAGATTGCAGTGTGATAAGACCTTTATCATCGGGTAAAGTCATAGTAATGACGGGATTATGGCATAGCAACGGCAGTGCAATATCTATGAAACAACGCACCAATCTCAATGAAACAACCTACCAGCACCGTTCTCGCATTTTTCCCAAGTCGTTGGAGCGCAAACGGGACGTCGGCGTATTAAAATAGCTTCAAAACGGGGATTCATACTCCACGACGTGAAGATTGCCTGGTTGTCCTGATATTTAAAAACACGTAACACATGTTAAACAAACTTAACCATCACAGAAAAAATAGGTGTGTTATTGTAATAAAGCAACCAGTTTGTTACGATTGCAAAATTCTCAGATGACAGGTTTGTTGGTCAATTCTTTGAAAATTTTCTTTTAAAATCACTACTCTTTTCATGTATTCTACAAAAAAAAAATGCTACCTTTGCATACAGAAACTTCTTAATTATTAAAACAATTTACTTATGAACAAACTATTTCTATCACTAACCCTTGCGGTTAGTACGCTCGCAGCACATGCCGGCGATTACCCCTACCTTACATTTGAGACGACAGATGGTGCAAAGGTGTCTGTGGAGGCAAAGTCTCTAAACATTTCCATCTCAGAAACAACCCTCACAGCAGGTTCGCAGACCTTCACTTTGTCAAATCTGGCAAAGATGTATTTCACTGCTAACAGCGAGACTACCGGCATTAGCGACAGTCTGAAACCAGTAAGTGAGCAAACGGTTGTTGCAGTCTTCGACCTGCAGGGACGTAAGGTACAGAAGAGTGATATGCGCAACGGAGAAGCGTATATAGTGAAGACAGATGGTAGAACCTATAAATTGCTTGTAAAATGAAAAAGACATATTCACTCATGATGGCTCTCTTGCTGACAGTTGCAGCAGTAGCCCAGACACTTAACGTGAAAGTGGGAAACGTTATCTATCAGTTCCCGGCATCGCAGACAGGTGAGATGATTTATTCCAACGGCGATTCGCTCACCATTATGGGCAAGACTCTTGCCCTGAACAATATTGACAACATGACGGTAGGTGATAATGAGGTGACAGACGGAACTATCAGTGTCGCTTACAGCAATACGTCTGCCACAGTATTTGTAGCAGGCAATATAGCACGATATGTCACCCCCACAGTAAGCGGTGCCCATGTGTCAATAGAGCAAAGCGCCGACCTGGCAGAGGAGATAACCTATACACTTGCCGGCGAGAGTGCAGACGGAGAGTTCTATATGTCTGGCTCATATAAAGCCACAATAGAACTAAACGGATTGACCCTGACAAATACAACCCCTTTATACAGCGGAGCAGCAGTACACATTCAGAACGGCAAACGCATAAAGGTGAAAGTGGTTACCGGAACAGTAAACACACTTGTTGATGCTGCCGGCGGTTCGCAGAAGGGTTGCCTGTATGTCAAGGGGCATGCCGAATTTGCCCAAAAGGGAACGCTCAACGTTGTGGGCAACGTGAAACACGCCATCAAGACTGGCGAGTATGTCACCATCAAGAATGCTACCATAAATGTGACATCTGCCCTAGGCGACGGCATATCATGCAATCAGTATTTCCTCATGCAAAGCGGAACAATCAACATAAACGGCACTGCCGACGACGGAATACAATGCGACCTTGAAGGAACAGAGCCTACAGGCGAGACCACCGACCACGAGGATGAAGACTCGGGAAACATATACATCAGTGGCGGCACCATCACTGTCAACTGCTCTGCCACGGCAGCCAAGGCTATAAAGGGCGAGGGTGACATAAATATAAGCGGCGGCACCATTACCATAAAGACCACAGGCGACGGCAAATGGGACAGCGACGACTTGGAGACTAAGGCAGCATGCGGTCTCAGTTGTGACGGCAACATAAATATTTCGGGTGGTACGATAGACCTTACAAGCACAGGCTCGGGCGGAAAAGGTCTGAAGTGTGATGGAGTACTAACGGTTACTGATGGCACCATCAACGTGGTTACCACTGGAGGACTATACTATAACAATGGCACTACAGAGAACCTCAACTATACAGGAAACACAGACAACGTCAGCAACAGCTACTATTCTTCGCCCAAAGGCATCAGGGTGGGAGTGAAGACTGAAAATGGAAACAGCTATACTTATAGCGGAGGTATAGACATCAGTGGTGGAACCATCAGCGTTACAACAAGCGGACGTAATGGAGAAGGTATTGAGAGTAAGAACTATATCAACATCTCAGGCGGTCATATAACCGTAAATGCTTACGACGACGCCATCAATTCGGGTCAAGACATGACCATGACAGACGGATTTGTTTATGCCCGTGCACAGAACAATGACGGTCTGGATGCCAATGGAAATATGTACTTGAAAGGCGGTGTGCTGTACGCTATCGGTACTACACAACCCGAAGTAGCCATCGACGTTAACAGTGAAGAACAGAAGAAACTGTATTTCACTGGTGGAACACTCGTTGCCATTGGCGGGCTGGAGTCTGGCAGCAGTCTCTCGCAAACATGCTATTCGTCATCGTCATGGAGCAAGAACACATGGTATGCTCTTTATAACGGCAACAACCTGGCACTGGCTTTCAAGACACCAGGCAGCGGCGGCTCTACATTAGTAGTATCTACCAGTGGCACTACAACACTGAAGTCGGGTGTTTCAGTCAGCGGAGGCACCGAACTATTCAATGGTGCGGGTAACATTGACGGAACTGTGAGCGGAGGCTCTTCTGTAAACCTCTCCACATACTCCGGCAATGGTAGCAACCGCCCGGATAGCGGACGATGACACAATATCACCTGCGTAAACAAAAAACACAGCGGGACAACGAATTCCATCGTTGTCCCGCTGGTTTTAAATTGATGAAAATTATTTCTTAATACTCATCCTCGTTGAAGAGGAAATCCTCTTTTGTAGGATAGTCGGGCCATATATCCTCTATACTTTCATAAACGTCGCCCTCATCCTCAATCTCTTGCAAGTTCTCAAGAACCTCAAGCGGTGCACCAGAACGTATGGCATAGTCAATAAGCTCATCTTTTGTTGCCGGCCATGGTGCATCCTCTAACTTTGATGCTAATTCAAGTGTCCAATACATATTATTATTATTTTACGTGTTTTTTATATAATGCTCGCAAAAGTAATATATTTTTTCTTATTTGCAAGACTTCTGCCATATTTTTTCTCTTACGCCGTCAACAAAGTTCAGTTTGCGCGCAAGCACAAAGAGATAATCAGACAGGCGGTTCATGTATTCAAGAACCTGACAGCTTATCTCCGTGGTCTCCGCAAGGAAGAATATGCGACGCTCTGCCCTCCTGCAGACCGTGCGGCACACATGCGCAAATGCTGCCTCGTGAGAGCCGCCCGGCAGGATGAATGCGGTCTGTGCCGGTATGCTGCTACTTATGGCGTCTATCGCTTCCTCAACAACTGTAACCTCCGCAGGGTCAAGAGTGTATGACGGTGCCAGAGGCGTCTGTGTCTTATCCGTGGCCAGGTATGAGCAGATGGTGAACAGATTGCGCTGTATGCCATATATAAAATCCTTATCCGGACCGTCTTTCATGAACGACGCAAGCACTCCAAGGTTGGCACTCAGTTCGTCTACAGTGCCGTAAGCCTCTATACGTGAGTTTGTCTTCTTCACTCTTACGCCTCCTATAAGGCTTGTTGTGCCCTTGTCGCCACCTTTCGTATATACCTTCGGAATTTTCATAATCTTTTCATTTAGAAGTTAATAACATAATCTTGCTTATATTTCTTTTTATCAACGAATATCAGACCGCAATAATAAAGATCAAACGTAATGCTGTCATTGCGCCGGGCTGCCATTGCCTTCCATCGCTGGTGTGCTGCCTTGTTTTCGTTAATGCCTTCAACAATAATGAGCGATCCGTCTGCCGCACCGGCCAGTGCCGTATCGGCATATGTCTGATTTGCTGCCGAGGCACTGACAATCATCATATCCGCTGCCCCTGGCATTGCCATCAGTACGCCAAGATGAGCGGATGTGGTGCCTGCCGGTATTCCCGTATATCGCGCCTTGTTACAGCCTGCTGCTATATATGCGGCATGCAGCTCGCTGTATCCAGTAAAATCGGTAACCATTCGCGGCTGCATATAGTTGGCAAGACGGAAATACAGCTTCTGCAGACGCCTCTCCTCTTTATTTATCTGCGGGAAACGATGCGCAAGCGACTCATAGGCATAGAAGGGCGATTTCTGATTTATCACGTTGCACACCAAGTCATACGCCCACGGCGACTGCACTCCAAAGCCCTTGCAATTACCTATGCGACTTAACCATACTGCTATATGTTTTATTCTGCTCATTGGCCTGCCTCGCTTGCCTTATCACTATTGTTGATACTCAGGAAATGCTCCACATCCTGCTGTATACGCCTGAATGGTTCGGACGTAATGTATCCCATGTTTTTCTTTAGCATCTGCACTGTATCCTGCGTGCTGTTTCTATAGCATGACAGTTCGTTGTTCATCTGCGTGTAATGCTTAGACTGCCGCCTTATCTCGCTCTCTCTTATTTGTGTAAGTATTCCGCACACCCTGTTCACCACCGGCAGCACTATCTTGTCAAACAGATGATGACCCTGGATATACAGGTATGCGCTTTCAGGAGTCACCCCTAAGCTTATCAGTTCGGCTTTCAGTTGCAAGTACGACTCTTTTGCGTCAGGATGTCTTTTCTGCAGCGCCTTGATTTTCCGCCACACTTTATTACGCACCTTGCTGATGACAGCCTGCGGATTGTTAAGGTCAAAGTTTCCTGTGAATATAGTCTGATTGAATTCGCCAATCGTGAATTCATCGTATATGTTTCTCCTGTAATGCCATATAGACCATACAAAAAGAGGGAATACGGCTATGCTGTATTGCTTGAGGAAATCCTCAAAATCGAACAACGGAGTGTCATTGAGTGTTGCCATGACGCATACATTATGCAGCGACGGCGCATAACACTGCAGGTTTTCTATGGCATAGGCATAGGTATGCAGAATATACGGATTGTTTATTATATGCCTTGACATATCGGTCAGGCCCTGCATCAGATAGTCATAGTCAGCATCTACGCACGCTATCATATCCTTACCGACATTAGGCATAAGGCTGGTGAGCGCAGGGCGCTTGCCTCTTTCCAGCCGCTTATGAGCCGGCAACATAACCTCAAATTGTCGCGTGCTGTCCTCATACTGACTCAGAATAGTACGCCAGAACAATATATCATCATAGCTTTCCACATAGGCTACTATGCGGCGCCTTGAGTTTTTTGAGGTCATCCTGTTGGCAGCCTCAATATATGCAGATGTTATGTTGTCTCTGAGTCGTGTGGACATTGTCGTATTTATAATGGTAAATAATCGCTATGGCATGCTGCCCGCAGCATCTTTACTCTTCGGTGATATCGCTCACCTCCGTAACATTATCCATCCAGCCATTCATGATAACGGCAGGGGCATGCGTGGTGAGAATTATCTGTATGTTTGGATTCAGTTCAAGGATAAGGTCAATGAGACGTTTCTGCCAGTCGATATGCAGGCTTACCTCCGGCTCATCCATAAAAAGGACATAAGGAAGATTGTCCTGAACAAGAACGGTGAGCATTATAACAAGAATCTGCTTCTCGCCGCTTGACAGCTGATACGGCAACAGGCGCTCACCAATCTGCGTGAAACTAATCTCATTGTCGGTACGTATGATTTTCTTTCCCGTATCATCAAACAACATGTCAATGATATCCTGGAATTTCTTTTTCTGCTCCGACAGACGCTGGGCTTTCTCCGCGGAGTCGGGTTCTCCGCTCTGAAGAACCTCTATGATACGATTGCCGATATTCACCTGATAATCAAGATATTTACGCTGAAGTTTGAACAGCTGCCAGTCAAGTTCTGTGGCAAGACTAAGATCAAGCTTTCCTATGGTGTCGGCATTAAGCAGCGGACGATCGAAAGAGCGGATGACATCATATCTTATCCACTTGGCATCCTCGGGATATACCTTCAGTCTTACACCTTTAAGCATATGACTCGGAAACTCACCTCCTGCCGCCAGCCCCTTCACAACCTTGTTGATGATGGTGCTCTTACCCATTCCGTTAACACCGCTAAGAACATTCACCTTGCGGTCGAGTTCCCATACCACTTTCTTACGGCCACTCCAGAGTGAGTCTATCTCTATCCTCTCGATATATTCAGCGTATTTCATAAGCATTTTTTTAGTCGGACAACACGCTCCCCTGCTGCTGACAATGTGCCAGGAAGCATACGACAGCACTGTCTTATTTGGCAAATATAGGAAATAAATATGAAATGTGAAATAAGTAATATGATTTATTTTGTAATTTTGCCGCATAAAACATCCATAGAATGTAACTAAATGCACTACACATGACAATAAATAACAAGAAATCAAACAACAAGGCACTGAGGGCCCATATATGTATGTTCTGTGCTTGCGCTTTTTGGGGACTGATGGCACCATTAGGCAAAGACGCCATGACCCATGGGCTTAACGGCATACACATGGTGTCATTCCGCGTGGCTGGCGGCGCCCTGCTATTCTGGATTACATCTCTGTTTGTAACCAGGGAGAAGGTTTGCCTGCGCGACAAGCTGCTGTTTGCGGGTGCGGCAGTGCTCGGACTTGTTGCCAACCAATGCTGCTATACTATCGGCCTCAGCATAACATCACCTATAAATGCCAGCATTGTAACGACGTCAATGCCTATATTCGCAATGGTGCTTTCGGCAATCATACTGAAAGAGCCGATAACAGGCAAGAAAGCCATCGGGGTTGCCATGGGTTGCTGCGGAGCTGTAACACTTATTATCACAAGCGCTTCGGCTGCCAGCGACAAGGTAGGCGACATAAGGGGCGACTTGCTGTGCATGGCGGCACAAATGTCATTTGCGCTTTACTTGTCTCTCTTCAACCGGCTGATAAAGCGTTATTCCGTTTTCACTGTCAACAAATGGATGTTCCTTTATGCCACACTGATGATTCTTCCTTTCTCTGCAAGCCATGTGGCTGCTATTGACTTTGCCAATGTGCCAGTAAAGACATGGCTGGAAACGGCTTTCGTTGTATTGTTTGGCACTTATGTGGCATATATCCTTATGATGGTTGGACAGCAGACTCTGCGCCCGACGGTGGTAAGCGTCTATAATTACGTGCAGCCTCTTGTTGCCGTTATTGTCAGCATTTTGGCAGGCATCAGCATATTAAAGCCATCCCAGGCTCTTGCCGTAGCTCTCGTATTCGGCGGCGTTTGGCTGGTGACGAAATCAAAATCACGCAAAGACACAGAGATTGTCAGGAATGAGCAGAAATAAAGAGGAATAATATTCAATGTCATTCCCCACAAAAAAATCCAGTCAAGTGCATTGTCTCACAGTACACTTGACAGGAAAT
This sequence comes from Prevotella sp., assembly GCA_017415455.1. Classification (GTDB taxonomy): domain Bacteria; phylum Bacteroidota; class Bacteroidia; order Bacteroidales; family Bacteroidaceae; genus Prevotella. The sequence goes on from JAFQGS010000054.1 coordinate 32,141, forward strand.
ATATCACAAGTCTTTGTCAATACTCAGCTCAAAGTTCCCGGTTTCAACTCCGGATAACTGATTCTTGTATGGTATATAGCCGTAAGACGCTCTATAAGAACTTGTTTTGCGATGGCTATATCACGGAATGTTATAGGACAATGCTTATAGAACCCGTCTGCTATCTGCTGTTCTATCAGCTTATCAACTAATGCGCTTATGCTCTCTTCCGTGTATTCCGGCAACGACCTTGATGCGGCCTCTACGGTATCTGCCATCATCAATATAGCCTGTTCACGCGTAAAAGGATTTGTTCCGGGATATGTAAACAGACTCTCATCAACCTCCTCATCCGGATGCTCGTTCTTATAAGATATATAGAAGAACTTTGTTTTTCCTGTTCCGTGATGGGTAATTATGAAATCTTTTATCTCATTAGGAAGATTATACGTCTCTGCTATCTTCAGACCTTCGGTTATATGGCTTATGATGATTTGCGCCGCATCGGTCCGAGGCATATTATTAAGCGGATTCACACCAGCCTGGTTTTCCGTAAAGAAAGCCGGAGACTTCATTTTTCCTATATCATGATATAATGCTCCTGTTCTTACAAGTTGTGCTTTAGCGCCTATCTTATTCGCTATCTCTGCTGCCAGATTTCCTACCATTATTGAGTGTTGGAAGGTTCCGGGAGCCACCTCACTCAGCTGCCTAAGCAAATCTTTGCTCGTATTTGAGAGCTCAATAAGTGTCACGGCCGACACAAAGCCAAAGGTCTTTTCCACTATGAGCATCATTGGATAGGCAAAAAGCAACAGGATGCCATTTACGATGAAGTACTTGTATATGCTGTGGTCCATGGCAAGAATGCTGTTATCTTGCATCAACTGCATCGCCAGATAGACACCTGAGCTTGCAAGAACAACCAGCAATGCGGTCTTAAACAGCTGTGCCCTCTGCGACAACTCTCTTAATGAATATATCGCAACCAATCCTGATACCACCTGCACTATGATGAACTCATACTGATATTTCACCGCCGCCGCACATATCATTATCATTGTGACATGTGACACAAAGGCTGTACGTGAGTCCATAAAGACCCTGATGAATACAGGGACAATGGCGAATGGCAACACATAAACACTAAGTACGTTGTGCTCTATCATCAGAGACACAAGTATAGGGAAGACCGTTATCATGACATACAGCATCGCGATGCTGCGCGGCTTGTCAAAATAGTCTTTGCGGAACAGTCCGAGATAGAGAGTGAAGAGAAGTATGACAATGGTTACAAAAAGAGACTGACCAACGACAGTGGACGTTATTGTACTACGTGATGCACTACGGCGCTTTGTCTCTCGTTCAAATGAGTCAAGAACCCTATGCAACTCCTCATCAACAATCTCACCTCTGTCTATTATTTTCTGACCGGCAAGCATCATGCCGCTGGCTAACGGGACAGAGCTTAATATGTCGTTTATCTCAGCCTCACAACGCTCGTTATCTTTTATAAGATTGGCCACGATATACTCTGTAAGATTACATTTCTGCAGGGCAGTCTTATAAGGCTGCAGCTCCGGTTCGGCAAGAAGTCTCTCGTAGGCAGACATCACCGACATCACCGCACTCACCTTAACACTTGTAGCATTCTTGCCGTCAACAACACGTATCATGGCTGACGAGTCCTTTACCATGGCTGAGTATTCTGCTGTTTTCACAATACCCACTTGATAAAGTTCGTGAAGTCTGTTTGCAACAATGCTGACACATGACTTTGGAACTCCCGGCATTCCTTTGCCGTAATCGTTGAAATAGCGTGTTATCTGTGCTCCTTCTATGCCTTTGTCTATGTCATAATATGGCTCAAAGGCCTTCTGTATACTGTCTTTCTCTGCCTTTACCGCCGCATCTGTCTTATAAACAGGGAAGTCGAACTGCGCTATAAGCGAGCTGTACATCCACGGCTTACCGATGTCGTATCTGAAGATAGGGCCGCTGTTGCGGGGAAGAAACCATACCGTCACGAATACAGATATGGCTATCAGAGCTGCTCTTGTTAATATGTTTTGCCAATAATGATTGGTGGTAATTCTGAATCTGCTCATCACTTGATTGATATTGTTTTACGATGCGAAAATACAAAAAAAATACACCATATTGACAAAAATGTATTATTTTTGCAAAAAATATATATTATTATCAATTGTTTCGCCTGCCAATGTCATTTCAAATGGATGACAAATACGGCGAAACGTAAATTATTATTCTGACAAGTATAGATGGAAAACAGAAAAGTAAGGGTGCGATTCGCACCAAGTCCTACAGGAGCTTTGCATATAGGTGGAGTAAGAACTGCATTATACAACTACCTCTTCGCACGTCAGCACGGAGGAGAGTTTGTTTTCAGAATTGAAGATACAGACTCGTCACGCTTCGTACCTGGAGCAGAGGAATATATCATAGAATCGTTCAAATGGCTCGGCATTAAATTTGACGAGGGAGTAAGTTATGGCGGGAAACATGGTCCATACAGGCAAAGCGAGCGCAGAGACATTTATAAGAAATACGTGGACCAGCTCTTAAGCGAGGGCAAAGCTTACATTGCCTTTGACACTCCAGAGGAGCTTGAGGCAAAGCGTGCCGAGATAAAGAACTTCCAGTACGATGCACATACACGCCATCTTATGCGTAACTCACTGACAATGCCAAAGGAAGAGGTGGACAAGCTTATTGCGGATGGCAAGCAATATGTCGTGAGGTTCCTTGTAAAACCCGGCGAGGAGGTGCATGTCGATGATCTGATAAGAGGCGATGTGGTCATTAAGAGCGACATTCTTGATGACAAGGTTTTGTACAAGAGCGCAGACGAATTGCCTACATACCACCTTGCGAATATTGTTGACGACCATCTGATGGAAATAACTCATGTCATCAGAGGTGAGGAATGGTTGCCAAGCGCGCCTCTTCATGTCTTGCTATATCGCGCGTTCGGCTGGGAAGACACCATGCCGCAGTTCGCACATCTGCCGCTATTGCTGAAGCCTGACGGCAAAGGAAAATTGAGCAAACGTGACGGAGATCGTTTAGGATTCCCTGTATTCCCTCTTGAATGGCACGACCCTAAGACTGGTGAGATAAGTTCTGGATTCCGTGAAAGCGGATATTTCCCAGAGGCTGTGATTAATTTCCTTGCGCTTTTAGGATGGAATCCAGGCACAGAACAGGAGATGTTCTCACTTGAAGAGCTTGTGGAGCAGTTTGACATTGCTAAATGCAGCAAGGCAGGCGCACGTTTTGACTATCAGAAAGGTATGTGGTTCAATCATGAGTATATGCTCAAGAAGTCTGACGAGGAGATTGCCGGACTGTTTGCACCAATAGTTGCAGGCAACGGTGTTGACGAGACTTTTGAGCGTGTAAGGAAAGTGGTGGCCATGATGAAAGACAGGGTAAGCTTTGTCAAGGAGCTATGGCCTCTATGCTCGTTCTTCTTCATTCCGCCTACCGAATATGACGAGAAGACTCGCAAAAAGCGTTGGAAGGAGGATTCTGCCGCCCAGCTGACCGAACTCGCAGACCTATTGGAAGGGCTTGATGACTTCTCTCTTGAGCATCAGGAGGAAGTAGTACACAAGTGGATTGAGGAGAAAGAATATAAGCTTGGAAATATAATGAACGCATGGCGTCTGACTCTCGTAGGAGAAGGCAAGGGTCCTGGCATGTTTGACATCTCCGCCTTCCTTGGCAAGGAGGAAACTCTGTCAAGAATGAGACGGGCGATTTCCGAGCTCAGCAAGGAGCAGCAGGCCTGACGCTTGATGGAAGAAATGTCAGAATAATGATATTACGATGTCTTTGACACATAACAACTCATAATATGTACAACATAATAATATACATATATTTGCTGGGAGTTGCGGTGGCAAGCCGCTTCAACGAGAAAATCAGAAAAATGTGGCGCGGCGAGCGTGAGGCTTTCAACATACTGAGAGACAAGGTTGACAGCAATGCCAAATACATTTGGTTTCATGCCGCATCGCTTGGAGAGTTTGAACAAGGGCGACCTATCATGGAGCGCATAAAGAAGGAGCACCCGGAATATAAGATATTACTAACATTCTTCTCTCCTTCTGGCTATGAGGTCAGGAAGAACTATGACGGAGCAGACATAATATGCTACCTGCCACTTGACACACCATCCAACGCACGTAGATTTCTCAGCCTCGTGCAGCCATGCATGGCATTCTTCATAAAGTATGAGTTCTGGTGGAACTATTTGAGCATACTTAAGAAAAGAGGTATTCCTACATATAGTGTAAGCAGTATATTCCGCGAGGGACAGATTTTCTTCCGATGGTATGGCAAACAATACGGCAGAGTGTTGTCCTGCTTTACAAAGTTCTTTGTACAAAACGAGACAAGTAAGGACTTGCTTGCTTCTATCGGGCTGAGAAATGTTGAGATAACGGGAGACACAAGATTTGACCGCGTCTTGCAGATAAAAGAACAGGCAAAATATCTTAATGAGGTATGGGAGTTCTCGCGATACGAATCACAAATGAAGAACTACGACGGACGACACACCGTTGTTGTCGGAAGTAGTTGGGAGCATGACGAGGATGTCTATCTGCCTTATTTCCAAGAGAATCCGGAATGGAAGCTTATCATTGCCACACATGTCGTAAGCAAAGAGCGTATTGAGGCTTTAAGAAACAGACTTGAGGCCATGGGCAAAAGCGTTATACTTTATTCTGAGACACAGGAGGCTAAGAAGGATCCGTCTGTACTGTGGAAAGACTTCAGCAGCCATTGTGCCAACAAGGAGGGAGAATGCGGTATGCCGAACTATCCTGATGTGATAAAAGGAATCATCAACAAAGCAGATGTCCTTATTATCGACTGCTACGGACTGCTGTCAAGTATCTACCAATATGGACATGTAGCATACGTAGGTGGCGGCTTCGGTGTTGGAATACACAATGTGTTGGAGGCGGCTGTATGGGGCATGCCCGTATTGTTCGGACCTAACAACAAGCGTTTCCATGAGGCACAAGGACTGATAAAGGCTCATGGCGGCATGGAGATTGACAGCACCGAGAGCTTGCGTAATATAATGAATAAGTTCAAAAACGATAAAGAGGCATTGCAGACAGCAAGCTCTGCTGCGGAGGAATTCGTAAAGAGCAACGCCGGGGCTACAGACAAGACACTTGCTGAGATAAAGTGGAAGGATTAATGATTGGTAAATGAGGAACTTTTTAAATCTTTATCTTATCCACTTTTACTGGTGACGGCTAAAGCTTTTAAAACAAAAAAAAATTAAGGCCGGTATCCTCATTGCCAAAAGCTCAATCTATCATAGCCGTTTCAATTTGGTATACACGCTATATACTTTTGGTATACACGGCATATACCAATGGAATATGGCACATATTCCAAATTGAAATGGTATCATTTAGAAGCTAATTAATATGATAATGGCGGACAATGTGTTACTAACATGTCCGCCATTATTAATTCAAGTCTGGCAAGATTTGAACATCCCGACACATAAAGGATGTCTGGGCTTGCAAGACTTTATTTATTATAATATACTATCTCATAGCATAATCTGAGTAGTCACCACATCTTACAGCCATACGCAGTTCAAACAAACCAGCGGCATCGGCAGTGATATTCATAGACTTTCCGTTGGGGAGATATGCCTCAATTGTTCCATCTGCATTGAACTTAAACAAATTCATATGTATGCCCTCATTCTCTATAGACCATGTTGATGTGCTCTTATCATAAAGATATGTAAACACTTTTCCGTCCGGATTTGTAATCTCATAGCCGTTTTTCAGGGTCTTAACTGCATACATAAGGCCGTCGTTACCCTTTATCTCCTGAGTCTTTCCTATGTTTGAAGCTAATGGATTGTCGCCTGTCCAGAACTCAATTGAATTGAGAACCAATGCGTCTGCAATTCCGCACACAGCATAAGCAGGGGAACATACAATAAAGAGAACCTCGTTGATGAATTTATTATCTGTAGCTGTTTTGTTCCAACTCGCAAGACGGTTAAATAAACTGAAAGAACCTACACATGATGTAGCTAAAATGCCTGCAGCCATCAGGCAAGCAATAGTTTTGAAACTTTTTTTCATTTTCCTTTTATTTAAATGTTTATAACTAAGACTGGCACATCACCTTTTTGCCATGCTGCAAATATAATACAAATGTTTTCATTACTCTATACAAACAATGTTAAAATAAGTATATGACATAACGACAAACTGTGTTGGTATTGCTTTCTCATGCAATGTCTGTGCAGCAACCGGTTGTGATGGAGCTTCTGCATTAAACAACCGTGGATGTTATGAGACCTATGAGGCCGGAAAACTATTTCATATAAGGTTTGCTGTGATAACACAAAAGGCGAGGCGCACAAGAGTTTCTCATCTTGTGCACCTCGCCTGAAAGTTTGTATTTATGAAAGGACATCAGTTTTTCAAAAGCTGAATGGCTGCTTTCAGAACATCCGCAACCGTATTGTCTGTCATCTTGCGGTTTGTCTGCTCGATTTGCTTCGCACATATATCTCGCTCGGCGTCTGATAGTTCCGGGGCGGTGTTCTTGACATTCTCGTATAAATAGACTGCTATATAGTAGGATGTGCTTGACGATTTATGCCCTTCAGCATGTTTTTCTATCTGATCACAAAACGCTCTTACCTGGTTTAGCAACAAGACGGGAGATGATTGTTGTGACATGCTCTGCCATTTCTTTGCCCACTCTGAAAATGAACTGGTGAAATATGAGGAGCCGTTGTTGCCTGAACTATTTTCAGAGATACCGCTAAGTTTAGACTTTAGCGATGGTTTCATGCCATAAGTATGTAGCACTAGCCCTTCAATCATCTTTTTATCCTTCACTTTATTCTCATACCACTCGATGGCGTATGCGTGACGATAACAGCCTGTAGAGTCAGACGTATCGTTGAAGCATAATACGTAATAGCTCCCGTCTGCATACTTACCCAAATTTATCTGTCCGAAGCTGATGATAGTGGTAGGGGCTTGCATGTTATTGGTGTTTTTCTTGACGTACACAGAATAAGACGAGCCCTTGTCTTTCTCAAACGCTTTTACCATGTCTGCGATAAGAGAGCGTTCGTCTTCTGGAAGAGAAAAGTTATACACCTCGTTTTTCGTCATTATGCCATACTCATCCGGCTGACTTGTAATCGTCTCACAAATGCTGATGCCGTTGGTATTCCTGAGCTTCTCTATTGCTCTCTCTATGTTTCTCTGAGCCACAGATACTGCCGGTACGAGAAGTAAGGTAAGGCTGAATAATGTAAATCTAATCATTCTCATTGTAATTTAAATTTGGTTGTTTTTAAAAAGTTATCACTTCGTGGTCTTCGCATAGGTTTATTATGTCATATACTCCTTCTTCGTTTGTTACGAGTTGAAGACAATTGTCTTCGTCTTTGATTATGAAATAATATGTTTCCACCTCTGCATTGTATAAGTCCGTCTCTATTTTTTGCCGCGCTTCTGCTATAATACGCATGTTTTCATCATTAATCTCTTGCAGTTGCTCATCTGCAGGCTTGGAGTATTGTCCGAGGGCTGTTCTTGTTTCTGGGTTTGAGCTTATATCATCCTTGTTGTTGTCTGCCATCAGCCCTTTACCTGCAGGATGTCTCTCCAGGCGGTCCTTGATTATTGAGTCATTTCCATCTGTTTTTGCATTTATAATATTATTGTCTGTCACCATATTATCATATTCCAACACCGCATTAGGTTTGTTTAATGACACGTTATTATCTGCATATTCCACAGACTTGTCCCGTGTAACATTAATGAGTAGCAGAAGTAGGAAAACAGCAGCGGCAGCTATCAGACTTACAACGTGCCGATGATGCTTAGGAGAAGCCTCTGTCATACCATTCTCAAAATATTCAAACATTTCCTTATACGCCTTCCATTCTTCTGGTATATCTTTCTGGGTACGGAAATATTCCTCCAGTTCTCGCTCCTCATGAAGTTCTGTCTCACCATCCATAAATTTATGCAGAAGCTGCTCTATGTGTTCTTTCGTATATACTCTCTTCATAAACTCATCTCCTGTTCTTTATATCATCCAACAACTTTCGGCGCGCACGGGCTAACAACGTTGACACGGATGCAGGTGCAATGCCAAGCAAACGGGCAATATCATCGGCACTTCGTCGTTCCACCTGACGCATGTATAAAATAGTTCTTTGCGTGTCAGGCAGCATTTTCAAACGCTGTTCCAACCATTCGGCATCATCCTTTGCCTCTAAATCCGAAAAGGGTGTTCTGCTGTCTGACATGAAATCATTAAACTTATCCGCAGATTGCTCTGGTTTTCTCTGGCGCAATTTTGAAAGAGCTTCGTGTCTTGCAACAACAATTACAAAAGCTTCTATCGAACGAATATTGTCCAGTTCATAACGCATTTGCCACAAACGCAACATAACATCTTGTGTGATGTCCTCACGTTCCATTACGCTTAGGTTAAAACAGCAAAGGGTTTTCCGCACCGTCTGCCGTAAAAGTGGTATCATCTCTTCAAATGTGCTTTCATTCATAATCACTTTCTTTACGCAATACATTAAATAGCATTAAAACATGCTGCTATGTTTCCGCGTTTTATCTATCTTTTACATTGTATAGACGCAAATACAGACAAGAGCCAAACCTTGCTTAACATTAATTAAGAAAAATCAAACAAACAACGGGCAAATTTCTGTATTTACCAAAGATTTCTGGTGTTTATATATAAAGAAAGGTACAATTGATGATTTTGTAAAGAGATTTCTTGGAATACAAACGACAGATAAAAGCACAACGCATTATCTGCCGGCATATATTATTGATATTTTTCTGCAAATAAAAAAGGGACTAAAGAACATATACATCACAAAAAGAATCAGAAATTCTTTTTCTTAGATAGTCCTTAAGACGAGATACAAGATAGGGTATGATGTGTTAGGGAACATTATCGCTCGTCATCCCACTCTTCTGACGGTTCCCAAATATTTACATCTTTTGGCACAGAAAAATACATAGGATCAGCATCATCAAATGTCTCAGAATAGCCGGGCTTTACAAGATTCTCCTCATAACCGACGGAGTTAGAAAGTCCTATACCTGCCACAACATCTACAGCAGATTCCATTTCTACAATTTCTATGGTTGGTTTTATATAGTGTGCCATCGGGGTCTTACTTCAGAACGTTTATCTCACTATTCTCTTCTTGCCGTTTATAATATATACTCCCTTGGGCAAGAAGGCACTTTTTATACGTACACCTGATATTGAATATACTACGTCTTCTGGCATTTCTTTGTCCATGCGTAATGACTCAACACCATCCGTTCCGCCTAAAGCAAACGTACTTTTACCATAAGTCACACTGGTTCTCTGTATTTCCAGATATGCCTTATGCGCTGGATTCCTAAACGGACCGCCATCCGCCGCACCCCAATAGAAACCAACGGAACTGGTGTCACCGCTTGAATTGCGTGATAGTTTGTAATAATACACATCGTCGTTTTCTTCCAACTGCACATCTTCATCGCTTCCCTTAAGCATATTGTCTGACGGAGCAACGGCAGTTGAGGCAACCTTGTCAAAACAATAATTTGTGCCAGCATTGCCTTTCAGCACGACCGCAGTTCCCTTAGGTATGACGTCGCCGGCATTGTAGGTATGCGTTGCCACCAGTTCTTCACCCGAGTAGGAATAGGTTTGGGCAGTGACGCCTTCAGGAACGATTAATGAGACATCACCATAATATAACGTTCCGTAACCTGTCACGCCTATCGGAATATTTACAGCATCGGTGATTTTCTTGTATAATTGCACGGGATCGGTGCCTGAATAGTTCTTAAAATAATCTGTACCTACAGACAACGTCCTACCTGTAGACTTTGTATTTACTATCTTTGCATTACCAGTCTCCAAGATTTCAATACTCCAATTGCAATTACCTGTTGCATTATCTGAGATTTTCAGTCCAACAGACGAACTTGACTCTGCCTTGATAAATTGACCGTTTGCAACATATTGAAGGGTCCAGGTGCCACTCTCCTTACCATCACCTACCAACAGTTCGTATGGACAACCGGTCTCGTTGACAGAACCTGTGTATTGTTCATTATTAACAGTAACACCTACCACCTTAAATCCGTCGGAACCATTATGCTGGCTTAACGCTTTTGTTGAATTTGAGGCGAGTATAAGATACCTCTTTCCGCTCTCCAATTCATCGGTGCTTTTTATCCGTTTATAGACAACTGGCTCTATTATGTCATCATCTGCAACATTCCCTTTTACCGTTACGGTAAACTCAATATTATTTCCATAATAAACATTCGTAGCTGAAGCTGATGCTGTTATGTCAACAGTTCCAACACCAACACCGGTGATGACGCCTTCGGCATTAACTACGGCAATATCTTCGTCTGCACTCGAATAAGTTATCAATCCGTTATAGTCATCAGGAGTCTCCAACACAGTCGATAAAGTTTCACCAACATTCACTTCACCCGAAGAAGGATTAAATGACAACGGAAGTGGTTGCATTGTGGTATCTGTTACCTTTTTGTATAGTTGAATAGAAAATTCGCCTGGAGGAGGAAGATAAGTTCTAAAGTCATCGGAATTATCCCGATACCTTATAAACTCTCCGCTTGAAACATTCTTGATTGAAATACTGTCATTAGTTAATTCTGTAATGTCCCACTGGAACCGTTTTGCTGTTGACGATTCATTTACATCAAATTTATCTCCGTCTGAACTACATCCAACATTACCAACATTTGTTTTAAGCAAATAATAGTCAGAAGTTTTTTTTAAAGTTATCTCATAAGGATCTGCATCCGAATTATCTACAGTTATACAGCAGATGCCGCTAACAATCTGTGCGTCAATGGACGATGCCATTTTACTTGTATTCAACTTTGCGGACATCACCTTGCCATATTGTTCATTAACAATAACATATACACCGTCTACTACTATTTCATCTGCAGAAGTAACTTTCATATATACATTACTGCCAACACTCACACTATATGTATTATCGGCAAATGCAACAGTCCCCATATAAAAGACAAATGAGAAAATCGCCAGCAAAGAAGTTCTTAAGTATATAGAGATATTCATTGAATATTGATTAATCTTATATTTACACAAAAATACAACAATTTAATAAAACAAACAACAAAATACAGCATCTTTTTTTGACATTTATAAAAAAGCAGAAATACGGATGAATCATCATGTCTTTAGAATATGGGAATAAAGAATAAAGAATAAAGAATGAAGAATGAAGAATAGAAAGAAAGAGAACAAGGAAGAAGAAACAAAGGGTCCTGGCCAAGGGTACAGGCGGCAGGACACCCTTAACAGCGACAAAAAAAGGAGTCCCCGGGCATCATTGCCTGAGGACTCCTGAAGAAAAAAGGCGGCTACCTACTCTCCCGCATTGCATTGCAGTACCATCGGCGCAAGCGGGCTTAACTTCTCTGTTCGGAATGGGAAGAGGTGGAACCCCGCCGCTATAA
>JAFQGS010000055.1 GCA_017415455.1 Prevotella sp.
ATAGCATAGGAATGACGAGATGATTGCATAGCAACGACAAGGTTATCAATGAGAAATATTGGAATTATAGCTACTATAGGCACTATGGAAACTATAAAAATATTGCTGAAAAATTCGCCCGGCGGCAGCATCCGGGCATCTTTTTACTTTGTTAACATGCGGAAACGTGCAGGGCAAGGCTGCGGAAAGTCTGCGAAAGGGCATCTTTCGCATCGCCTGAAATCCTATTTTGAGAGTTGCGTTTGTCAAAAAAAGAGAACAAAAAGTATCGCTTAAGACAGATGTGCGGCATAGTGATTTCTCAAATTCATGATGCGGCATAAATAACAATATTAGTAGATTAAAATCTCAAAGAGGAAGATAATTTTCTCAAATCAGACTCTATGGAAAAGAAAAATCATCAGCAAGAACAAACATGAAAACAAAAAAACTATATTTGCAGCAATAGATTTTTACCTGATTCTTAATAATACTAATTGAAAATGTCATGATGAAAAGACTTTTTGTAACATTCCTCTCAGTGTTCTGTCTCGCACTGACCACAGAGGCTCAGTTAAAGATTGACTTCAATATGTCTGGACGTTCGGAGGCAGAAGGACTGGAGCCCGGATATACGGCATGGGCCATAGGAAGGGAGACATCGGCGCAAGCCTCTTTTGAACAGGCGGATGGCAGTAGTATGACGATAAAGTTATCTGCAGTTCCGGGACTGGCTGGAAATGCCATCTGTACGAAATATTGGAAGCAGGGTGTCGTAAACTATGGCTACAAACTGTTGGCCGACGCCTGTCTCAGCATAGAACTGCTGGAGCCGGGAGTCTCCAACGACTATGTTGATGTGACGCAAGGAGCATCGGGAATACGCCTTGAGGTGAGCGGTCTGGCTGCAGGCGAACATTCGCTGATGGCTTATCACAATGCCGTAGACGGATGGACAGCAGGTCTGCCCCCTGTTATGGTAAAGGTAAACGGTAGTGTAGTTGCGGAGAATATTCCACAGACGTGCAGGGCCGTAAGGCAAAGCGACTCAGGTTATAGCTATATCACTTTTAAATGTGCTGAGGGCGAGACGGTGACAATAGACTACATATCTGTGCCACAGGCAGGAAGCACCTATTCGGCAACGGCTGTGACCATCAACGCTCTTGTCTTTGACGAGAGTAATCCGCTGACGCAGGCATTTAATCCTTACCCTGCAAATAACGACAGGCATGCTGATGCCGACAATGGACAGATAACGCTGAGATGGAGCCCTGCGCCCGTGGCGGTCAAGCATCATGTTATGATTGGCACGGAGCCTGGTGTGCTTAAGGAACAGGCTATTCAGACCGACACAACATATATATTTAAAGACCTGAACACCATAGACACATATTACTGGCGTATTGACGAGGAGGATGCGGCAGGGCAAATTCATAAGGGTGAGGAATGGAACTTCAGGAAGAGACAGCTCGCCTTTCCTGGGGCAGAGGGATATGGAAAGTACGCAACAGGAGGACGAGGTGGTATAGTGTATCATGTGACAAACCTGAACCATGACCACAATCCGGGCTCGCTGCTCTACGGACTTGTTGACCTCAAAGGACCGCGAACGATAGTGTTTGATGTAGCAGGAATGATAGACATGGGGTTTGAGGCGGTGTTCGTAAACCCATACGCCACCATCGCGGCACAGACAGCACCAGGAAAAGGTATATGCATCAGACGTTCTAACCTGAACATCGGCAGCGAGACAATATGCCGCTTCCTAAGGGCCAAGCATGGATATGGCGACACTGGAAACGCATTGGGAATAACAGGTGCCGACCACTCAATAATAGACCATACAACAGCGGCATGGGGAACAGATGAGACATTCTCAAGCAGAGGCGCAAAAAACATCACGTTCCAAAACAGCATGATAGCAGAGGCACTGGGTATTGCCGACCACAAAAACTATGCCTCGGGCAAGAATCACGGTTTTGCGGCAACGATAGGCGGAAGCATAGGAACGTTCAGCCACAACCTGTTGGTGAACTGTAACGGAAGAAACTGGAGCATGGGAGGCGGACTGGACGGTGAAGGCAAAGCGGCAGGAGAGCTTGACATGTTTAACAACGTATGCTACAACTGGCATGGAAGAACAACAGACGGAGGGGCCCGGTTGATGCAGTTTGTTAATAACTACTACAAAATGGGCCCGGATACGGAGAATCCTGTGTTGTTCACTGCTCAGAACGAGTTGGGTGGTCATAGGGCACAGTTTGCCTATGTCAGTGGGAATCTGCGTATCAACAAGGACGGCAGTGTGACAAAAGACCAGAAGAATGTTACGTATAATGCCACGGGAGACTATCCTGAGGAGACATGGTATGACGCTCCTTTCTTCCCTTCAGAGGCTACAATACACTCGGCTAATGATGCTTACAAGATTGTTACTTCTGATGCAGGCGCAACGATGCCATGCAGAGACGAACAGCATCTGAGACTTATAAAAGAGACTATTGAGGGCTCATGGACTTACAAAGGCAGCCGCTCGGGAATAAGGGGTGAGATAGACCATGAGGACGACTGTGGCGGATGGGAGGCTTATCCAGAGGAGACAAGACCTGCAGATTATGACACCGACCAGGACGGAATGCCTGATTGGTATGAGAGAATTTGCGGTTCTGACCCGGGTGTGGCTGACAACAACAGCGATCCGGACAATGATGGATGGACCTTGCTTGAGGATTATCTTGAGTTTATGGCTAATCCATATATAGTCTTAAAGTCGGGAGAGAATGGCTCAATGAACCTGACTGAACATTTCAAAGGGTTTACCAAGACTCCAGTGTTTGCTATAGAGATAGTGGATGGCGGTGACTGTCTGAAGGCATCTGTTGACGGGAATACTCTTAATATCACAACCAGTGAAGCCAATGGCATGGCTGTGATGAAGGCAACGGTCACTGACGGCGACGGCACGGTGTACTCAAGACGTATATCTGTGGCAGTGACAGACGGGACTACTGGCATATCGCAGGCAACAGATGATTTTGATAATGCAGACATCGTAAGGCGTGAGTTCTTTACAGTGGATGGCAAGAGTGTTGTGACAATGAAAAAAGGTGAGGTTTATATCATGAAAGCAACAACGTCTGAGGGTGAGGTTAAAACGTTTAAAGTTATTAAATATTAATAAAATGATAGAGTAATAATCTCTTCAATTATCTAAGGTATGCTCAGTCCGGGAGGATAGCTGCATAGGAAAAGTAATGTCCGTCTGAAGGTTCAGGCGGACATTACGATTTTCCCTCGCGGGTTTTATGACATTATCTATGAATTATTTTCTCATGCGTTTCACACCCTTGCTTATCTGTACACCACGATGAGCGGCGGTGATAAGCTTGCCGTCTGTTGAATAGATGGCGCTGTCGGCAGAGGTGTTCTCCTCAGGCATTACAGCAGAGCTGATACCAGAAGTCTCGTCCTTGTCAATGAGAATGATGACGTCGCCTGCCTTTGTCGGTATGTCATAGAGATATGTCGTCGGCAGGTTGGTGTCTGGAATCTTTGAAGGATTGACAACAAGCGGCTCCGGCATCTCGTAAGCCTGCATGAGCGGATTGGTGTTATTGCCTGTTGCAGGAGTAAGCGCTGTGCCGTCGGCAAGTTTCAGTTGTGTGTTGCTGCGGATGCGCAGGTTGCCGCCGATGGTTGATTTCACGCTTACCTTCTTAACCTTACCCATTTCCCATCTCATCTCGGCAATCTCGAAACCTCCGCGAGAGCGCAGACCGGTAACCTCTCCATTGAGCCATTGTGACGGCAGGGCAGGGAGAAGGTGTACGAATCCGGCATGCGACTGCAGCAGCATCTCGGCGATGCCGGCGCAGCAACCGAAGTTGCCGTCGATCTGGAACGGAGCGTGGGCGTCGAACATGTTGGCATAGGTACCGCCGTCAGCGTCAGACATTGTGGCATTAGGGTCCATAAGGCGCAGCTGGTTCTTAATGATGGCGAGAGCGTGGTCGCCGTCAAGCATGCGTGCCCACTCGCATACCTTCCATCCCATAGACCAGCCGCGGGCTGCGTCACCACGACCTACAAGCGACTTGTGGACGCCTTGGAATATGGTTGGGTTTGTGTATGGTGACACCTGATTACCAGGATATGCGCCCCACAGGTGAGAGAGATGACGGTGTGATGTGTTCTCGCGGTCCCAGTCTTCCTGCCACTCCTGAACCTGTCCGTACTGACCAATCTTATAAGGAGTGAGTCGCATCTTCAAAGCGTCAATCTGGCTTGCGAAGTCGGCGTCGATGCCAAGAACGCGGGCAGCCTCTGCCGTATTCTTCAGTACGTCGTAAACCATCTGGTTGTCCATGGCAACACCGCCAAAGAGCGCACAATTCATTGTCTTGCCCTCGTCGTTGGTGTAAGATTTCAAGCCTGGATGATTCTCAGGTGAGTTTGACGGACATACAACCATATAGCCTGTGTTAGGGTCTTCAACGAGGAAGTCCTGGAAGAACTCGGCGCAACCCTTCATCACCGGATATATCTCTGCAAGATATGTCTTGTCGCCAGAGAAGAGATATTTCTCCCAGAGGTGTGAGCAGAACCATGCGTTGCATGTAGGCCATACGCCTACAGAACCATTATCTACCGGACCTGTGGTGCGCCAGATGTCCGTATTATGATGTAGAGCCCAACCACGTGCGCCATACATCTTCTCCGCAGTCTCGGCACCCGTTACTGATACATCTTTGACCATTTCGATGAATGGTTCGTGGCACTCGGCAAGGTTGGCAACCTCGGCTGGCCAGTAGTTCATCTCAACATTGATATTTGAAGTGTATTTTGAGTCCCATGCAGGATACTGGCGCGCGTTAGGATTCCAGATGCCCTGAAGGTTTGCCGGCTGTGTGCCGGGCTGTGATGAAGAGATAAGGAGATAGCGGCCAAACTGGAAATAATTTGACACGAGGCCCGGGTCAGACTCTGTTGAACGGAATTCCTTTATACGTGTCTCGGTATCCTTAACCTCCTGCACTGCGTTAGAGCCAAGGTCAAGAGTTACTCTGTTAAACTGTTCCTGATACTTTGAAGCATGGTCGGTGAGAGTAGAGTCGTAGCTCTTGTTCTTGTTGATATAGTCTGTGATATATGTCAGAGCCTTAGCCTCGGCATTGGCGCTGATGTCGTCGTAGTTCACGAAGTTTGTTGCAGAAGAAATGATTATCGTTGCTGCCGTAGCGCCGCTGACGTTGATGGTTGGCACGGATGTCTGTCCTGCAACAAGGCCACCCTCGCGCACAGTTTGCTTGCCGGTGCTTGTCTGCTCGCCATCCTCGTTTATGACCTTGATGAAGGTGAAGCAGTTGAGTTTGTTGGCAACACCCTCCGACTCTGTTCTGGCAGGAATAAGAGAAGCCTCAATCATTCCGTCGGAGGTTATCTTGTTGACGCCTATCTTCGCCATGTTGGTCTTGTTTGGCGCAGCATAGCAAACGTCGAAGTTAAGCTTACCTTTTTCTGAAGCCTCTATGCGCATAATGGTGACATTATCCTCAAATGAGGTGAATACAGTGCGTGTGTAGGTCACACCGTCAACAACATATGATGTCACGGCTGTGGCGTTAGACATGTCGAGTGAGCGAACATACGCCTGAGCATCGCGGGCATCGGTGGTCTGACCGGCCTCCTCGTCATCGAATCTCTGTCCTGGGAAGCCAATAAGAACACAGCCGGCAGCCTGATACTGTGCGCCGTGCGATGCTTTTGACATCCAGTTTGGTATGGCAAGTTTCTGTGCAGACACGTAGTCCTTGTTGAAGATATACTGCTGTACCTGTGACAGAACAGACTTTGCATTGGCATTATAATTACGGTTGGGCGATTGACCCCAGAAAGTATCCTCATTGAGCTGGAGCGTATCCTTTGCCACGCCGCCGCTTACCATTACACCAAGGCGACCGTTTCCTAACGGCATAGCCTCTTCCCAGTACATTGCCGGGCGGTGATACCACAGGCGGTTCTTGCTGTCAAGCACTGGTGGCGGCACCGGACGGGTGTCGGATGTGGTGAAGTTAACCTTTATCTCTGAGTTGAGTACATTGCCGGCGAGGTCGGCAAATGCGCCCGCCGCAACTGTAAGTGTGTATGAAGTGGTGAGGTCGAGGTCTGTGTAAGCGAAAGACACCTTGTTGCCCTTTATCACCGGTGACAATTCTGTGGTGACACCGCTTGCGTTGTTGCGAAGAACAGCCGCAGCATTTGCCTTTGCCTCAACACCCTCGCTGAACAGTATCACAGCCTTGCCCGTGGGGATAACGTCGGCTGCTCCGTCGGCAGGTGTTGTTGACAGCACTTTAGGAGCCTGTGTGTCCTCTGCAAGAATGTTTACATACTTAAGGTTATAGTTACTGGTTTTTGTAGCCGACTGAATAAGAAGGCGCACGATTAGTCGCTCTTTATTATCGGCCTTAAGATCGTAATTGGCGTCAACGTATGTGTTCCAGTGTGAGCCTGAAGTATAGTCATCAAGCACGGTCCATGTTGTTCCGCCGTCAACAGAATATACTACGCCGAATTTGGTGGCAGAGCTTGAACCGTCACCAATGGAGAAGTTAAGCTTCAGGTTGCTCAATGAGAGCGTAGGCATGGAAATCTCAAAGTATTGGTCGTGCTTTGAGCCGTCTGCATAGTCGGCCTTTGCCGTGAACTTTGTTATTGAAGCGGTGTTGAGTCGCAAGAGGTAGTTTGGGCCCGAACCGCTTGATGTCACTTCCCACTTTCCATCGCTGGTATGGACTGTTATGTAGCAGTCCTCCGGAACCAGTGCACACTGGTTCGGAAGGAAATAAGGCTGAGTGGTTTTCCAATAGGTGTTGGCAATCTTCGACCATCCGAGAGTGTTTGGAGTATAGGTTGCCGTCTTGCCGCTCTTTGTCACGTCATAACCGGTTGTGAACTCCCAATGAGCCACAGCCGTCTGACTGGCAGAGAGTTTTGTGAAACACATTGCCAGTAGCAGAAGTATCCACAAACGATTTACAATTGATTTATTCATTTTTACTTATTATATATAGTTATAAGATATGTTATTTTACACTTATCACCTTGGAAACAGTTTTTCCGTCTGACATACGCATAGTGACGATGTTCAGTCCTTTGGCTGCGCCATTAAGACGGATGCCCTGAAGGTTGTAATACTGACATTCTACAGGTGTTGCTGCTTCTGTAGAATTTATGCCGGTGGTGATGTCAATAGAAGCAGGCTGGCTGAGGCTTCCGTATTCGTTAACCGCCTTTACTGTATATATCTTGCTGTTGCCATCTGTGACAAATGACAGTTCCTTTGTTATGCCTACAACCTGATCGTTCTGGTCGATGACAACGTAACAGATTGCGTATTCAGACGCCTGCCATGCCAGTGTGCGGTCTGCCTCACTGTAAACCAAGCCAGCAGGAGCATTGACAGCCTCCATCAGCTTGCGGGGATTCCAGTCGTCACTGCCGTTCATCACTGCCTCATAAGTATAACGCGAAGCCTCGGTGTCGCTGAGAATAGCCTGACGCACCTCTTTCTTATCCTGACCGTCAACCTTGTACTCTGTGCGGCGGCTTGTCAAGTCAAGAGGATTGCCCTCAGCATCCATACTGTTGTATTCCGCAAACAGTTTAGGTGCGATGTGCCACTCGCTCCAGCCTTCTGGTGAGAAGTCGGTCTTGAATGTTGTGTTCAGCCATACGGCAATTGGCTCATTCTGCCATGCGCGTCCGAGTTTATGCTGACTTCCCTCACCATCAAGTGTACAGTTGTTGAACACATATCCGTATTTTGTACCCGACTTGTGACAAGGAGCTACAACCACTGAGCCTGTTGAGCGTGCGTTATAGAATGTAGTGTTCTCAACATACACCTCTCCAGCTCCATAGAAATAGTCAACAGCACCCTCTATCCAGCAGTTGCTTACATAATGACGGTCGCTTACATTTGTTGTCGTAGTGAACCAGGTATCCTGGAAAGAACGGAACTTACAGTTGTAGAAAGCCTGTCTGTCGTTTGTTGAGCGCATAGCAAGACCCATTGGTCCTGACTGCTTCTCTACACCGAAAGAGTTATAATATGTGATGTTCTCTGTGTAGAAGTCAGTAGCGTCACATTGGAACACACCCTGATAGCCATAAGTCTTTGATGCCGGGTTGTTTGTAGAATATTCATAACCAACGTCATTGGTGCCTCCATTGTTTATCCAGAACTTGATGAGTGTTTTCTCCTTGTCCTGACCGATAAGATGTATGAAAGGTTTGTTGCTTGGAATCTTGATAAGCTCCTCATATTCGCCGTTCTTTACAAATATAATCCATGGCGCAATGCGGTTCTGAGGTGCTGCGTTAATAGCCGCCTGTACAGTGAGATAGTCTCCTGTTCCGTCCTGAGCCACAACAGCGTCAAACACGCGTTTCTCTGGTTCTGGGCGTTGCATAGTTGTAAACTGAATGTCGGTGCCGGCAAATGCATTACCGCTCAAGTCTGTAATAGCACCGGCAGGAATCTTCAGTGTGTATGAAGTGCCATAGTTAAGTCCTTTGTATGCGATAGTAACGGTCTTGCTGCCATAAACACCCTCAAGAGTCTCGCCGTTAAGAGTTATGTCACCTGTTCCAGCCTTCACGCGCTCGTTGAATGTCAATACAAAGTTACCACGTGCGGAAGCAGTGTTTGAGCCTGCTGCAGGAGAAGAAGACAGCAGTTGTGGAGCTTCTGTGTCGTTTACTATCTGCTTGTCAGCATAGCATACGATGTCAGCAAGATAGAATCCCTCTGTATCTCCCGCTTTCGCAGAGCCTAACAGCTCGCTTGTAGTATCTCCAATCCAGCGGACATATACTGTTGACAATCCCTCTGGCAGCTGAGCCTCAAATGGGAGCCACTCGTTCTGTGTCATGTCAAGTGATGCGAGGTCTGTGTAATTCTCTCCGTCTGTAGAGTATTGCATCTTCTGAACAGAGTGAACACAACCGTTATCAGCTCCGGCGAGGCTGTGTATGCGGATGTTTGTATAGCCGTCCACGTTGAATCGTGCTACGAAGCTGCGTGGTGCCTGCATATTGACATAGTCGGTATATCTGCGAATGCAGTTCAAGTTGTCTCCTCCAAAGTTACGAGTAGAGCCGCCCCAGTTTGTGCTTGACCCGTCACCGTTGAAAATGCTCAGCAAGCCGGTATTGTCTGTTGTATATGCGTAATCAGCAACACGGTTGCCGCGAGGCTCTGCCACAGCAAAGTCCCATGCCACAATAAATGGAATGACATCAAATGTTGCTGTCACCTCCTTATTTCCATCCATCACCACACTCCGGCTTAGTTCAGCCGACTTGTTTTCCCAATACAAGAATGATGTAACATTGTTAGGAACAATGCTTACAGTCACTTCTGTTCCTGTCTCATAGACGCCGCTTACCGGTTCCGGCATCAGTTTCACGCTTCCCCATTTTGCGCCTTCTCCCTCTTTGTTTATTGTCAGGGTATAGGTGTCTACTGTTGTGAATATCGCAACAGCCTTCAAGTCATTGTTTATGGTAATGGTGTACGGATTCTCGTTTGACAGCACGTTGCCGTTCTCATCCTGCCACTCCTTGAAACGGTATCCGTAGTTTGCCGTAGCAGTAAGAGTAGCCTCGTCGCCAGCCTCAAAGACAGCGTTTGCAGGTGTCACCGTACCGCCTTCGCCCGGACTTGCCGTCACAGTAAGGTTCACAGCCTTAGACACAGTCTTAAGCCATCTTGGGTCTCCCAGTACGCCTCCGTTTGTTGCTGCCGCAGCCAAAGGTGATGTTGATACGATAGTGAAATCGCCGGCATCGGGATTAGGGAAAGACAGCTCTGTAAGTCCCAGTCCCTCAAGAGTAAGGTCATTTATCTCTTTTGTTCCAGTAGAGTTGTATCCGCCATACTCCACAACAAGATTGTTCTTTGCCTTGAGTGTTCCGCCTGTAGCCTGTACCATCTGCGGCATTACCCCGGATGCTCCACCTTTATATACTATATTATCTGTGAATGTGAATGTAGATTCTGTGCTGTATTTCCCTTCTGTCTTGCACAGCGCGCGGTCGTTAGACTTAGCCCAGCGATAAACAGTGTTGTTCTTGAACTCAAAGACGAAGACGTTGCTTTGGTCCTTTCCGTTTGCGAAGAACAAGCTCTCGCCGTTAGTGTAATTGTAGAGTGTAGAGCGTGACACTGTCAGTTTTTTCACGATATGCTTTGGATACATAAAGTTCCATCCGCCAGAACCGCAATCATGGATGACACAATTGTCAAATATTATCTCATCAATGGTGTTCTGCTCGTTGTTTGTACGCAGGAAGCAGCGTGCTACATTTGATATGTCGCAGTTTCTCACCTCTATACGCTTGATGTCACCATACTTGTCAAGATTGATGAAATAAGAGTCAGAGATGGCAATCTTAAGCCCGTCAAGTATGATACCGCCACCTGTCAGTGTCTCGTCATTAGCACGGAACAGACAGGCAAAGGTTACATCCGCACCTTCCGCCGCCTTAAACGTCACGCTTTTCTCACTCGGGAATGTAAGCTGCCCTCCATAGGCACCTTCACTCAGTACCAGAACGTCGCCGTCTGCTGCGTCAGATAACGCACTCTGCAACGTTGCCGGGTCAACATTTACCTCAGCCGCACTGATGTTCAGCACAGCGAGCAATGTCAGCAATAATGTTCTGAATTTTTTCATTGATTTTTGTTTTATAGATATTAATAATTATAATCTGCCGGTAAAAGTACTCCCTATATGTTATTATAATGTGTAAAAAGAGCGCAACAAGAATGAAAAAATGCGCAAACCCTCTTATTGTTCAAAAAACACCGATGAAATGGCGCTTTTTTTGATGTTTTCACAAAGCGGCAGACTGTTGTTTTTATGTAAAATGTGTTATCCGGCATAGAAAAATTTTCACGATGCCGGTGGGTGGAAGGTCTGCGGAGATGCAATATTTTGTTCTTTTTTTTTGACAAACGCAACTCTTAAAATAGGATTTCAGGCGATGCGAAAGATGCCCTTTCGCAGCCTTGCCGCAGCCTTGCCCTGCCCGTTTCCGCATGTTAACAAAGTAAAAAGATGCCCGGATGCTGCCGCCAGGCGAATTTTTCAGCAATATTTTTATAGTTTCCATAGTGCCTATAGTAGCTATAATTCCAATATTTCTCATTGATAACCTTGTCGTTGCTATGCAATCATCTCGTCATTCCTATGCTATCGCATCATCGTTGCTATGTCATCGCATCGCCGTTGCTATGC
>JAFQGS010000056.1 GCA_017415455.1 Prevotella sp.
AGCCACTTTCGAGCGGTCTCTATATCGTCGCTCTGAGGTTTTGAGATATGAGTATAGCGCAGTTCTGGTATGGCGTTAATTGTATTGTCATCGGAATTACAATATTTAATTATAATAGACGCATAATGTTTTATCCCATTGGCATTAATTCTGTCGCATGCCTTATTATATGCGTCAACAAAAACTTTAAGCTGTTTCGCCCTGAGCTTATCGTTAAAGTATCCCGATATGACGATAGCCCCGAGAGACACTCCTATATTGCGGCTATCCAACAGAAGCGGGTGTTTGTATAATCGTGCGGTGGTAGCCTGTGGTTCTGTAAAGAGCATTGCGTCGAGCTCATTATTCACAAGCATTCCCAATCTTACACGAGCATCATTCACTTGTATGCGGAACACGTCGTCTTGCTTCAGTTTTGCACTGTCAACGGCATAATGTGTCAGCATATCCGTTGCAGAGTACCGGCTCATGGCTATTTTCTTTTCTTTGAGTTGTCTCAGATTCTTGATTCGTGAAAGACGGTTTGACACCAACTGCCAATATGCATTTGTTGACGAGAGATACTCTACCTTGGCACCGGTGTTCTTCATTCTCTCTGTACGCACTATATCCGTAAAGCCGCACTGTAACTTACCTTTCATTAAAGCCGCATCACAATCTATTTGTGAGCCCACCTCTCGCAGACGGATATCAACGCCAAGAGAGTCAAAAAGACCTTCTTCCTTTGCCACAAAAACAGGCAGACAGTCAAGGGTTGGTAACACGCCGACCTTAAATGCCAAAGAGTCTTCTTTCTGCAAACGCAACTGTTCTGCCGCCTCAATATCTTTTATCTTATCTTCGCTCGGTCCACAGCCAACAAAAGATAATGACAAGGCGAACGAAACAAATAAAAATCGGAATCTCATATCAATATTATTTATTCTGCAAAATTAGTACTATTTTTTGTATTTATACTGAACTTCATTAGAATTTTTCACTATATCAGATTTTGATTATACTAATTGATTTTATTAAATATAATATGTATCTTTGCAATATCATTAAGCATAAAGCGTATATTCCCAAATAGAAGATAATGGCAAAAGACAAAACAGCTTATGTTTGTTCGGACTGCGGACAAGAATCGGCGAAATGGATTGGCAAATGTCCAAGTTGCGGACATTGGAACACCTTTAAGGAAATCAGGATTTCCTCAGATACAGGACAGACGGCAGCCTATTCTGCGGCAAAGACCATAAGAAACAGCAGTGCCTCTCCTGTTAACAGACCCCTGTTATTAAGGGAGATAACATCTAAGAACGAGCCTCGTATTGATATGTGCGACTCTGAACTTAACAGGGTTCTTGGCGGAGGACTTGTCCCCGGCTCAATGGTTCTATTGGGTGGAGAGCCCGGAATAGGAAAGAGTACTCTTACGTTACAGACAATATTGCGTATAAACAATAAAAGAATTCTTTACATAAGCGGAGAGGAAAGCGCACAGCAGTTAAAGATGAGAGCGGACAGAATTGGCAAGGCAAACCATTCTGACACTGTCAACCTGCCAGGTGATACAGACTCATCGCATGAGAATGTAAACATATTATGCGAGACTTCACTTGAGAATATCTTTAACTGCATAAAAGAATGCCTGCCAGAAATCATCGTGATAGACTCTATTCAGACAATATGCACAGAAGAGGTTGACAGCTCACCCGGCAGCATCTCACAAGTGAGAGAGTGCGCTTCTTCATTGTTGCGGTTCGCCAAGTCAAGCGGAGTCCCCATCATCCTCATCGGACACATAACAAAAGAAGGTTCGCTTGCCGGACCAAAAATACTTGAACACATAGTAGATACGGTTATCCAGTTTGAGGGAGACCAGCATCATGTGTACAGGATACTGCGCTCTATAAAGAACCGATTCGGCAGCACATCAGAGCTTGGCATATACGAAATGCAGCAAAACGGGCTGAGAGAGGTCAACAACCCTTCCGAACTCCTGCTCACGCAAGACCACGAAGGACTCAGTGGCATTGCAATATCCTCTGCCATCGAGGGTGTCAGGCCTTTCCTTGTTGAGACACAGGCATTGGTATCCTCTGCGGCATACGGCACACCTCAACGTTCGTCCACGGGCTTTGACCAGCGCAGACTTAACATGTTGCTGGCTGTACTTGAGAAACGTGTGGGGTTTAAATTGATGCAAAAGGACGTTTTCATTAATATTGCAGGTGGATTACGTGTTACCGACCTTGCAATGGACCTAAGTGTTATTGCCGCCGTATTGTCAAGTAATGTGGATACACCAATAGAGAACGGATGGTGTATGGCAGGCGAAGTGGGACTTAGCGGTGAGGTGAGACCTGTTAATCGTATTGAGCAACGCATTGCCGAGGCTGAGAAATTAGGATTTACGAATATGATTATACCTAAATACAACCTGCAGGGGCTTGACACCAAGCGATTTAATATAAGACTAATTCCTGTAAGAAAGGTTGAGGAGGCATTAAGAGCCTTATTCGGATGATTAAGGTTTTATCAGAGATTCGTAATATATATAAATATGTAACAACAAAAAAAAGAAGCGGTGTCGCTTCTTTTTTTGTTATTCTACATATTGATTTCCCTGAACATCCTTCATTAAGAAATCATCTTATTCTATCAGCAGCCCTTACCAGCATCTCATCTGCCTTAATAGCACTTGATGCCATCACATTTAATATTATCGCAATGACAGGGAAGACCGCTGTAACACTAAACCCATGCAACTCACCTGTCTCTGACAAGTCCGCATAATAAAGAGATGCTGTAAGTATCCATGCAAAAAGCAGAATAATGGATGTATAGCATAATTTTATCTGCAACTTACGCTTTTTATATGAGAATATGGTCACAAGCATTACGATTATCGCTACTGCCAATATTATGAACAAAGGGATATACTTAAACGAATACACTCCGTTCATATCAACAAGAGCAATGTTATATAGCACTGCATCCTGCCCTATTGCCGCTGTAGAGATACTTACAATCTTGTTACAGAGACAAAATACCAATAACAATATTGCTATCAGCAGGTACAAAGTCTGCTTACGCTGTATCATAATTATGCTTCTGTTGTATTATCTGCAGAAGGATCTCTCCAGTAAATATCACCGTCAACGAATTCCTGTGTTGCCATGAGGGTTGGTTTCGGTAACTTCTCATAATAACGTGAGATCTCTATCTGCTCTCTGTTCTCAAAGACCTCCTCCAGACTATCGTTATATGATGCAAATTCGGCCAACTTCTTGCTCAAGTCCTGCTTAATCTCAACAGATATCTGATTAGCGCGCTTTGCTATGATAGAAACACTCTCATAGATATTTCCTGTTTCATCACATAAATCCATGATGTTACGTGACACTGTGTTAACTGGTGCTTTTGACTTTTTGTAATCCATATTATTGTTAATTATTTTTTTGTTTATTCTGTTTAATCTCAATTATCTGGGCAAGCATATCTGTATACAACTAATCTTGCACATTCTTTGTATGCTTCTTGCATGTTGCAATATACTTCTCCGCCAGTTTGCGTTCCTTTGAATCCGGGTACTCGTTTATGAAACCATAACACTCATCCTCAGCATCGCGGTAACGCTCTACACGTTTTTCCTCAACGCTCTGCTCTGCCAGACTGAACTTGCTTTTCATAACCAGCAACGCAAAATCCTCACGATGGTCTGTATAAGGATAATCCCTGAGCGCATTCTGGGCAGTAATTATACAAGCCTGGAAGTTGCTTCCACCCATAAGGCAGTTACCGAAATATGTTCCTAAATTATAATACAGCTCTGCTGAGTATAATTCCTTCTTCACAAGCTTATCCTGCAGGTCAAACAGTCTCTGGTGAGCTTTTTCCTTCATCTGTGCCTCCGGGAAGATGTCAAGATATTCTTGATATGCAGTTATTGCCGCTACTGTCTGACTTTGGTCCAGTCTTGGCTCCGGTGTACTCCAATACAAGCTCTCGCCTACATAAAAGGAAGCCATCTCTGCATAGACGCCTTTCGGATATGTTTTGTAATACTTACGGAATCCTTCTGCCGCCACCTCATAGTCATAACTGTAGAAATTTGCCATGGCAAGCATATACAGACATTCCTCGCCGTTATCAGTACCCTTCTGTATGGTTACCAACTCCTGTAACAGCGCTACAGCCTGGTCATATTTGCCTGAGGCGTAACATTCTTTTGCGTATTCATATTTGAAGTTATGATCTTGGGATTTATACACCTGATTGAACTCATGACCACAACTTGTCAGAAACAATATAACAACAAAAAATGATAATATCTTTTTACACATACGTGATTCTATCTCAGTTTAATTCTGCAAAATTAAGCATTATTCATCTAATACACAAATTTAATATGCCATTTGCGGACGTTTTTTATTAAAAAATAGTAATTTTGCAAATATTTTAAACAAGCCAAACAGCGTAAAACAACAAAAATCCTGGTTACAACCAATTATATATTTCACTATTTCTGCTATGGGTAAATTCAACATAACTTCCGAATACAAGCCAACCGGAGACCAGCCACAGGCGATAAGGGAGCTGACCGAGGGCGTTCTAAATGGAGAGAAAGCCCAGGTTCTGCTTGGAGTTACAGGGTCAGGAAAGACCTTCACCATAGCGAATGTTATTAACAACATACAAAAGCCGACACTTGTCCTCAGCCACAACAAGACACTTGCCGCCCAACTTTACGAGGAAATGAAAGGATTCTTCCCGGAGAACGCGGTGGAGTATTATGTGTCATATTACGATTACTACCAGCCTGAGGCTTATTTGCCCCAGACGGATGTCTATATAGAAAAAGATCTCGCCATAAACGAGGAAATAGACAGACTGAGATTGTCTGCCGTATCATCGTTGCTTTCCGGGCGAAAGGATGTCATAATCGTCTCATCCGTCTCGTGTATATACGGAATGGGAGGACCGGCGGCTATGGCGGGCAGCGTAATCACCGTAAAAAAGAACCAGATTTTAGACCGGAACGCGTTGTTAAGAGATCTTGTCAACGCCCTGTACACAAGAAACGACATTGAGCTGAAACGCGGTAATTTCAGAGTGAAAGGCGACACAGTGGACATTGCCATGGCCTACAGCGAGTATATTCTGAGAATTACATTCTGGGACGACGAGATTGAAAGCATTGAGGAGGTGGACTCCATCACATACAAAAGGATGGCTTCTTTTGATGAGTACAAGATATATCCTGCCAACATCTTCGTGACATCAAAGGAGCAAACCGAGCTGGCAATACAAAAAATCAGAGAGGATCTTGATGAGCGAATTGAGTTCTTTAACGATTTAGGTGATTCCATTAAGGCTCAACGAATTAAGGAAAGGATTGAATACGATATTGAGATGATAAAAGAGCTTGGTCATTGCTCCGGAATAGAGAATTACTCACGATACTTTGACGGCAGAAACGCCGGAGAAAGACCATACTGTTTATTTGATTTCTTCCCCGAAGACTTCCTCCTTGTCATAGACGAAAGTCATGTCAGCGTACCCCAGATACAGGCGATGTACGGCGGAGACAAGGCAAGAAAGACAAATCTTGTTGAATATGGCTTCAGACTACCAGCTGCTTTCGACAACCGTCCTTTGAAATTTGAGGAATTCGAGGACATCACGAATCAAGTGATATACGTATCGGCAACCCCTGCCGACTACGAATTGGAGCAGACTGGCGGTGTCTTTGTCGAGCAGGTGATAAGACCTACAGGATTGTTAGACCCCGAAATCGTCATACGCCCTACAGAAAACCAGATAGACGACTTAATGAGCGAAATTCTTGAACGCACAGAAAAGGACGAGCGTGTATTGGTTACGACACTGACCAAGCGAATGGCGGAGGAACTGACAGAATATCTTCTCAACCACGAGGTGAGGGCCAATTATATCCATAGCGACGTGGCTACATTAGACCGAGTGAAGATTATGAGTGACCTGAGGGCAGGATTGTTTGATGTATTAGTAGGTGTAAACCTGCTCCGCGAGGGTCTTGACCTTCCGGAAGTGTCGCTCGTGGCAATATTAGACGCCGACAAAGAGGGCTTCCTTCGCTCTCACCGCTCATTGACACAGACTGCAGGAAGAGCCGCAAGAAACGTAAACGGAATGGTTATCATGTATGCAGACAGCATAACAAAGAGCATGCAGATGACAATAGACGAGACGCTCAGAAGACGAATGAAGCAGATTAAATTCAACACCGACAACGGAATAACCCCTCAACAGATAAGAAAGAGCATCGGCGGAGGTACACTTGCCAATATTTCCAGCGGCACAGAGAAAGGTAGCGGCAACGCAAAGAGCGGCTATGCTCCATATATAGAGCCTGAGAGAACAAGACTTGTCGCAGAACCGATACTGGACAACATGTCTAAAGAGCAAATCATAAGATGCATAGAAAACACGAAATCACAGATGAAGAAAGCCGCCGCCGAGCTTGACTTCCTACAAGCCGCGCAATACAGGGACGAGATTATAAGACTGGAGGATATGCTCAATAACAAATGACACGCCGAGCAGACCTCGTCGTGTCATCAGGCAAAGGCCATACTCCATCCACAAGAGTATGGTTTGCCATATAACCATAAGCATCAACAAAATACGATAACACACGTCTTATCAATTAATTACAATTGATCACATTAATCACCATTGTCTCAATTTACACTATAGCAGCTCAGACACATATAAGTCCTGATGCGTAAGTATATGACTTTTGATACGTAAATATATGACTTTTGATACGTAAATATATGACTTTTGATGCGTAAATATATGACTTTTTTTAATCCCCTGGATGTTTTCGTGTTAAAATTTGCTTAATATCCCGACGAAACAGATAAATTTAGTATTTTTGCAAATATTTACAAAACATAAATAATAAGTCATGAATAAAAGAATAGCATTTTGTTTCCTGATAGGACTTTCAGTTCAAATGTCCGCACAGAACGTATGGGAGTCTCCAGAGAGTTTAAATAAGAAAGAAGTCGTTGCAGAGGATAACAAGCAGAAAGACAACGAAACTGAAGAGAAAACAAAAAAGCAAAAGGCAGAGAAGCCCAATCCTGACGCGAAATACCTGGAGGGTGCCGTGCCAGAAGTTAATGGGATGGTGGAATGGAGCACGCAGATAAAGGCACCTGGCAAGAGCGCACAACAGCTATATGATATATCCTTGGAGTATCTGAAGGAACTCACATCGCGCGAGAACCAGCTCGAAGGCAGCAAAATTGCATTGGTAAACAGAAATGAGCACAAGGTTGTCGCCACAATTAAGGAATGGATTATCTTCAAGAAACAGGTAATGTCTCTGGATAGAACTAAGTTGAATTATGCCCTTATGTTTGAATGCCAGGACAATAGCGTGACCGTAACAATGAACAGGATAAGCTTCAAGTACGAGGAAGAGCGAGAAGGCGGCGGTTATTACAAGGCAGAGGAATGGATTGCAGACAAATACGCATTAAACAAGAAAAAGACAAAACTCATTCCTGGTTCTGCAAAATTCAGAAGAAAGACCGTTGACAGAAAGGATGAACTGTTCAAGGAGATTGAAGAGTATATAAACAAGAGATAGTAAGCTCGTAATTGACATGGCGCTAAATAACGAGATAAAAAGATTTAATTGGTAAATATGAAGAACTTTTTCTTTAAGCGGTACGACAATTCAAATGGCAGAGGACGGTTCTTTAAAGTAAGGAACACTCTCAACATAGTCTTCTTGATTGGTGCTGTCATAGGTCTTTATTTCTATTTTTTTGACAGTGAGGAGACCGGTAAAGTCATCATCTTAGCATCTATTTTTATAAAATTCATAGAACGTATACTACGTATTTTCAGATGAAAAAATACATACTATCAGCATTTTTCATTCTGTGCACCGGCATAACTGCTGATGCACAGAATTTTAATCAGCTTACTGACGACGGAATGTTTACCGGCCAGAATACCGGAAATGACAACACAAGCCGAAGAGACTCTACGAAAAAAGACAAGGAAATACCAAAGGGACTCAGGGTGTGGACTGTTGACGAACGCTTTGGAGACATCACAAATGCTGTCCCTGACTCAGCGTCGCACATGTTCATGAATACAATATTCACCGAAGGCATAAGGGGTGAATATAACACAACAGGCAACCTGGGCGCACCAAGAATAAACAGAATATTCACAGACAGAAAGGAGGCCGGACAATTTATATTCACCGAGCCTTACGATTTCATAGTGAAACCCGTAAGCAGCTTCCTTTTCACTAACACGCTGTCGCCGATCACAAACCTCACCTACGATGGGTGCGGCGACAAAACCAACGGTGAGGACCACGTAAAAGCGATTTTTGGAGTAAACGCAGGCAAGAAACTCGGAATGGGATTCATGTTTGACTACATCTACGGACGTGGATATTATCAGAACCAAAGCACATCACACTTCAACTACACCATGTACGCATCATATCTCGGTGAGAGATATAATGCTCATCTGCTAATGTCCACAAACCACCAGAAGGTTACTGAGAACGGCGGTATAACAGATGATGAGTACATAACGCATCCTGAGATGTTTGAGGATGATTTCAAGGAGAACGAAATCCCAACAGTCCTGGAGCAGAACTGGAACAGAAACGACAATCAGCATATCTTCTTCTCACACAGATACAACGTAGGATTCTACCGAAAGGTGAAAATGACCGAGCAGGAAATAGAAGCCAGGAAATTCGCAATGGAATCCAAGAAAGAGAACGACGCCATAAAGGCAAAGGAAGAAGCAAGAAAGAAAGCACAGAAAGACGGCAGGAAGTTTGACGACGACAAATATGACGAGCAGCCGACATTTGCCGGACGTCCCGACGATGCGAAAATCATGGGTGACGAGCCTATAGCACAGAATCAGACAGACTCTACACGCATAACAGTAAATCTCACAGACTCCATAGCGGATACAGCACAAGAGACAGACACCGCATGGATGAAGAGAGAGTATGTACCGGTGACAAGTTTCATACACACGCTGAAGTTCGACAATTACAAACGCATC
>JAFQGS010000057.1 GCA_017415455.1 Prevotella sp.
GTCTTTGATTGTAGGGGTTATGTTGCTCATTCGTGTGGCAATAGCCGTTAGTTCCTTTATTTTTGAAATGCGGTTGCACATCGCATACCATTGCAGTTGCAACATCTCTTCATTGAAATCCTCAGATGCGGACGGGGTCTCGGCAATACTTTCCTCAACAACATCGATTTTTCCTTTCTGTGGTGTGAGGTTGGAGAAAGTCTTGCCTAAGGCCGCTATTTTCTTTATTCTGTATTCGGGCTTGGCGCTTGCAGTGGTGTCCTTTTGTGAGCCGCTGCCTTTTTCGTTTGTGATATGAAGGTCTGCAGGCGGCAGTGCAGTGTTGCTCTTGCCGCTTGTGTTACCCTCTGTCTTTGTCTCATTGCTGGCGTTCGCTTTCTTACCGGTTTCGACCACCTGTAGAGTCTCATTCTGACCGGTGTTAGCGACGATTTTCTTAAACAGGGATTTTAGTCTCATTATAGGGCTACGCCCCGCACTGGCATTGTCTTCGTCGGGCTGTGTGAGCTGCGCTATCTGTATGAGTGTCAGCTCAACAAGCAAGCGCTTGTTGCTGCTCTGGCGATAATTGATGTCACAGTTGTTCATCAGCTTAAGGGCATTGTACAGGAACTTTGTGGGGCACTTGGCCGCCTGCTCCTTGAATCTTTGCACCTGTCGTTCGCTGACCTCAAGCAATGGTGTTGTCTGCTCGTCTTTAGCCATAAGCACGTTGCGCACGTGGGCGGCCAGACCGCTGATGAAATGTCCGCCGTCGAAACCTTTGCCAATGACATTATTTAATAAAACCATTACGTCGCTCACCTTGTTGTCCACACAGTAGTCAATGACATTGAAGTAGTTCTCGCTGTCAAGGATGTTCAGGTCTTCTATAACCTTGTCGTAGGTGATGTTGCCCTGGCAGAAACTTGTGGTCTGGTCAAATATAGACAAGGCGTCACGCATTCCGCCGTCCGCCTTCTCTGCTATGACGCTGAGCGCCTCCTCGTCATAAGTGATGCCTTCTTTGTCCGCCACCTGCTTTAGATGTGCGATGATATTTGCAACGGTCATGCGCTCAAAGTCATATATCTGGCATCTGGATATGATGGTAGGCAGAATCTTGTGTTTCTCTGTTGTCGCAAGAATAAATATAACATGAGCAGGCGGTTCCTCTAATGTTTTGAGAAAAGCATTGAATGCTTGTGTTGACAACATGTGCACCTCGTCAATGATAAAGACCTTGTATCTGCCCACCTGCGGTGCAATACGGGTTTGCTCCATAAGTGTCTTTATGTTCTCAACGGAGTTGTTGCTTGCCGCGTCCAACTCAAAAAT
Organism: Prevotella sp.; assembly: GCA_017415455.1. Taxonomy (GTDB): domain Bacteria; phylum Bacteroidota; class Bacteroidia; order Bacteroidales; family Bacteroidaceae; genus Prevotella. The sequence continues at coordinate 1,318 of JAFQGS010000057.1, forward strand.
ATTATAAGAGCGCTGCTCGTTGAAAGCCGCACAACTCTCGCACTGGTTACAAGCCTCGCCGTCTTCTGTAGGGTTCTGGCAGTTTATGGCCTTGGCAAATATTCTTGCGCATGTGGTTTTTCCTACTCCTCTCGGGCCGCAGAACAAGTATGCGTGAGCCAGTTTCTTGGTCTTGACTGCATTCTTCAATGTTGTGGTAAGAGAAGACTGCCCCACAACAGAGTCGAATGACATAGGACGGTACTTGCGTGCCGAAACTATATATTCTTTCATTTTAATAGTTCTTTGTTTAAAACTTTTCCGCAAAGATAATACTTTTAATGGAATTTTGCTATCTTTGCAATCAAAATAATATAAAATGAGCAGTGCTAATCAGATATGGAAATTTATATATCACAACCGCTATTGGTTTGTGATAATAGCAGGTGTGCTTATTGTCGGTTTCTTCGATGACAACAGCTTTCTGCAGTCTGCGAGGTATGACATGCAAATCAATGATCTGAAAAAGGAGATTAATCATTACAATACCAGATACGGGGAAAGCGAGAAAAAGGTAAAGCAACTGCTGCTGGACAAGAAAGCCATATCCGGTATTGCCCGTGAGAATTATTTCATGAAAGCCGATGATGAGGATATATTTGTCCTTAGCGATGATAAATCAAAGATAGAAGATGAAACAGATGAGTAAATGGCAAAGTGTAGTCTTTGCTATAGGCGCATGCATGATGGTTATAGGTGTGGGAACTTATGTTCTTGTGGAGCAGGTTGTGTCCCCGTGGATATTCGCATTAGGCACGATAGCCTTTGCCGCAATGCAGATGTGTCAGACTTATTCAGGACAAAACATGGCGATACGCCGCTTGTGTAGTATCATGATGCTTGGAAACGTGCTTTTTATCTTGTCGGGACTGCTGATGATAGAGAATGCCTACCGCTTTCTTTTCCCGTATTTCACGGAAAATGGCATAAGTGGATATAATGCATATTTGCAGTATATACATAATAATTGGGTTGTTGTATTGCTCATTGCCGTAGTGTTGGAGGTGTATACAACACATAGAATATCAAATGAGCTGGCAAAAGAAATAAAAAAATCCTAAAAAAACATCACATAATTTAAATACCATAAATTTTTTTCCATATATCAATATTAGATTGTACATTTGCGACAGATATCACGGAAATAGTTATGGTTAGAATATTTTATTCCTTATTTGTATTGTCTTTACTGACATCATGTGTCAATACATATAATATAACAGGAACGTCAAGTATTCCACATCTTGATGGAAGAATGTTGTATCTGAAGTCTTATAAGAATGAGCAGTTAAAGACTGTTGACTCATGTGAGATTATTCATGGCGAGTTTATGCTTACCGGAACAATCGACTCTACTAAGTTTGTGTCTTTGTTTATGGATGAGGATAATATTATGCCTGTGGTCCTTGAAGACGGTGATATATTAATAAGGATAGATAATGCCAATATTAAGGCAACCGGAACTCCGCTGAATAATAGACTGACAGAGTTTATAGAAGAGCAGGTGAGTATTCAGAATGACATCATGGAACTTAGTCATAAGCACAGTCAGGCTATTATGGAGGGAATGAACATGGAGCATGTAAACATTCAACTTATGCGTGAGCATGAGAGCCTTACGAAAAAGGAAGACAAACTCATCACTTCATTCATAACAGAGAATTTTGATAATGTTCTTGGTCCGGGTGTTTTCCTGATGATGACAGCAGGGCATGAGTTTCCGGAACTGTCGCCTTGGATAGAGGATATTATGAGTAAGGCTACAGACAAGTTCAAGAATGATCCTTATGTAAAAGATTATTATGAGAAGGCATGCAGGAATCAGGATATAATGAATGGAATGGCAATCCCTGACACACCAGCGATACCTCAGCAGTCACAGATGTCGCCTGCGCTTACTCCGGCACAGCTGGCACAACCTGCAAATTAATAATCATATTTATAGCAAACAGTATTTTCAGGCATGAGTACACTTATTACTGGTGCAACCATTGTTAATGAGGGAAAAACATTTAAAGGGTCGCTGCTTATTGCCGGCGATAGTATAGCGGAAATATTAAAGGAGGGTGAGACACCCAGTGGACATTATTGCGAGACAATAGATGCCACTGGGTGTTTTGTCATTCCTGGAGTAATTGATGATCATGTGCATTTCCGTGAGCCGGGGCTTACGCAGAAAGCTGATATAGAAAGCGAGAGCAGGGCTGCTGCGTATGGGGGTGTGACCTCATATTTTGATATGCCGAATACTATTCCGCAGACAACAACGATAAGTGATTTGCAGGGCAAGTTTGATATTGCTGCGGAGAAAAGTCACGTGAATTATTCTTTCTTCTTCGGAGTGACAAATACCAATATCAGGCAACTGGAAGAACTGGATAGGCATAGTGTACCCGGGCTGAAACTTTTCATGGGGTCCTCAACTGGGAATATGCTTGTTGACAAAGAAGAGGCTCTTGACGATTTGTTCCGCATGGCAAAGATGCCGATTATGGCCCATTGTGAGGATACGCAGATAATTAATGCCAACATGGAGGAGGCGAAGCGTATTTATGGTGATGACCCGGATATAGCGCTGCACCCAAAGGTGAGAAGTGAGTCGGCTTGCTATGAGTCAACAAAAACGGCTGTAGGCTTGGCACGGAAATATGGTTCGAGATTACATGTCGCGCATGTTACAACAGCAAAGGAACTTAAACTTTTCGAGTGTCCGGAGAATCAGGAGGTGCCAAATATAACTGCAGAAGTGACCGTTGCGCATTTACTTTTTGATGACAGCGATTATACAAAAAAGGGAGCTCTTATAAAATGTAACCCTGCTGTTAAAACAAATAAAGACCGTAACTGCCTGCGTGAAGCAATAAAAGACGGACGTGTTTTTGTGGTAGGAACAGACCATGCTCCTCATTGTCTTTCTGAGAAACAAGGCGGTTGTGCCAAGGCTGTATCAGGAATGCCAATGTTGCAATTCTCGTTAGTGTCTATGCTTAAGCTTGTAGATGAAGGTGTGATATCCATAGAACGGATTGTAGAGTTGATGTGTCACAATCCGGCAAGGCTGTTTGATGTGGACAAGCGTGGGTTCATTCGCAAAGGCTATAAGGCGGATATTGCCATTGTCAGACCAAATGTTCCCTGGAAATTGACAAAGGATGTAATACAGAGTAAGTGTGGGTGGAGTCCGTTAGAAGGTGAGTCATTCACATGGAAGGTGGAACATACATTCTGTAATGGCAGGCACATTTATAATAATGGCGTTTTTGACAGTGACAGCCGGGGTGAGCAGATAACCTTCAGAGGTGGCTGCTGATAATATTAACGTGATTGTGTTATAATGAGAGAGTAAATTTTATCCTTTAATAGTGAACAGATAAAAGACATAACGATGATAGCAAGAATTTTCATTCCGTTATTACTACTTATAATAATTCCAGATTTATATGTTCATCTGCATTATTTGCGTCATCGGGTTAAGTCCAAGTGGAAACAGCTGATATGGTGGATTCCATCTGTTCTGATGCTCGCTTTTACGATTTATCTGGCTTGGGGTAAAGGTTTTGCGCCAGGCGGGGTGATGCTTGTTAATTCGTATCTTTTCTTGCTTGGTGTTTTGGTTATTCCCAAAGCAGTTTTCTCTATATGTTCATTTTTAGGATGGCGCCATTGCAAGTTTCATAAGACGAAAAAAAACTGGGGCAATATAGTAGGCATTCTGCTGGCAGCGGGTATTATATATATAGTAGTATATGGCAGCACAATAGGTTTCAATAAGATAGAGGTTCGTCATGAGGATTATTATTCAAGCCAATTGCCAAAGTCCTTTGACGGATATCGTATTGTTCATCTGAGTGATATTCATATAGGAACATATACAAATGGTAACTCCTGGCTGCTGAAGGCAGCGATAGATTCTGTGAATGTACAGCACCCAGACCTTATCGCTTTTACTGGTGACTTACAGAATAGGGAACCAAGTGAGCTGTATCCTCATATAGAAACGTTATCGGCGCTGAAAGCTACCGATGGGGTGTTCTCTGTACGTGGAAATCATGATTATGCTGATTATATTCATGCGGAGCCTGCGGTGAAAGTAGCTAATGAACGTGAGCTTGTATCTCGGCAGAGACAGATGGGCTGGAATGTTCTTGTTAATGAGCATATATCTGTGCGACATGGGAAAGACTCGATTGTAATTGCAGGTATGGAAAATGATGGTACGGGGCCATTCCCAAAGCGTGGCGATGTGAAGAAGACAATGTCTGGGGTAAGTGACAATGCTTTTGTCCTGATGTTGGAGCATGACCCTACATCCTGGAGGAGAAACATCCTCCCCAAGAGCAATGCCCAACTGACGTTGAGTGGGCATACTCATGCAATGCAATTCAGTCTGTTTGGCTGGTCGCCGGCGTCACTTATCTATGAAGAGTGGGGAGGAATGTTTTATGAGGGGGATCGTGCAATTAACGTCTCAACAGGTCTTGGCGGATTCATTCCATTCCGTTTCGGTGTAACTGGTGAGATTGTGGTTGTCACATTACATTCTAAGTGACATTATATTTCGAAGGGAACGGAACCTCTTGACACCATGTGTTATATCTTTAGGCTCCCTCCATTTTCCTTAATATACCTACAGCTTCGGCCACGGTACTGACGTCGTTTATCATCATGGTGCGCTTGCCGTTAATCTCTTTCAGATTACATTGGCGTGGATTGTCCGCAATGTAATTAAGGATATTTCCAAATGCGGCGCTTTTATAATATGCACTCATAGGATTGCTCACAAACTGCATCTGCATACGTTTCTGTTTCAGTGTTATCTTCTCGCATCCAAGTCGTTTGCCAATTCTGCGCAAAGGCACAATCTGTAACAGTTCATTACCCTCATGCGGGATGTCGCCGAATCTGTCCACAAGATTCTTCTTGTATTTATCTAACTCACTGTCATTTGAAATACTGTCAAGCTCACGATACAGCAACATCCTCTCACTGCTTCCCGGTACATAATAATCAGGGAAATACATTTCAAGATCGCTTTCAATTGCACAGTCTTCCACAAATTCATCACCGGTAATCTTCTTACCTTCCGCAATATCTTCCTGGAACATATCTCCAAACTCATCATTCTTGAGTTCTACGATAGCCTGGCTAAGTATCTTCTGGTATGTCTCATATCCGAGTTCTTCCATAAATCCGCTTTGCTCGGCACCTAATAAGTTACCCGCTCCTCTGATATCAAGATCTTGCATGGAAAGATTAAATCCGCTTCCTAATTCAGAGAATGTCTCAAGTGCCTCAAGTCTGCGTCTTGCTTCTTGTGTGAGGTTTGACAAAGGCGGTGCAATCAAGTAACAGAATGCTTTCTTATTACTTCTTCCGACTCTTCCTCTCATTTGGTGTAAGTCGGATAATCCGAACTTGTGTGCATCGTTTATTATTATGGTATTTGCGTTGCTGATGTCAATACCATTCTCTACGATAGTTGTTGATAACAGAACGTCATAGTCGTGATTCATGAATTCCATAACAATCTTTTCCAGTTCTTCCGGCTTCATTTGTCCATGACCAATAGCAACTCTTGCGTCTGGCACAAACTTGTTGATGAGCAATTTTAGTTCAGGCAGATTACTAATACGGTCATTGACAAAAAACACCTGTCCGTTTCTACTCATCTCAAACTCAATAGCGTCCTTTATAACTTCTTTGTAAAACGAGTGGATTTCCGTACAAATAGGATATCTGTTGGGTGGTGGGGTTTGCATTATGCTCATATCGCGTGCACCCATAAGTGAAAACTGTAATGTTCTTGGTATTGGTGTCGCACTCATGGTAAGTGTGTCAACATTGGTTTTCATCTTTCTGAGCTTTTCTTTAGTGGAAACGCCGAATTTCTGCTCCTCATCAATAATAAGAAGTCCTAAATCTTTGAACTTTACTGTTTTGCTGATGAGTTTGTGAGTACCTATGATAATGTCAATCTTTCCGGCTTCAAGGTCTGCAAGCACTTCTTTTGTTGCTTTGGTGTTTCGTGCTCTGGAGAGGTAATCAACTCTTACAGGAAGATTCTTCAGACGTGATGAGAATGTCTGAAAATGCTGATAGGCAAGCACGGTTGTTGGTACAAGTACAGCCACTTGTTTAGAGTCGCACGCAGCCTTGAATGCAGCACGAACAGCCACTTCTGTTTTACCGAATCCAACATCGCCGCACACTAATCTGTCCATAGGCCTGCTGCTCTCCATGTCGGCTTTGACCTCGTTTGTGGCTTTCTGCTGGTCGGGCGTGTCCTCATAAAGGAAACTGGCTTCCAGTTCATGTTGCAGGAAAGAGTCCGCACTGAACGCAAACCCTTTCTCATGTCTGCGTGCTGCATATAATTTAATAAGGTCACGGGCAATATCCTTAATCTTTTTCTTTGTACGTTCTTTCAGCCTGTCCCATGCTCCAGTTCCAAGAGTGCTTAACCGTGGAGGTGTCTCACTGTCATGGCGTTTATACTTGGATATTTTGTAAAGAGAATGAATACTGACATCCACCTTGTCATTATGCTGATATACGATGCGAATCATTTCCTGATAGCTGCTGCCTGTAGGAACGCGTACCAAACCAGCAAACTTTCCTATACCAAAATCCACATGTACAATATAATCTCCTATCTCCATCTCTTGTAGCTCTTTCAGCGTGAGTGCCATTTTTCCGCTGCGAGCAGCATCTGAGCGTAAATTATATTTATGGAAACGGTCGAATATCTGGTGATCTGTAAATATACAGACTTTAAGGTCGTTCTCAATGAATCCCTCATGCAATGTCTTCTCAACGGGAGTAAAAGGCAGATATGATGCGTACTCAGACTTACTCAGGTCTGTACTTTCCGGCTCGTCATGTCCTTTGCGTGCCGCATCTCGTTCATTGAAGATATCTCTAAGTCGCTGATTTTGTTTCTGGCTGTCAGCAAGTATGTACAGATGATATCCTTTTAATACATAGTCTTCGAATGTTTGGGTCAGCAACTCAAAATTCTTATGGAATAACGGTTGTATGCCAGTGTTGAATTCAATAGTAGCCTGTGGCGTACCAGTTGCCTTATTACCATATTCAATTCGTTTGAACTTTGTTATTTCCCTTATGAAGCAACTGGGTTCTATAAGTAGCGACTCTGCGCACAATTCCTGCATAATGTGATGGCTCTCCATTTCTGTCGCTCCGTTCAGACGCTCTGTTATGGCCTGTGTGGAAAAACCGTTGCGGTATGTCTGCTCCACAAGATCGCTCACCAGAGCGGTATTTCTCATTACAATCACAGAGTCGGATGGTAGAAACTCGGTAAATGGCACACGCTCATTGCTTATAGCGGCAAGTTCCGGCACTATGTCAACATGTTGTTTTTTCTCTTTTGAAAGCTGACTCTGAACCTCAAAAGTGCGTATAGAGTCAATCTCGTCACCGAAGAAATCTATTCTGAATGGCAGTTCGTTGCTATATGAATAAACATCAATGATACTTCCTCGCATGGCAAATTGTCCAGGCTCATATACATAGTCCACTTCCTCAAAGCCAAACTCGCGCATTAGACGGACTATATTGTTCACATCAACGCATTTGCCTGTTGTTAGTCTGATGGAACGTTCGTCAAGACGTCTCTCTGATACAACAAGCTCACAGATGGCTTCCGGATGTGTCACTATATATACAGGCGTGGCTGTTGCCTGACTATTCTTTCTTGCGTTAAGCTGTGATAACACCTCAGTTCGCAAAATCTCGTTAGCAGCATCTTTCTGGCCGTATTTCACTTGTCTTCTATAAGATGATGGAAAGAACATTGCTTTCTCTTTCCCTATTATCTGCGTCAAGTCATGATAGAAATATCCGGCTTCGTCGGTGTCGTTAAGAATGAACAAGAAAACATTCCCGCATAGTTGTCCCAGTGATGCGAAATAGACAGACGCAGCCGAACCCGATAGCCCTTTAAGAAAGGATGTGCTTATAGTCTGGTCTTTCAATATTTTCTCTATTGCACATGTCTGTGGTGCCTTTAAGAATATGCTTAGTAATTGTTGTATATCCATGTCGTATAAAGATGAACTGATATCTGTGTGTTTGCGCAAGGTGCATTATGTGAAACACAAATATTGTGCAAAAATATCAAATAAAACTGATTTATATATTTTTTATGTTTTAAAATTTCAAATCATAATGAAATCTGTCCTGTCACGTATACTGTATGTTTTTCTACGGATATGAAATAATACATTTCTTCATATTCTATCTTTGTTGTATGTTTCTTATTATCAGTGAAACTAAAAAAAACTTACTTACTTATAAAATAAGTATATAATTTAATGAGTTGTTAAATAAAATTGTTACATTTGCACTATAACATTAATACTGAACATATCATGAATCCAAGCGATAGCATAGTTATCATCCCCACTTATAATGAAATTGAGAATATAGAGAAAATTATCCGTGCGGTTTTCTCACTTGATAAATGTTTCCACATTCTTGTTATTGATGATGGCTCGCCAGACGGAACGGCACAGAAAGTACATTTTTTGATAAATAATGAGTTCTCTGACAGGTTGTTTATTTTGGAAAGAAGCGGCAAACTGGGTCTTGGTACAGCCTATATTACAGGTTTCAAGTGGGCGCTTGAGAGGGACTATGAATACATTTTTGAGATGGATGCCGACTTCAGTCACGACCCCAAAGACCTTCCTCGTCTCTACTCTGCATGTCATGATGAAGGATATGACGTTGCTATCGGCTCACGCTATGTCAGTGGTGTGAATGTTGTCAACTGGCCAATAGGGCGTGTTCTGATGAGCTATTTCGCCTCTAAATACGTCAGGCTCGTAACTGGATTCAAGGTGCATGACACCACTGCCGGTTTCAAGTGCTACAAACGCCGTGTCTTACAGACCATAGAGCTTGACAAGATTCGCTTCAAAGGATATGGCTTCCAGATAGAAATGAAGTTCACAGCCTATAAGATAGGATTTAAGATTAAGGAAGTTCCTGTAATCTTTGTTAATCGCCGCGAGGGTGAATCCAAAATGAGTGGCGGTATTTTTGGTGAGGCATTCTTCGGAGTCATGCGTCTTCGTTGGGATGGATGGACTCGCAACTATCCACAATTGCCATCCTGAAACAATTTAATATCCTAATATTAACATGAAAACTGTATTATATCGTATTTATCAGCTGTTCATAGTCCTGCCTGTGTTCATACTTTGGACGATATTCATAGTATCATTAATAGCCATAGGATGTATTATCGGTGATGGCAATTTCTGGGGCTACAGACCAGGAGTGTGGTGGGGACGCTTTGTCTGCAAGCTGCTTTTCCTGCCGGTGACAGTGACAGGAAGGGAGAACCTTAAGGAGGAAGAGTCATACGTCTTCCTCAGCAATCATCAAGGTGCTTTTGATATCTTCCTTATTTATGGATATCTGGGACGCAGCTTCCGATGGATGATGAAGCATCAGTTACGTCAGATTCCATTTTTCGGTTATGCCTGTGAGAAGTCAAACCAGATAATGGTTGATAAGCGTGGGCCGAAGAAAGTTAAGGAAACATACGACAAGGCCCGCAGAATACTCAGTGGCGGAATAAGTCTGTGTGTATTCCCTGAAGGTTCACGCACACGCAATGGAAAGATGCGCGAGTTTAAGAGAGGCGCTTTCATGCTTGCCGACGAACTGCAACTGCCGGTGGTGCCAATGACTATCAATGGCTCATTCAACGTGATGCCAAGAACCAAGGACTGGCATTGGGCAGTTTGGCATCCGCTTTCTCTTACCATTCATACGCCGATATATTCAGAGACACAAGGTCCTGAGAATATCAAGATGCTCATGGAGAAGAGCCGTGCTGCAATAAACTCTGCTCTCGTACCTGAATATCAGGATGCGGAGTAATTGTGATTATGCAATATAAAAGCGCCTATAGAGAGTTTTTGTTCCTATAGGCGCTTTTATATTTTCTTTTCTGTATTAATCTTCTAAGTGTTTTCTGCTTATTCTTTCCAGAATGTCCAGAGTTGACCCCTCCGTGCTTACTCCTGCGCGCTTTGCTGACTCCACGGCGTTGGCATGGCTTATTCTTTCCAGAATATCCAGAGTTGACCCCTCCGTGCTTACTCCTGCGCGCCTTGCCGACTCCACGGCGTTAGCATGACTTCTCCTCTCGAGCATCTCCAATGTTGACATCTCCTCTGTTGGCTTATCGGTTCTTGCGCTACTCTCTGCGGGCTTGTACTTTTCTGTGTGATTGAACCCTTCGGCGCTTTCCGTTACGTCTTGCATCATCTCAGATTCTGCCATCTCGGATATTATGTCCGGTTCAGTCATGATAGATGTTATGTCAGACAATATATTCTCATATTCGTCAACAGACTGCATGACGGGGGCTGTATCCACCTTCTGTGTTTTAACGACCTCCTGCTCTTGCTTCTTCTCAGAAGAGCATCTGATAATCCAGAAGATAGCACCAACGATACAGGCGATTACAAATAAGCCCCAGATTATATCTCCAAGGGAAGTCTCTTCATCCTCTTCTTCCTTGTTGTTACTTATGGCTTTATCGAATATATATAGCCAGAAGAACGTCCTGAACCAGTTGGGCCCGGAATCGTTTATGTTGTCGTTGCTACTTACAGTATTAGTGTCACGTCCGTCATTGTCGTATAACCAAAACATGTAAATCCTCCTTTCGCTCTATTGTTTTCTCTTCTGTTCAAATGTCATATCATACATTCTTTTGGTGCCATGCAGGAATCCCTATACCTTGCAGATATCCCATGATGCGGTATTCACTGCAAAGATACCTATAACCAATTATAAAACAAAATAAAATCAGTGGTTTCTCATGCTTTGGTATAAATTCCGCCATGCAGAATCCTTAAAAGCAATTCAATCCTGGAAACCTGCGAAACAGCCTGAGTGACAGCACTTCTCTTGGCATGGCGTTAAATGTATCTTATAAAGTATCGCATAAGAATTTGGCATTTTGCTTTTATGTTGTTATCTTTGCTGCCGTTCTCCTCTGTCGTCCCTGTTTGGTCTCTTGAAAATCTGCTCTTGTCCTGCCCGCCAACCAACAGCCATGTGCTGAAGATGCCGTTAGTCTCTCTTGCGCAGTCCGCTCTTCTTTTACTGCCGAAGCGTCAATGTCCTGGTAATATATGAAGCGCTGAGAGTGTCAGGTTGGATTGTTCTGAATTTCCTTACGGCATGATAATTGACAGAAGTATCATTGCTGACGGCTGAAAGTTTGTTCTGCAGTGTGCTGATATAAGTGAAATCCAATTGTTATTTCATATACATCATTGCCCGATATCCCGTAAATAGCCTTGTGATATATGCCTGACGGCATTCTGTTTGATGCCTTAACGCAGTCCGTTTAATGCCCTTTTGAAGCCTGTTTAATGCCTTTTTGCATCATCATAGGTACGACATGACGCTGCCATGCCGTTTTTATTCTTACGCCATGGCATATTAATCCTTGCGTCATGGCATATTAACTCTTACGTCATGCCGTATATATGGTTTCATCGTGTCATATATATGGCATGTGCTTGAGGTAGAATGGAACAGGCAATGTGCCTTTTATGAAAATATGATGTAAGAACAGAACAACTGTTACGTCTGTTTGATGCTGGAATGATGGAATATTATGTGGCGGAACCGAAAAACAGAATAATAAAAACCTTCTGTGTCTTCCGCTCCTGCGATACACCTTATGCGCTTTGGCATATCAGCGTGATGGGAAAAGTAAGAGGGCATGCTTGGAATATATCCGGCATACCCTCGATTTATAACGTAACTTTAATATTAAGCGATGTTGCAGTCGCCCGTCTGTCAGTCCTTACACCTGTGGCAGTCTTTCGGTGAAGCGTGTGATGTCCTCGTCAGAGAGTGTGTAGTTCATGAGGTCTCCACTTAGATACTGGTCGTATGACGGCATGTCGATAAGTCCGTGTCCGCTGAGGTTGAAGAGTATTACCTTTTGCTCTCCGCTCTCCTTGCACTTGTTTGCCTCGCGCACAGCAGCGGCTATCGCGTGACAGCTCTCTGGTGCGGGAAGGATGCCCTCAGTACGTGCAAACAGCATTCCTGCCTCGAAAGACTCCAGCTGTGGAATATCTACACCATGCATCATCTTGTCTTTGATAAGTTGTGATACCACAACGCCCGCACCATGATAACGCAGTCCGCCAGCATGAATGTTCGCCGGCTTGAAGTCGTGCCCGAGAGTGAACATCGGCAGCAATGGAGTGTATCCGGCTTCGTCGCCGAAGTCATATCCGAAGACTCCGCGTGTCAGTTTAGGACAGCTTGCCGGCTCGGCAGCGATAAATTCTGTGGTCTTGCCCTCAAGAATGTTATGGCGCATGAATGGGAATGAAATACCACCAAAGTTTGAGCCACCGCCAAAGCAGCCTATCACAATGTCTGGATACTCACCCGCCATCTCCATCTGCTTCTCTGCTTCCAGTCCTATAATGGTCTGATGCAGTGTGACATGACTGAGAACCGAGCCCAGTGTGTATTTGCAGTTAGGAGTTGACTTTGCCAGTTCGATAGCCTCAGAGATAGCTGTTCCGAGCGAACCTGGATGTGAGGGGTCGTTGGTGAGGATGTCCTTTCCGGCGCGTGTGGACATTGAAGGCGAGCCTGTTACCTGTGCTCCATAGGTGCGCATCAGTATGCTTCTGTAAGGTTTCTGTCTCATGGTGATACGAACCTGATATACAGCAGCCTCCAGTCCGAAGATTTTTGCGGCATAACTTAATGCCATGCCCCATTGTCCTGCACCTGTCTCGGTGGTGACGTTGGTTGTGCCTTCCTGTTTGCAATAGTAACATTGTGGAATGGCAGAGTTTATCTTATGACTGCCCAGCGGGCATGCGCTCTCGTTCTTGAAGTAAATATGTGCCGGAGTGTCAAGTGCCTTTTCAAGGGCATAAGCTCTCACCAACGGTGTGGAGCGGTAGAACTTATATCTCTCTTGCACCTCCTCGGGTATATCTATCCATGCATTCTCCATGTCCAGTTCCTGTCTTGCGCACTCCTCGCAGAATATGGGGTACATATCCTCCGGTGTCATCGGCTTCCTTGTCGCAGGGTTCAGCAATGGCATTGGCTTGTTTACCATGTCCGCCTGTATGTTATACCATTGCGTAGGCAATTCCTTTTCCTGTAAGATGAATTTCTTTTGCATGTCTGTTTCTTTATTTGATAGTTCTTTTATATGGTTCCCGGCAGCAGAGAAACATTCTGCGTTCAGTACCAAAATGAGTTTGCAAAAGTAACTAATTTAATTGAAAATGCGACACTTTTTTATTAATTATGTAATAAAAGTGGCAATAATTTATATAACTTTGCATTTTATATGGCAATTGTTATTACAATAATAATTTATTTTGTTGTTCTCTTGCTTGTAAGCAGGTTCACAGGACGTGCGTCAGACAATGAGTCATTCTTCTATGCACGTCGCCGTTCGCCATGGCCTGCTGTTGCCTTCGGCATGATAGGTGCGTCAATCTCGGGTGTGTCCTTTGTGTCAGTTCCGGGCATGGTGCTCACCAAGGATATGACGTATCTGCAGACGTGCATGGGATTTGCCGTAGGCTATATAGTGGTGGCATTTGTGTTGTTGCCGCTTTATTATCGTAATAATCTTAATACCATATACCATTATCTTCTTTCAAGGTTTGGCAACAGGACGTATAAGACGGGGGCGTCTCTCTTTGTCTTGTCGGAGTTGCTGGGAGCGTCAGTGCGCTTTTATGTGGTATGCTTCATATTGCATCATTTTGTTTTCAAGGCTCTGGGTATTCCCTTTTTTGTCACAGCATCCGTTCTTGTGGCACTCATCTGGTTTTACACCAGGCGCGGTGGCGTGCGAACTCTTGTGTGGACAGATGTGTTGCACACGCTGTGCATGCTTGCTGCGCTGGTTCTCATTGTCGTTATTGTATGCTCTCATCTTGATGTTAATATAAAGGGTGCGATGTCTGTAGTGGCAGACAGCGGATATTCCAGGGTGTTCGTTTTTGATGATTTCATATCTGCCCAGAACTTCTTCAAGCAGTTCGTCAGCGGTATATTTATAGTTGTGGTTATGACGGGACTTAACCAGAATATGATGCAGAAGAATCTTACGTGCAAGAGTCTGCGAGATGCGCAGAAGGACATGTGCACTTATGGATTTGCCTTCCTTCCTGTGAACATGATCTTTCTTGTATTGGGCATACTTCTTGTTGCGCTTGCTGCAGACAAGGGCATGGCGTTACCGGCAGACGGAGACAGTCTGTTGCCAATGTTCGCGGCTACAGGCGAACTCGGGATTCTTGTGCTGGTGCTGTTCTCTGTAGGCATAGTGGCATCTTCTTTCTCAAGTGCCGATTCCGCGCTTACGTCTCTTACAACAAGTGTATGCGTTGACCTTATTGGCAAAGATGCGGATGAGCAGGTCAGGCATCGTGTTCATCTGTTGCTGGCATCGCTTTTTGTTGTTTTTATTCTCCTGTTCAAGGCTCTCTGTTCCACCAATATCATCGATGCGGTATATATCCTTTGCTCATACACCTATGGACCGCTGCTTGGTATGTTTGCCTTCGGGGTGCTGACAAAGCGCAAGGCAAACGACCGCATAGTGCCTCTTCTTGCCGTTGCCTCTCCTTTGTTGTGCCTGTTGGCGGACATCTTGACGCCGATGATTTGCGGTTATAAATTCGGTTATGAGCTACTGCTGCTAAACGGACTTATAATGTTCTGTGGAATGCATATAAGCGGGATGTTGCCTGATGTTATGCGAAGTGAAAAAAAATAGGAGACTGCAATGTGTGCAGCCTCCCGAGAGTGGTATTTCCTTTTATCTCCAATCAGTCTTTCTTTATTCTTAATTGGCTCATTAAGCCATGTCAGCTGATTGGGTGTTGTCTTATTTTGTCTGCAGATATCTCTCTGCCTCAAGTGCGGCCTTGCATCCGCTTGCTGCGGCTGTGATAGCCTGACGGTAATGCGGGTCGGCAACGTCTCCGGCGGCAAACACTCCAGGAATCTTTGTGCGTGGTGTGCCGTCGATAGTCTTTATATATCCTGTCTCGTCTGTGTCAAGCCATTCTTTGAAGACCTCAGAGTTCGGATTATGGCCAATGGCAAGGAACAGACCGTCGATATTTATCTCCACCTCTTCCTCGTCTGGCTCGCCCTTGCGCTTTACCAGTCGTGCGCCCTCAACGCCGTTCTCTCCAAAAAGACCAATGGTGTTGTGCTCAAAAAGCACTTCAATGTTCTCTGTGCTGAGTACGCGCTCCTGCATAACCTTGGATGCGCGAAGGAAAGGCTTGCGTACAATCATATACACCTTCTTTGCCAGTCCTGACAAGTAGAGAGCATCCTCGCAAGCGGTATCTCCGCCACCGACAACGGCAACGGTACGTTTTCTATAGAAGAAACCGTCGCATGTGGCACATGCTGACACTCCCTCGCCCTTGTATTTCTCCTCATCGGGCAGTCCGAGGTATTTTGCAGATGCTCCTGTTGCTATGATAACAGTCTCTGCCTCAATCTCATGCCCTTCATCAGTGGTAAGCAGATAAGGCGACTTGCTGAGGTCTGCCTTGACAATGAGTCCGTCACGAATGTCTGCTCCGAAGCGCTCTGCCTGCTGTCTTATGTCCATCATCATCTGACTGCCGTCAACACCTTCCGGGTATCCGGGGAAGTTCTCTACTGTTGTTGTCTGTGTAAGTTGTCCGCCAGATAGCAATCCGCAATACTCCACAGGGCTTAGATTCGCCCTTGACGCATAGATTGCCGCTGTATATCCAGCCGGACCGCTGCCGATGATGAGACAGCGTACGTGTTCTCTTTCTGCCATATTAATATAATGTATATAATGTTTTTTCTTTGTTTTTTCGTTCTTGATATGATGTCATTAACTCGGATTCGTCATACATTTTAATGAGTTGCTGATATCTGCCGTGAGCAGATTGCTACTCTGCCAGCAGCTTCTCTATCTCCTTTTCTATGTTCTCTATTTTCTCTGTAGGTTCAAAGCGAGCCACAACCATTCCTCTCTTGTTGATGAGGAACTTGGTGAAGTTCCACTTTATGTCTGCCTTGTCCTTATAGTCAGGGTCTGCCTTAGACAGAATCTCATCAAGGATAGGAGCTATAGGGTGGGTCATGTCCCAGCCGGCAAAGCCTTTGCTGCCGGTTAGCCATTTGTATAATGGGTCAGCATCCTCACCGTTTACCTTTATTTTCTTGAAGCGTGGGAACTCTGTGCCGTAGTTTAGTTTGCAGAACTCGTGTATTGACTCGTCTGTGCCCGGAGCCTGCTGACCAAACTGGTTGCAAGGGAAGTCTAACACCTCAAAACCTTGATTGTGGTATTTCTCATACAGCTTCTCAAGTTCCTCATACTGTGGGGTGAAACCGCATTTTGTGGCAGTGTTGACAATAAGCAGCACCTCGTTTGAATATTCTCTTAGTGAAACGCCGTTGCCTTTGCGGTCTTTCACTGTGAAGTCGTAAACAGTTTTCATCGTCTTATTAATGTTTGTGTAATATTACTTGATGTCGCAGCTACCATTTCCTTGTACAGGCGGTTTGCTGATTTATATCGCAAAGATATGCTAAAATATTGAATAATTAGTGTAATAGGGTGTATTATTATATTTTATTCAGTAATTAGGGGTTATGATGCAAATAAATGTTTCCAAATAGGGAAATCCCTATCGTTTTATATGATATTCTTCTTTGCGGATATAGGTAAATCCCTTACATTTGCAATAGAAATAATAATTTAAATAAATACAGATATGAAAAGACTTACACAGATTATGGCAATGGTGGCAATGGCACTCTGCACCTTGACACTTACGGGATGTACCGACGATGATGAATACAGAGCATACACTCTTGAGGGAACATGGAAGGGTGATATGTATGTTACATCAACCTATAACGGTGTCACTTATGATGCCACATACTCAGAATTGTGTTTCCTGAGAGACCCTTATAGATATTCATCTGGACAGGGCTATTGGATAGATTATTACAGTTATGCGCCATGGGATTATGTGGCAAACCATATAGAGTGGACCGTAAACGATGGAGTTATCAGTATATGGCTTATCGAGGAGAATAGTTATGTGGATATTTATGATTATTATCTTGACGACAACTATTTCATGGGAACAATTTATTATGGTAACACTATAGTCGATTTCCGTCTGCGTCATACTTCTTCTCCAAACTGGAATGACTATGAGTATGGATGGGATTACTGGTACGCAAAACCTGCAACAATGATGAAGGCTAAGGCTTCGGCTGACAGTACAGTAACAATGGAGACACCGGTAAGAGGTTTCCGTAATAAATAAGAACTTAACTGTTGCGGCTGCATGAGTGATGACAACTTATGCAGCCGTATTTGTTTTTACTACTATGTGTTAACTTGTAAAATCATGATACCATGAAGAAAAGATTATTATTGTCATTATTACTGACATTGTTTTTCCTCACTGGGCTGATGGCTCAGTGCCGTTTTGTTTATAAGGGTGACACTCTTGTTACAGGGAAGGATTGCATCTATGTAGATGCCTCGGCCGGGGAGGACGCCTCTTCGCATGTGTTCTCGTCGCTTCCTGTTGCATTACGTCATGCGGAAGATATGCAAAGGCAGCATTCCTATTCTGCTGATAACCCTCTTAGTCTATATATCGCTCCGTCAGTCTATTGGATAAACAATCCCGATGCGGATGATGTGGTGAAACCATTGCCGGGCGAGGGAATACCTTATGGGATGAAGTTGAGGCTGCACAGTCTGAGACTCATAGGAACGGGCGCAAGTCCTGAGCATACAGTAATAGCAAGTAACAAGGGACAGACACAGGGTGCTGTGGGTAACTTCACGATGTTTCATATTACAGGCGATGATATATACACAGAGAATCTTACATTCGGAAACTATTGCAATGTGGACCTTGACTATCCTCTTAATCCTTCTCTTAGCCATAAAAGGCGTGCCGATGCTATTGTTCAGGCGCAGCTTATAATATGCAACAGCGATAGGGTGGTGGCACGTGACTGCCGCTTTATCAGCCGACTGAACCTTTGTCCGTTTGCGGGTGCTAAGCGTGCGCTGTTCGACAACTGCTACTTTGAGTGTACGGATGATGCGTTGTGTGGTACGGGTGTCTATCTTGACTGCCGCTTTACATTGTTCAGCAGCAAGCCTTTCTATGCTACGTCTGGCACAGGAGCGGTGTTCCTTAATTGCGATATGCGTTCGTTGACAAGCGGAAAGCAGTATCTTGTGAAGGTGGGCAGCCAGGTGGCAATGGTTGACTGCAGATGGGAGAGTGATGACAAGCAACTGCAGATGGCATGGACATCGGCTCCTACTGACGATCAGCGCAGTTATCAGCAGAATGTCACTCTTAACGCCGTGCCGCTTGTTCTGAACGGAACGGATAAGCCATGGCTGACTGTGGATATGTCGGGAAAACAATTACTTGAGGCATATAAGACGCAGGGTGGCGGCAGATATATATATAATGTGTACAATCTCTTGTGCGGCAATGACGGTTGGGATCCGTTAGGTCAGCGGCATTTGTTGGCAGGTAAGACGGGCTTGCCGGTGCAGTTGCGTCTATCTCACCGCAGGGCGGATATAGAAAGCGGGGTTGACTCATTGCTGATAATGAGCCGTCAGCTGTGCTTCTCGGAGCGTGCTGACTTCAGTAAGTCGCAGCAGGGACGTGGTGTTGTTAGATGGAAGGTGGCGGATGAGGACAAGGCATACGTGCAACTGCTGCCTGCAGAGGATAACGGATGCGTGGTTGTAGGAACAAACACCGGTGAGACAACACGCAAGGTGAACCTGCTTGCTTATACGGATGATGGCTTGCAGAGTGCGTGTGTGCTTATTGTGAAGCCTCGTCAGCTTGCTCCTCCCGACTTTGTTGAGCTGCCTGTATTGCGCAGGAATGGCGATGTGCTGACTGTTGACTATGCTTTACAGTTGCAGGGAAGGGCGGATGAGTCGCTTGTGTCGTGGTATAGATGTCTTGCTGACGGCAGGGAGATTCCTGTGGCAGTTAGTAGGGATAATGTGCCTTTGAAGTCTTATAATCTTACTGCGGCGGACAACGGATGCCGTATAAAGGTTGTGGTGGCTCCTAAGCATATAAGAAGTAACGCGGGAGAGGCGAGGATGGCAGCTACGGAGAATGTCGTGATGACGGGAAGCAAACGTATAGAGACTATTCATACCGACTTCCATAACTTCCCTACAGCAAGGCAGCCGCATATCATACCTGGTGCGTGGACACTTGATTGTTACAAGCCTTTAGACACTGCGGAGTTTGAATGGACTGCAGACGAGAGCAAAGACTCCTGGTATTATGGCGAGGGTGTGGATGGTGCTGCCGGTTGCCGCGGACTGATTCAGGCAGTGAAGGGAGCACGTATGATGTACACTCCGTTGGAAGGCAACTATGGCAACATGGCTCTCTCGCTCCTGCTTAATCCTTGTAAGAGTGCGGGACAGGGCTTCGGCAGTGCCACAGGGCAATACATGGATGTGTGCATAAAGTTTGACACGAAGACCCTTACCGGCTATGCCTTGCGTATAATACGTACAACAAAGAATGACAGCGCGGTGGACTTCCAGCTTATGAGATATGAGAATGGAGTGGCTACGCAGATTGGCGAGGCGGTAACGGCAGTATGTTATCGTGCCGGTTGCCGTGTGTCTGTCAGATATGAGGATGGCTTCTTGTGCGCCACGGCTTATAATTCTAACGGAGTTCCTGAGAGCAACCGTAAGGATGTGTCGGATAGCGTTTCGTTGAGGGCACAGGTGAAGCCAAACTCTTTCGGCGGAATATGTATTCAGCATACTGGTTCTGTTGGCTCAAGCAGTACGCTGTTGTCGGAGATGGAGGCTGGGTTAAGTGAGAAGTGAGAAGTGCGCTTCTCGCTTCTCACTTATGAATTATGAATTATGATTTTGTGTAGGAGTGTTTCTCTCTTAGGAGTAACTATACAAAAAAACAGAGCGAACATATGATTCGCTCTGTTTTTCTTTTATCTTATTCTTGCAGAAAACTCTGCGGAATATTTATTAATATACGTCTACACCGTCAACAACAACGTTGAGCTTATCCTGTGGCATAGAGTTCTTGTTTGCCCACAATGTAGTTCCGGTATTGATACCCTTGTCGTTGATTTCATAGCCATTAACAATTGTGTTGTTAACGATCAACTCATAAGACTTGTTGTAGTCGTTACCAATCTCAATAGCAGCTTTCAGATCTGTCAGACCGCCCTTGTCGTTGAATGTACAGCCGTTTACAGTAAGCTTGGTGTTAGCCGTTCCGTAAAGGAGAAGAGCCTTACCGTCGCTGTTGAATGTACATTCTGTGAATGTAGCTGTTGGTGCACCCCATGTCCAGATGTTATAAACATCACCTGATACGTTGAATGTACATTTCTCGAATGTGCTGTTGCCATAGAGTGTGTATGTACCGTTGATTATACAGTTCTTGTATGTACCGTTGCAACGTGCGTAACCGATATATGTAGAGCTGTTTGTTGCAATTGTAACGCCTTCGAAAGTAACAGTTGAGCCATCCAGACCGTAGTCGCAGTTCTCACCACCTGTACCAACTTTTGTTACTGCTACAGTTACATCCTCAGGATTGCCTGTACCAATAATGTTCAAAGTCTTGCCTTTTGCAGCGCTTGGGATAACATAAGAACCTGGAGCCAAGAATACAGTATTGTCGCCGTTTGCGATAGCTGTAGCCATGTCTGCGTTAGAAGATACAACTGCAGATGCAACCTTATTGTTCTCCTCTGTGAACTGGAATGTTGTTACATCTGTGTCAGTCTCGTAGATGTACTTACCCTGGTCGCCAGCCTGGCAGCCGATGAATGTGCTGTTCTTAACTGTTACTACAGTTGTTGCGTCAATAGTACCGATTGCGATACCTGGCTTCTTTGAGAGAGGACCGAATGTACAATTGTCAACAATGACTTCGTCAACATCGCTACCATAAGCCTCATGCATCTTCAAACCACGTGTACCCTGGAATGCGCACTCTGTGAATGTAGCAGAACCGTTGTCAACCCACGCACCGTAAACAGAAGCTTCCTCTGTAATGAATGTACACTTGTTGAAGATAGCACTTCCGTCAGGAACCTGCTTATTAGAATCACTAATGATGATACCACCCTTGAATGTTACATTGTCAAACTCAAGAGCACCAGAGAACTCAAGATATGTAAGCTCCCAAGCTGATTCATTGTAAGACACTGACTTGTCAACGATTGTGAGGTCTTTGAAGATAAGCTTGCCTTTATCAGAACGGAGAGCGCCAACGCCTGCGCCTGTTGCTGTAAGAACAGTGCTGCCGTCTGTGTTCTCACCCTGGATAGTAAGAACTGTAGAAGCTTTCTCGAGAAGAGGTGTTGAGCCATGACCGCCGCCAGTCTCCCATGTGGTAGCGTCACCCTTGATGATGATCTTAGCCTCTGCTGGGTCTGAATTCTCAATATATGCCAAAGCTTCCTTGAACTCCTCTGCAGAAGATACCACATACTTGTTGTCTTCATTTTCAAAAGCCTCGTCGATGATAACCTCAACCTCAGCCTGCTCTTTCCAAACGTTAGCCTTGATTGTTGTGAGGTAGTTGCGCTTCAGAGGAACAGGAGTGAAATCAAACTCTCTTGCCTTCTCTACACCACCGTCAGTGTATGTAACAACAACCTTAACAGTCTCGTCAACATCAGCATTTACAGGAACATAGTCTGTGAATACTGTATTCTCAGTCTGTGTGTACTCAACAGCTGCAGCCTCAGATGTCTTGGTTGTGCCAGCAGCGCCATACAGACCTTCGTAAGCGTTGAATGTCTCAGCATAATTGTTTGTGTACTCTACAGATACCTTTGTGATGTTGAAACCGTGAGCCTTGCCTGTCTCATAGTCCTTAGCCAGGAAGCGGAGCTTTGCGCTTGGACGTGTCAGAGTAGCAGACATTGTAAGAGATGCCTCTACGTCCTTTGTGCAAGAGTATGCGTCGTTAGCCTCGTTGTTGATGCCGCTGCTAACAGCAATGTTTGTAAGGTCAGCCTGCTCGCCGCCGAATGTAGCGTATGCTACGAGCTTGTAGTTCTCACCGATGATAAGCTCTGGCTGGAACTTAACGCTTGTTGCAGTAGATGTCTGTGTGCCAGACCACTCAAGGTTGCCGCCATAGTAGAAAGCAAGATGATAAGTGATTGTCTCACCAGCGAGATTAGTCACACCACCCTTTGCAGAGTTTACATAGTCGCCGGCACGTGTGCCCTCAGCGAATGCCTCAGGAGCAGAAAGCTCAAAGTTTACAGTCTGCTTTGCTCCGTTGCTAACACCCTCGTCCTCTACATTGCTGCAAGAAGAGAATGCGAGTCCTAATGCAAGGACTGAGAAAAAGATTTTCTTCATGATTGTTGTTTTTGTTGTTTGTATTAAAGTTAATAAATCTCTCTATATATTGTTTCACCTTACAGAAGTCTACTCACAACAAGCCTGTTTGGCATGGTATCAGAAAGACTCATATTTGCGTTTTTACATGTATCTTCTTCGCAACTCCTTGGTAGGAGTAATTTTAAGATGTAGTGTATGTATTTAAACTTTACGATGCAAATTTACAATAAATATATTAACTTGCACTACCCCCCCTGTAGACAATTTGGACACAAAGCGTCCAAATTGTCACTTTTTTTGCTAAAACCTTGTATAAACGGGCATACAACTACTGAAAAACAATAATCGTTGATAAAACAACCTCCTATAAAGCAAGTTCTGTTTAACCGCAAAACAATTTGTATTCCGGCATGACACAAAGTGTTTCCACGGCAGATACAAAGTGTATTCATGATGGATACAGAGTGTATTTCGGCAGAATACACAGTGTATCTTGCCGAAATACAAAAATAAACTTACCTTCCTACGTGTACAATCTTACCATCAAACATAACGTGATTGACCATAAAACGAGATACATTTAACCATCAAACAAAATCAATCCGGTTGGCACATATAAAAAAACAATGCCTGCAAAACCACGTTTTACAGGCATTGTCAAAGCGGTAACTTGTTGCTAACCCAGCAAGTTATATTAAATTCTATCTATCCTCGTTTGGCAAGTGGAACTTATACGACTGGTCGAAGACGTTCTTCACCTTGTTAATTTCAAGGAATGTAGTGCCTCCGCCCCTACCGAAACTTCCACTCAGATAAGCAATCTTATCCTCCATGCTGATATATCCCTTCTGTCTGAGCATACGCAAAGCAGCAAGGAACTGCTCATGCGGACCGATATTCTCATGCTGATAAACAGGAATAACCCCATAGCTTAACGCCAGCAGTCGCTGCACCTTCTCCTTGTAGCAGATGGCAAGTACCGGGTTTGGTCCTCTGAAGGCAGACAGGTTTCGTGCGGTGCGTCCTGTCTTACTGTCTGTTATGATGCCCCTCACTCCAAGCTGTTCTGTCGCCTTGATGGCATTCTTCGACAGGAACTCGCTGACATCGCAATTCTCACTCAACGGTATGTCTATATCATTCTCTCTCAGTTTGTCTTTCTCTGCCTGCTCTGCTATTGCCGCCATTGTAAGCACCGCCTCAAGCGGATACTTGCCCGACGCAGTCTCTCCGCTAAGCATCAGAGCATCGGTGCGATAGTATATGGCATTTGCGATATCAGTAACCTCGGCTCTTGTTGGGCGCGGGTTGTTAATCATTGAGTGCAGCATCTGTGTGGCTACGATTACCGGTTTCTTGGCAAGGATACACTTGCGTATTATCTTCCTCTGTATGCCCGGGATACGCTCAATAGAAACCTCAATACCGAGGTCGCCGCGTGCAATCATGATACCATATGACGCCTCAATAATCTCGTCGATATTGTCCACACCCTCCTGATTCTCTATCTTTGAAATAATCTTTATGTCGCTGCCGTGCTCGTCAAGGACTTGCTGAACCGCCATCACGTCCTCCTTGCTTCTTACGAAAGAGTGTGCGATGAACTCTATATCCTCCTCTATGGCGAGCTTGATGTTAGCCTTGTCTTTTTCTGTAAGTGCAGGAAGATCTATATGCACACCCGGCACGTTGACACTCTTCTTTGAGCCAAGCTTTCCGTCGTTCTGCACCTCTGCCACGAGAGCGCCATCGGTCTTGTCCACCACGCGCATAGACAGCTCGCCGTCGTCAAAGAGCACGTCATTGCCTACATTCACGTCGTTGACAAAGTCAGCGTATGACACGTTCACCACATCGTGTGTTGTCTCCTCGTCAGGGTTGCCGCATATCAGCACTTTCTCACCTGTCTTATATGTAATAGGTTCGGGAGTGGCTGTTGTTCTCACCTCTGGTCCTTTGGTGTCGATGAGTATCGCAAGATGATGCGAAACCTTGCGTGTGTTTCTTATCACCTCTCTTATACCGTCAGGTGTAGCGTGTGCTGTGTTGATTCTTACTACGTTAACACCTGCAAGAAACAGCTTGCGTATGAAGTCGGTGTCACACCTGCGGTCGCTTATTGAAGCTACAATCTTAGTTTGTTTCATAGAATAATATTTTTCTTTCGTTCCGGCACTTTCCGGTATTTGCTTTTACTGACGTGCAAAATTACAAAACTAATCTCAGAATGACAAGAGTGAGGTATGGAAAATGTTTTTTTAGGAGTTGACAAGTTGACGAGTTGACAAGTTGACAAGTTGATTGATTAAGTGAAAAGTGAAAAGAAGATAGAGGGATGTAGAGGAAGATAGAGGGAGATAGAGGGAGATAGAGGACGTATGCGTGTCAAGCTATTGTCCTCTATCTTCTTTTATCTTCCTCTACATCCTTTTAACTTCTGAACTCCTTAAAAAATGTCACTTTTTTTGACAAACGCAACTCGTGAAATAGAAAAAATGGCGATGCGTTTGATGCCCTTTCGCACGAATAGCGGGATGCGGCAATCATGTTTTCTGCGTGTTAACAAATATGAATGATGCCTGAACAGGGAGAAATGACAGATTTTTCAGACGTTTTTTTACAATTTCCGCCAGCCAGAAAACCGCCTTCTTTCCGCCGTTTATAGGAAATCATGCTGCGTTTTCCTATAAATCATGCCGTCGTTTATACCATATCATGCAGCCGTTTCCTATAAAACATACGGTCGTTTGGCAAAAAACGTGAGGTCATGGCATAGGAATAGCGGAAAATCGCTTTAAAGGCTTGCAGATTATGCGATTTTACCTCCTCATGGATGACAGGAATTTTATTGCGGACAGAAATTATTATAATTAATATAATTTAAGTTTCGTAAGTTCCGCTTGCCTTGTAGATAGATGAAGATAGATGAAGATAAATGACATTAGTCTTGATACATGACACCCACTTGCCAAAGTATCGTCCTCTATCTTCGCGCTGAAAAGCGGCATATCTTCCTTTATCTTCCTATATCTTCTTAACATCAGAAACTTGGGTTAATATAATTTTTGTCCTAAAACAACTCATCAAAAATATCCCCCTCTACCCATTGCGCCGCCGATGGTGATGATGCCGCCGGATTTGACACGGCAAGTCCAATAAGACGTATCGGCTTCTGTCGTGAATACTCCACTTGTCTCATCAGCTGCTTGGCAAGCGGCAATATCTGCTGCTTGGTGATGAGTGCGTCGGTATGTGTCATGCTGCGTGTTATTTGTGAGAAATCGCTGTATCTGACCTTCAACGTCAGTGTATGCCCTTCAAAGCCCACCTTGTGTATCCTCGCAAGAAGCTCTATTAATATGTGATATAACTCAATGGTGACACCCGACGACGTCACTATATCCTCCAGAAATGTCTGCTCACAACCTACCGACTTGCGTTCGTGATTGCTCTCCACCGCCCTGTTGTCTATGCCACGGGCAAAATCATAATACAGTTGTCCCTGCTTGCCAAAGACCTCCGTAAGCCTTCCGAGAGTGAGCGAGCGCAACTGCGCCCCGTTGAAGACACCCATCTGATGCATACGCCGGGCGGTTTTAGGACCTACGCCCCAGAAGTCCTCTATGCGCAAATCTGAAATAAAGTCCATAGCCCTGTCTGGATGAACCACAAAAAGACCATCGGGCTTATTATAGTCGGAGGCAATCTTGGCGAGAAACTTGTTGTATGAAACCCCGGCAGATGCTGTCAGCCCCACCCTGTCTAAAATCTTGCGCTTTATCTCCTTGGCAATATCACGCGCCAGGTGTATGTCTTTCTTATTTTCCGTAACGTCGAGGAAGGCCTCATCAAGAGATATCGGCTCAATGATGTCGGTGTACTCGTGGAATATCTCATGCACCTGCTGTGACACATCCTTGTAATGCTCATGCCGTGAGGGTACGATAATGAGTTGTGGGCACAACTGCTTTGCCCTTACCACCGACATGGCAGACCTTACCCCATAGCGGCGTGCCTCATAACTGGCAGTCGAGAGGACACCGCGCGGACCATCAAAACCCACTGCTATAGGCTTTCCACGAAGCTCCGGGTTGTCTCTCTGCTCTACGGCGGCAAAGAAGGCATCCATGTCTATATGTATTATCTTGCGTCTCACAGCAATGCAAAGATAAATGTTTTTGTGACAACAGGCAAAACTTTTTCAGATGAGCATCGTAAGTGATATAGTTAAACATCATAAACGGCATAGTTAGACATCGTAAATGGCATAGTTAGACATCGTAAATGGCATAGTTGCGCGTGGGTGATTTTAAGAAGTTAAGAAGTTTGAGAAGTTAAGCCATGTGCTTTATTAACGTGAACGATAATGTGAACGTCAACTATAAACTTGTCAACTTTATTAAAGGAGTGCAGGAGTGACTTCTCACTCTTAATTATGAATTCGGAATTATGAATTATGAAGAAATGACGCTTCGCTTAGGAGTGTAGACGTATGCTTGACACGCACAGGAGCGTTGAATGTTGTCGTTGACGTTCACGTTAATCAAATAACTTGTCAACTCGTCAACTTATCAACTCGTTAACTTCCGTAATTACCCATGCACTATTATTCCGATTTAGGTTGATTATTCCAACGTTTTTTCATATCTTTGTCCTCAGCAGAGACGGTGTCGCGAAAGATGCCCTTAGAAAGTAGCATGACACCTTAACGCAGGACGAATGAAGAACAAACGTAATACGCTGATAATTATTTACCTTTTAAGATATAAACGATATGAGAAAAATGTTAGTTCTTATGCTTCTCGCACTATGCTGCGCGAATGCACAGGCACAGCTGAACCTACAGTTGCACTACGATCTTGGTAAGACCATCTATGGGGACGAGCTGTCTGCAAGACCGCATCTCACAGCCACACTTGAGAACTTCACACCCGATAAATGGGGAAGCACCTACCTCTTCATTGACGCCAACCTGGCAGACAACAAGATGGAAAGCGCATACGCAGAGATTGCAAGAGAGCTGAAATTCTGGAAAGCGCCAGTGGCTGTACATATTGAATATAACGGCGGACTGGCAGACGGCGGCAGTTACAACGACGCCTACCTGCTGGGTGGAGCATACAACTGGGCAAGCAAGGACTTCAAGAAGACTTTTTCCGTTCAGGCCTTATACCGCTACCTTGCCAACCAGACAATAGGAACAAGGCACAGCTGGCAGCTTACTACCGTATGGGGAATAAACTTCGCAAAAGGAATGTTTGACTTTAAGGGATATACCGACCTTGCACACGACAACAGCGTGGACGGGGCTTTGGTCTTCAGCAGCGAACCGCAGCTATGGTTCAACCTCAATGCCCTGAAGTGCGTGAGCGACGACATGAAACTAAGCGTGGGAACAGAGCTTGAGATAAGCAATAACTTCGTATGGCCGTCAGACGGAAAGAACAACCGCTTCTACGTAATACCTACAATAGCCGCGAAATGGACTTTCTAAGAAATGAATAACATATATGATTTTCTTTATTTAAATCTAAAATCACTATTTTAACATGCAAGCATTTTGTCATTAATTGCTTGCATGTTATGGAATTGTTTTGTAATTTTGTAAAAAATACTAAACATTCAACAAACAATGGCAGATAAACACTCACAAGAACATACTGAATATAATACTTATTCTGATTTTCTATCAGAAGCAATAACTATTCCACTTTTTAATTATGACAAAAGGAAAGAAGACAATCAACTGAATCTACTCTCACTATTCTCTGGGTGCGGCGGAATGGATATTGGATTCGAGGGAGGGTTTATATGTCATAGGAAATCAATACCTGTCAATAAGAATTGGATAGGAAATAACATTAACAAGGATTGGGTTCTATTGAAAAAGAACAGATTCAACACAATATTTGCAAACGACATCTTAAATGAGGCTATACTGACATGGTCAAACTACATGAAACGTTTTGACAAAGACACGTCTGTATATCACACTGAAAGCATTGTTGATCTTGTAAAAGCCCATAAAACTGGAGCACATATCTTTCCTGAACACGTTGATATTGTAACTGGCGGATTCCCATGTCAAGATTTTAGTGTCGCAGGAAAGCGGAAAGGATTTGAGTCAGACAAAGGGCATGATGGCAAAAAACACAACACAGATATTCCTACTGAAGAAACAAGAGGAAAACTTTACTATTGGATGAAACAGGTCATTGACATTACTAAGCCTAAAGTTTTTGTAGCGGAGAATGTTAAAGGACTTATAAGTTTAGGAGATGTAAGGGATATCATCCAACACGACTTTGCCAATGCTGACGGAAATGGTTATATTGTTTTGCCCCCACAAGTATTGCATGCAGGGAACTATGGTGTACCAGAAACACGAGAACGTGTTATTTTCATTGGAATTCGTAAAAATGCATTACGACCAGAGATTCAATCTGTTCTAGAAAGCGATGAGATTCCTCAACATTATAATCCTTACCCTACCCCAACACACAATTTTAACGTTAATGACAATTCATTACTTGAACCTGTCTGTTGTAAAGATGTGCTTGGCGAATTAAACGAGCCGGATGACAGCCTTGATTTGTCACATCGATTTTATTCAAAAGCAAAATATATGGGTAAACATTGTCAAGGCCAATCTGAGATTAACTTAAATGGCTTAGGGCCAACCATACGTTCTGAGCACCATGGTAATATTGAATTCAGAAGACTATCTGAAGAACATGGCGGAAAGAACAAAGAAGAGTTAGCAAATGGTTTAACAGAGAGACGTTTAACTCCAAGAGAATGTGCATTAATTCAAACATTCCCTCCAGACTACCCTTTCATAAAGTACAAAGGGTATACCAAACGTTTTGAAGTAAATCAATCTGGAGCTTATAAAGTTATAGGTAATGCTGTACCACCTGTACTAGCATATAATATAGCAAGAAGATTACAAGAATTGTGGCCTATATATTTTGGATCATGAAAAACAGAAGTGAGAATATTATTCAGATTCGCCAACGCGACATACATGAAGCGGATATGGCCTTTGCAGAGTTTATGAACTTAGCAGAGAATTGCCTTAATGAAAAGGCAAAACTTGATGTTGAATTATATAAATCATGTGAAGGGAAAAAACTTGAAAACGTAACAGAAAGTATTTTAAAAGAAATAGCACCCGCAACTCCTTTTAGACCCGAAGACATTGTTTTAATATCTGGCGCTAAGTTCCCAGACATTCAAGCAGGAAAGTATTATGGTGTTGAAGTTAAATCAACAAAATCAAACTCATGGAGTTCTACTGGTAGTAGCATTGTTGAGAGTACAAGAATTACCGACGTATCAAAAATATACATGATGTTTGGAAAACTTGGAGGAGAACATGCAGAATACAGATGCAGGCCATATGAAGAATGTTTGAGTAATATTGCAGTTACACATTCTCCACGTTACTTGATTGACATGACACTGAAAGATAATCAAACAGCGAGCATTTTTGACAAAATGAAAATTGATTATGACACATTCAGGTCATTGGATGAAAAAGACAAAATACAGCGAGTCAGAAATTATTACAAACAATCAAGGCGCGGATTTGAAATGCCATGGTGGATTGGAGATACAGAGTCTGAGACTTCCTCATCAATAATGATTCGTTTTTTCTGTGATGTGGAGGATGAGCTAAAAGAAGAAATTCTCACAAGAATGCTAATCTTATTTACAGAATTATTTAGATATAATTATTCTGATAAATACAAAAGAGCAGCATTATGGATGTGTAGCAGATATTCTATTATCAACAATTCACTTAGAGATAGTTTTTCTGCAGGAGGAAGATTAGATGAGATTGGAGGTGTACATTTCACCAAACCAGTACCTCAAATTCTGAATACTTTATATAATTACAGACATAATATTATAAAACTCTTAAAAGACCCAGACTCTACGTTATTAGAAGATATTTATGACTATTGGAAACCACATACCTTTTCATGCAACCTTTACGACTATTGGCTGGAGGCAATACAGACAGAAATAAACAATAATCCCATTTGTAAGGATCTAAACATTTATGAATTAATGACCAAATGGTCCTAATTATATACAGTCATTTACAATAGAAAACATAACCAACAAAAAAGTGGAGATGCCGAACATCTCCACTTTTTATTTATATCCGGACCGAACCGGAAATGACTCTTTTACTTATCCAGAAGGATATTCATCATCTCACATGCTGCCTTAGCAACAGATGTACCAGGGCCGAACACAGCGGCAACACCTGCCTTGTAGAGATAATCATAATCCTGAGCAGGGATGACACCACCGGCAATCACCATGATGTCCTCACGTCCGAGACGCTTGAGCTCCTCAATGAGCTGAGGGATGAGAGTCTTATGACCTGCAGCCAGCGAAGACGCACCAATGATATGAACATCATTCTCCACAGCCTCACGCGCAGCCTCTGCCGGAGTCTGGAACAATGGTCCCATGTCAACGTCGAAACCACAGTCAGCATAACCGGTGGCTACTACCTTTGCACCACGGTCGTGACCGTCCTGACCCATCTTAGCAACGAAGATTCGTGGACGACGACCTTCTATCTTAGCAAACTCTTCTGTCAACTCGCATGCTCTCGCAAAGTCGGAGTCGTTCTTACTTTCTGATGAATACACGCCTGATATTGTTCTTATTATTGCCTTATATCTGCCTACAACCTCCTCGCAGGCATCACTTATCTCGCCAAGAGTACAACGCAGCTTAGCACACTCTACGGCACATGCCAGCAGATTACCCTCACCTGTACGCACACACTCTGTAAGAGCGGCAAGCGCCTTCTTGCATGCCTCCTCATCACGACCGGCACGAAGCTCTGAGAGAGCAGCCTCCTGCTGAAGACGTACTGCGGTGTTGTCCACCTCAAGGATATCAATTGGATCCTCCTGCTCAAGACGATACTTGTTGGTACCAACAATTGTCTGCGCACCACTGTCAATACGAGCCTGAGTGCGGGCAGCAGCCTCCTCGATACGCATCTTTGGCACACCTGTTTCAATAGCCTTAGCCATACCACCGAGCTTCTCAATCTCCTGGATATGCTCCCATGCCTTATGAACAAGCTCGTTGGTAAGTGTCTCCACATAATAAGAACCTGCCCATGGGTCTATCTGACGGCACACCTGTGTCTCGTTCTGTATATATATCTGTGTGTTTCGTGCTATACGGGCAGAGAAGTCAGTAGGCAATGCGATGGCCTCGTCAAGAGCATTTGTATGAAGAGACTGTGTATGACCAAGCACGGCTGCCATAGCCTCAATACATGTACGGCCCACATTATTGAATGGGTCCTGCTCTGTGAGCGACCAGCCTGATGTCTGTGAGTGAGTGCGGAGAGCAAGCGACTTAGGATTCTTCGCACCGAAGCTCTTAACAATCTTAGCCCACAACAGACGGCCCGCACGCATCTTTGCAATCTCCATGAAGTGGTTAACACCGATAGCCCAGAAGAAAGACAGACGTGGTGCGAAAGCATCAATGTCAATACCTGCGTTAACACCAGCACGGAGGTAATCCATACCGTCGGCAAGTGTATAAGCCAGCTCAATATCAGCTGTTGCTCCAGCCTCCTGCATGTGATAGCCTGAGATAGATATAGAGTTGAACTTAGGCATATTCTGAGATGTGTACTCAAATATGTCTGCGATAATCTTCATTGAGAATGCAGGCGGATAGATATATGTGTTGCGCACCATGAACTCCTTCAGGATGTCGTTCTGAATTGTACCTGCCATCTCCTCAAGCTTAGCGCCTTGCTCAAGACCTGCAACAATATAGAATGCAAGAACAGGAAGCACCGCACCGTTCATTGTCATTGATACAGACATCTTGTTGAGAGGTATTCCGTCGAAAAGGGTCTTCATATTCTCGATAGAGCAGATAGACACACCAGCCTTACCCACGTCACCTACAACACGCTCATTGTCTGGGTCGTAGCCACGGTGTGTAGGAAGGTCGAATGCAACAGAGAGACCTTTCTGACCAGAGGCAAGGTTACGGCGATAGAAAGCGTTGCTCTCCTCGGCTGTAGAGAATCCCGCATACTGGCGTATAGTCCACGGACGGAAAGGATACATCATGCTATAAGGACCACGGAGGAACGGAGGAATACCTGCCGCAAAGTCGAGGTGTTCCATATCCTCAAGGTCTTCTTTTGTATAAACAGGCTTCACCTCAATGTGTTCTGGAGTCTTCCAGTTAGGAGCAATGCCGTTAGCTTTCTGCCAGTCTGCACCATTCTGTGCTTTTATACCGGCATAAATATCTATGTTTTTAAAATCTTTTCTCATAATATTTAACTTTGATGTTTAAAACTCAGATTATGAGACTATACCTTTCAGCATTAACATGCAGGGTGTTCACCAACAGCATGTCTGTCTCGTTGCTCTGAGTCCTGATTTTCTCAGATACCTAATTTCGCATTATACTCCTTTAATGTCTCCAACACGTTGCAACGCACATGAACAAAGTTCTCTATGCCGGCAGCCTTAAGGTCATCCATGCATGCAGGAGCACCGGCAACGATGAACATTGCACGACCATCAAGATACTTGAATGCAGGAATAGCGTATTCTGCGTACTCATCATCGCTTGAGCAGATAACAATAATATCTGCACCTGCCTCAAGAGCCGCGTCAACACCCTCCTCTACTGTAGAGAAACCAAGATTGTCTATCACCTGATATCCAGCACATGCAAGGAAGTTGCAAGAGAACTGAGCACGAGCCTGACGCATGGCAAGGTTACCGATAGTAAGCATGAATGCCTTTGGTGTCTTACCGCTGTTCTCCACGCTTATACGCAGATTCTCAAAGTCGTCGGCAAGGCGTGATTTTGCGATGCTCTTAAATGCTGTCTCAGCAGAATTACCGCAGCAGCACTTGCATGTCTTGGCAGCCTTACCCTCTGACTTCTCGGTGAAGTTAGGGAACTGGTTTGTTCCAAGGATGAACTCCTTACGCTTTGCAGCAGCCTCATGGCGCTTTGCGTTTGTAGCATTAATATCATCCTGAACAGTGCCGTTCTTCACTGCCTCAAGGAATCCTCCCTCGTCCTCTACCTTAAGGAAGAGTTTCCATATCTCTGTAGCAAGAGATGCTGTGAGTTCCTCTATATAATAGCTTCCCGCTGCCGGGTCCACAACCTTATCAAAATGACTTTCCTCTTTCAGCAGCAACTGCTGGTTGCGTGCTATACGCTCAGAGAAGTCGTTAGATGTCTCGTAAACAGAGTCGAAAGGCAGTACTACCATTGAGTGAACACCACCAAGAGCGGCACTCATAGCCTCTGTCTGAGTACGAAGCAGGTTAACGTAACTGTCAAACATTGTCATGTTATATGTTGACGTAACGGCATTTACGCACATCTTGCATGCGCAGTCACACTTTGGCTCATACTGCTTCACAATCTCTGCCCAAAGCATACGTGCTGTACGGAACTTGGCAATCTCCATGAAGTAGTTCTCAGAAATACCCATGTTGAACTTTATCTTGCTTGCAGCAAGTGTAGGCTCAACACCTGCCTCTGTCAACTGACACATATATTCATTACCCCATGCCAGTGCATAACCTGTCTCTTGCACGATAAACGCACCCGCATTATTAAGAGAAACAGCATTTACAGTGATGCAACGAAACTGAGGATAGTCTTTCAAAACCTCTACAAGCTGTGGTGCCACAGGAAGAAGCTTTGTTGCGTCTTTACCTTTGATGACAATCTTCTCAATTGGGTCCCAGTCAATAGAACCAATTATGTTCTCCTTATTGTAACCTTTCTTCTCAAAGTACGCAACGAGGATGTTGGCAAGCTCAAGAGAGCTGCACTTGCAAGTGTTGAAGTTCACCTCAACCTCCTCGCAGTTAATACCTTCAAGAAGAACGTCAATGTTCTCTGCAGAAACCATATCAGATGGTACACGGAATCCTATAGAGTCGATACCCTTAGTCAACAGTTCGAGCGCTTTTGCATTTGCTGCCTTTACGTCGCTCACTGAGATATCCTGACGCACAAGCCACTCGTTGTTGTCTTTCTTGTTTCCACGAACAAATGGGAATTCCCCTGGCAGAGAATCTGGAGTCTTCAATTTCTCTACATCCTCTCTGCGATAGAAAGGCTGGACATTAAATCCCTCGTTTGTTCTCCATACCATACGTTTGTTGAAGTCAGCGCCCTTCAGGTCCACCTGAATCTTGTCAAGCCATTCTTGTGTGCTTGGCGCCGTAAACTCGGTAAAGAGTTTTTCTTTGCAATTTGACATAATATTACTTTTATTGTTATATTTATTTACACCTATTTTTATATTAAACATCATGCAAAGGTAGTCATTTTTTTTTATTTAGTATTAACATGGTTCCTTTTTTCATATTTAACCGAAAAAAATTCAAAAACTTCCCAAGTTGTACCAAAATAATTGCACAAAAATTATTTTTTGCGCAATATTTTATCTAATTTTGCGCCTAATTAATAGTTATGTTATGGAATGGCTTTTTAACTTATTCACAACTACAGATTCTGTAGCCCATATCGCATTGCTATACGCCATAGTCATTGCAGTTGGCGTATATCTCGGAAAGATTAAAATTGGTGGCATCTCGTTAGGTGTCACATTTGTGCTTTTTGCTGGTATTGTCGCAGGACATGTTGGCTTCACTGCGCCTACAGACATTCTTACGTTTATTCAGGACTTCGGTCTTATCCTGTTTGTCTTCATGATAGGTATGCAGGTCGGTCCTGGTTTTTTTGAGAGTTTCCGCAAAGGCGGTGTCACCCTGAACGCTTTGTCCATAGCACTTATCATGCTGAACATAGCCGTTATGTTCGCATGTTATTATGTCTTCTATGACACTTCAAACCCGACAAACCTCCCTATGATGATAGGTACGCTATATGGAGCTGTGACAAACACACCTGGTCTTGGTGCGGCAAACGAAGCGCTTTCATCAGTATTCACTGGAGATGTGCCACAAATTGCGTCCGGCTATGCCTGCGCTTATCCACTTGGCGTGCTCGGTATCATTGGAGCAACTATCGCAATTAAATATATCTGCAGAATAAAACTTGAAAAGGAAGAGGAGGAACTGGCAAAGGCTGAAAGTGACAATGCGGCGGTAAAGCCACATCTGATGCACATAAAGGTTACAAACTCTTATCTTGAAGGCAAGACACTTCTGCAGGTGCACAACTTCCTGAACAGAGATTTCGTCTGCTCAAGAATATTGCATGAGGGACATGTGAGCATTCCTAACAGAGACACCATTTTCCATATAGGAGACCAACTGTTCATTGTATGTCCGGAGGCTGACGCAGAGGCTATCATTGCCTTCATCGGTCCGGAGATTGAGGTTGACTGGAAGAAGCAGGACCAGCCGCTTGTAAGCAAGAGAATACTCGTGACAAGAGCTTCTATAAACGGTAAGACGCTGGGACAGATGCACTTCTCAAGTGTCTATGGTGTTAACGTAACACGTATCACACGTCAGGGAATGGATTTGTTCGCAAGCTCAAGTCTGTCATTACAGATAGGCGACCGAATAATGGTTGTAGGCCCTGAGGATGCTGTAAACAGAGTGGCAGACGTCATGGGTAATTCAATCAAGCGTCTTGACGCTCCAAATATCGCAACCATTTTTGTCGGTATAATAATAGGTATTATCTTCGGAAGCCTTCCATTCCATATTCCTAACATGCCTGTGCCGCTGAAGCTTGGTATTGCCGGCGGTCCGCTTATCATCGCCATTCTGATTGGACGATACGGCTACAAAGTCCACCTCGTAACATATACCACAACAAGTGCGAATATGATGTTGAGGGAGATAGGACTGGTTCTGTTCCTCGCAAGTGTGGGTATAAAGGCGGGAGCTGGATTCTTTGATACTGTTGTTGACGGAGACGGTCTTAAATATGTATATACCGGATTCCTTATTACTATCATACCTATATTAATAATAGGAACAATAGCAAGAATGAAATACAAGTTCAACTATTTCACCATCATGGGTATGCTTTCTGGAGCATGCACAGACCCACCTGCACTGGCATACGCTAACTCTATATGCTCTAAAGACGCACCGGCTGTCGGATACTCTACTGTTTATCCACTGAGCATGTTCCTTAGAATTTTCACGGCACAATTGATAGTGCTGTTCTGTTGCGGAATGTAAATACTAACCTTATTAATAATAACAAACACCAATATGAATAAGTTCAGACTTTTATTGGCTGGCGTTCTGTTTGTATTCACCTCTCCCCTGTTTGCTCAAATGAGCAACAGCATAAAGATAAATGAGGTGATGACAAATAACACAGCAAGTTTACAGGATGAATACGGACATCACAATGCGTGGGTGGAGATTGCCAACATCTCACACACCACATACAACATCAGAGGTATGTATATCACAACTGACCGTTCTGTACTAAACAAAAACATGTCCGTTCCTGAACGCATTAAGCGCATGAGCGTAATACCTAACGGCTATGCTCCTACCAAAATGAGCGGACGTGAGCATATCATCTTCTATTGTAACAGCAACCCTGCCAACGGCGCGCAACATCTTACAGTGAAGATAAATCCAGGAGAGAAGACATGGATTGCTCTTTATGAGGGTAATGCCGTAAACCTTATTGACTCAATAACAATCCCTGCACTTGAAGAAAACCAGTCATTTGCACGCGAGGACGTTGGTTCTGAGATATGGGAAGTAAAAACAGTTGATGCCGTTACAC
The DNA here is from genome assembly GCA_017415455.1 of Prevotella sp. Lineage (GTDB taxonomy): Bacteria > Bacteroidota > Bacteroidia > Bacteroidales > Bacteroidaceae > Prevotella. The sequence goes on from JAFQGS010000057.1 coordinate 38,624, forward strand.
CTGGCATAAACAACTATATAAAGTTCAGCGAAGGCAAGATTGCAAAACTGAAGCGCGAGGATCCGCACGGATTCGGTATAACAGTATTGTCTATGGGAATTGTATTCACATGTCTGGCGCTGTTGTACATATTCTTTAAGCTATTTGGCATCTTTGTTAAATACAGAAAGAAGGTCGCATCAATACAGCCTATTAAAGCCACAGTAAAAACAGCAAAGGCGACAAAAGATATCGGACATAAGACAAACGTCATCCTTCAGGATGGTTTGAAGAGCAAGGGTATCGATAAAGAGGTGTACATCGCCGTTATCTCCATGGCCCTGAAACAATATCAGGATAATGTGCATGACGTTGAGAGCGGTATCATCACCATCAAGCCAAAGCATACAGACTGGGATAATGAGTACAACCAGATGAAACAATTCCATGAATAAAACATAAACATAAAATTTAAAATATTACAACTATGAATAAATATCAATATAAAGTACAAGGGGTAGATTACGACGTTGAAATAGAGGAAGTAGAAGGTAGTTTTGCTAAAGTATTGGTTAACGGCATTCCGTTTGAGGTAGAACTCAAGCAACCTATAAACCCAGCACATGCAATAACAAAAGCTAAGGTTGAGGCACCAAAGGCAATAGCACCGGTACGTCCGGCAACAGCAACAGCCGCACCACAGCAGCCGGTAGAGGCTGGCAGCGGTGAGCCTGTGAAGTCACCACTGCCAGGAACCATCACAAGCATAGCTGTGAAAGTCGGCGATATAGTAAAGGAAGGCGACACTGTTGTTGTGCTTGAGGCAATGAAGATGCAGAACAACATTGAGGCTGAATGCTCTGGAACGATAACATCTGTTATGGTAAACCAGGGCGACTCTGTTATGGAAGGTGCAATACTTGTAACTATTGCCTAATAACAAAACATAAATCTGTCAGATAAACACAAGCAGTTATGGACTTTACTAAATTTATCATAGAGAATTTTAACGAGTTCCTCACATATACGGGATTTGCCAATGCCACAGCTGGCAACATCATTATGATTATCGTAGGAATGATACTCATATACCTTGCTATAAAGAAGGATTTTGAACCTCTGCTGCTCATACCTATAGGTCTTGGTATCATACTTGGAAATATTCCTTTCCGTACAGATGCAGGTCTTGAGATTGGACTGTATGAGGACAACTCCGTTCTTAATATATTCTATCAAGGTGTGAGACAAGGATGGTATCCTCCGCTTGTTTTCCTTGGCATCGGAGCCATGACCGACTTCTCAGCACTTATAGCAAACCCCAAATTAGTCCTCATTGGTGCTGCTGCACAATTTGGTATCTTTGGAGCCTATATGGTTGCCCTGGCATTAGGTTTCGAGCCTAACCAGGCTGCGGGTATTGCCATTATCGGCGGTGCTGACGGTCCAACAGCTATATTCCTGTCATCAAAGCTCTGCCCTAACCTGATGGGTGCAATTGCGGTTTGCGCTTATTCATACATGGCACTTGTACCATTAATCCAGCCTATGGTAATGCGCCTGCTAACAACAAAGAAGGAGCGTGTGATACGTATGAAGCCAGTACGCCAGGTAAGCCAGACAGAACGTATCCTCTTCCCTATCATCGGTTTGCTTCTTACAACATTCATCGTTCCTTCTGGACTTCCACTTTTGGGAATGTTGTTCTTCGGAAACCTCTTGAAGGAATCAGGAAAGACAACCCGCCTTGCAAAGACAGCTGGCTCGGCACTCAATGACATCGTCGTGATACTGCTTGGCTTGACAGTTGGATGTTCTACACAGGCAAGCGAGTTCCTCACACTGAACACATTATTTATATTCGTCGTAGGTGCATGTGCGTTTGTCGTTGCCACTGCCAGCGGAGTACTCTTCGTTAAGCTCATGAACCTGTTCCTCCCTGCTGAGAAAAAGCTAAATCCGCTTATTGGTAACGCCGGTGTATCTGCCGTGCCAATGAGTGCCCGAATAAGTAATAATCTCGGTCTGGAATACGACAGACATAATTTCCTTCTCATGCACGCCATGGGTCCGAATGTCGCTGGTGTCATCGGCTCTGCCGTTGCCGCTGGTGCACTACTTGGATTCCTGTCTTAAAGACAAGTTATTGCTCACATGGGCAAAGGGAACGATTTTAATTGGAACTGATAAAAGAAACATATCTTAAAAGAGATAAAGCAAAAATGTCTCATATACCAAAGATAGCCATCATAGACCCCAACACACTTAGTGCGTTGGGGTTAAAAGGTATATTACAGAACATCATCCCCATGTTGTCTATAGATTGTTTCAGCAGTTTTAAGGAACTATCAGCAAACGCTCCCGAACAATATTTTCATTTCTTTGCCTCATGGAACATAATCCTTGAGAACAAGAAGTTCTTTGACGATAACAAACGTAAGACAATTGTTCTCACGCCGCAGCAGGAACAGAGCATATCATCCCTTGGCTTTCATTGCCTCTGCGTGAACCAACCTGAACACGAATTAGTAAAATCCATCCTTATGCTTGAGCAACATGCTCATCCGCATGGAGCCAACATGCCCATACCATCAACCGAACCAGACAACAGTGTGTTATCTGTCCGTGAGATTGAAGTATTATCCTTAATTGTAAAGGGTTACATCAATAAGGAAATAGCATCAATACTGAACATCGGACTACCCACTGTCATCACACACCGCCGTAACATAATGGAGAAACTAAACGCCAAAAGTGTCTCCACCCTAACCATTTACGCCGTAATGCGAGGATATGTCAATATCGACAGCATTTAACATTTCCCCTTCTTTTATTTTGCCATCATTTTGGTAAAAAAATTACATTATTTATATTCTATTTAGAATAATTCTGTAACTTTGTAATCGGTGAGTCCGGCGAATGATATTTGCATTTTAGCACAACAAAGTCACAACGACTTCTGCTGAACTGCAAATTTATAATTGATTTTCTGGCTCATGCCAGAATTTAAGCGAACATGAAAAACAAATATTGATATCCAATAAATTATAACAATATGGAACAGACTACATATGATGTGTTTATAAGTTATTCACGTAAAGACTACGCTGACAAAGTTGGTAATGTCTTTGAAAATAATATACTTTCAAAAATTAAGAACACTCTTGAAACAAATGGAATATCTTATTGGTTTGATGAAGAAGGGATATTTTCTGGAGACGAGTTTGCCAGTGTACTTACTAATGCCATAAGAAACTCTAAATTATTCTTGTTTATCTCATCTGCAAACTCCAACCAATCCAAATGGACAAGTAATGAAATATCTACAGCGTTAGAATTTGGCAAGACAATCATTCCATTCCGAATTGATAATTCGCCATATAATGACTCTGTAATGATGAAAATCATTTCATTTGACTATATTGAATGCACTAACGAACAAAAAGCAATCAAGAAATTATTACGAGCAATTAATCACCACATAACAGAAAAGAACCAAATTGAAAGCAGAATAATTGAAATCCCAGAAAGTGCTAATGGAGCTACAGTTATAATGGATATCGATGGGAAGAAAATAGAGCATGTCCTAACCTTAGATAAAAAAACTTTAAATCCTGAGTTATATAACAACCACAGTGCTAACATACGACAGGATTTGAAAGATGATTATTGCTCATTTAATCCGAATGACATTTCGGTCTGTGTTTCAGATAAGAAAACTCCGATAGTTCTACTAATAGGACCAGCTTGTGTTGGCAAGACTATGACATTAGTCCGACTTGCCCACTATTTATTAGGGCAAGGCTACACTGTTCAACCGGATAGGACATTCCGTTCTGTTATGGATGACGCAACATATTCTAAGCTATGTGATTCTTTTCAAGATCTTATCAACGGTCCTTATGTTGCCCCTGCAAACAGGATAAATGATTGTATATTAATAAAGACACTTAAATCAGGACGGAATATATTGCAGATAATAGATATGGCAGGTGAAGTTATAATGAATCTCGGTTCCAAAACAACTCCTTCATATTTATATCAACTCTTGAATTTAGAAAATCCTATCATCTGGGTAATAATGATTGAACCATATTGGACTGATATGAACGGTCGAAGAGCATTTGTTGAGAAAATCAGAGAATTGAAAGGACAATATATTTCATCAAAAGACAAAACAATAATTGTTGCTAACAAAATTGACAAGACTGCATTTTTAGAAGGCGGACAGAGAGTTGATTCAAAAGGATTATTTAACCAAATTCGAATGGAATACCCTGGATTATTGGAAATATTCCAAAATATTAATCCGCTAGTTAAATTTTTCAAACCATACAATTGCACCCTTGTCCCTTTTATGTCCGGCAGATATATTCCGAGAGACGAAAGGCTTCTCTACTTTCTTTCACCTAAAGATTTCCCTCAAATCTTATGGAAAAAACTATTAAAATAAATGGTTTAATATGAATTACAAATACGACATATTCATAAGCTACAAACGCAAGAGCCTACCAACGGCGAACAACTTGTATTACAGGCTGACGACGCGAGGCTACTCCACTTTTTTCGATCTTGAAGAGATGGGAAGAGATAATTTCAATGTGCAGTTATTGAACTGCATTGAGAATGCTAAGGATGTGTTCGTCATCCTGGAGGAAGGTTCGATTGATGGCTGTCAGAAAGAGAATTGGGAGGAAGAGGACTGGTTCTGCCATGAAATCGCCTTTGCATTGGAAAAGAAAAAGAATATCATACCTATTTTGCTGAATGGCTATCAGATGCCGTCACAGGATTTCTTCCCTGATAGACTGAAGGAACTAAGCCTTAAGAATGCACCTGAATTCAACTTTTCGTTCTTTGAGGCTTACCTTGACAAACTGATAGAGAAAGACTATCTCCTTTCCAAGCCTAATATTCAAGACAAGACAACGTCTGTTTTCAAGTTCTATTCCAACGAGAACTGTCAGGTTTTCAAGGAAGGGAAACTGGTATGCAGCCTTGAAGGAATGTCCGACGAACCTTATTATTTGCCAGTACCGAGGAAGGGGGATTATAGGTTCAAGGCTGTGAACTATAATTCAAAATCAGTTCAAATACTAAATGAGTCAATAGATGCTGGAGAAGAAAAAAGCATAGAAGTAAAATGGTATAATGAACAGGCTTTTAGAACTCCTTTCCATGGTAACCATAAAGGATGCAGCGTAGCTATTAGTATTGCTCTGTTGATTTTAATAGTTTTTCTGCCAGTAAGATATTGGCTATCATCTTACAATAGAAGTCTCCCAACTGAGAATATGCAATCTGTAAAATATGATTCATCATCTTCGTTAAATACACAGACTAAAGATAACAACTATGATATTGATGATAAAGAAAACGATGTGGTAAGAGAGGATAACGGTCCAAATTCTCTAAGTTCAGACGATTTTGTGGATTTAGGATTAAGCGTGAATTGGGCCAGTAAAAATGTTGGGGCTACTTCACCTGAAGATGCTGGAGGTTATTATGCATGGGGAGAAATAAAGGAAAAGGATGAATACACAGAAGAATCGTATGAATATAGGTATGTAAAATATGGTTATACTCAAACGAAAAAAATCGCATCAAATATTTCTGGAACAAGGTATGATGTTGCAAGGTCATTACTTGGCGAGAACTATCGCATGCCAACAAAGGATGAGATGAAAGAATTGATATTAAAATGTGATTGGCATTATGGAACTGTCAATGAAGTTCCTGGTATGGTTGTAACAGGAAAAAATGGGAATTGCATATTCATCCCAGATGTAGGCAGTAAAGTAAACATGTCAACAAATAGAATTTGTTATTATTGGACAAGCACAGCAGATGAATATGGTATCCCTTATTGTTTATTTATGGCTGCATTCCCTGAAGAGTCTAAATATGATTTGATAAATCATGTTTCTGTAGAACATGGATTAGCAATACGTCCTGTTGTACAGAAATAACTTTGACGTCCGCCTAACTTGATAAAATAATATACTATATTTCCAACAATAATATCAATCTATGACTAATGACAATAACGAAATATGGGTTTTCCTTTCTCATTCCAATAAGGATTATGAGAAGGTAAGGATATTAAGGAATCTGTTAGAGGAAAATGGATTCCGACCTATTATGCTGTATTTACGTTCTAAAGAGGATCCTTCGAAAGTTAAAGAATTGCGACAGTTGATTTATGATGAGATAGATCATAGGAATAGGTTTATTCTTTGTGACAGCGAGAATGCCAGGAATTCAGATTGGGTTAACGAAGAGGTTGAATACATTAAAAGCAAGCAACGTATTTATCAAACCATTGACATTGATGCTTCAATAGAAAATATATCCGCATCAATTTTGAATTTCAAGAAAGAGTCTTCTGTATTTGTATCTTATGCACGGAGAGATACAGAAATATATAAGCAACTTACATGCCTTCTAAAGCAGGATTGGGGAGTTAGAATAAATGAATGGGAAGATGGTGCAGGTAAATCGTTTTGTCAATCAATTCAAACCAATATCGACAAAGCTGTTGCGGATGGATACATTATCTTTTTAATCACAGAGAATTTCCTAAAATCGGAGTGGTGTAGAACAGAAATGCAATATACTTTAAACAAAACCAATGGGCAGACACATAATATCATTTTCTTGTGTTCAGTAAAGTTTGATTCTATAAAGAAGGCCTTACCTGATTACAAGTACAATTTAATAAACTTTTCATATAGCGAAAATAAGATTAATATTGACAGGCTATCATTGTACTTTAAACTTATGGGTAAAGAAATTGCACAACGTGCAAAAAAAGGAGACCCCCAGGCAATCGCTTGGCAATTGGAATATGCTGATCGCTTTTATAAAGTAGGAGAACACTTATATCTCAGAGATGTATATA
>JAFQGS010000004.1 GCA_017415455.1 Prevotella sp.
CTATAGTGTTCTCGCATATCACTCCGTTTCCTATGAATACGCTTGCCTCCCTGGAGCCTATTATTGAGCATTCGTTAATCTTCCGCGCACCGTTAATCTCCGAGTAGTCGCTCACGAGCGTGTTTGTCAGCTCGCCGGTGTTTGTTATTTTCACCCCGTCGCCTATTATTCCGCACTCTGTTATGTTTTTTCTCGCATGTTCAGCAGCCATGCCGTGCAGGGCCTTGGATATCTCACTGTCTTGTGAGTATCTCACCATCAGGGCGGCTATCTGACTTGTCAGCGCTCCGCAAAGTGTCACATTCCCGTCGCCTGCCTCATTAAGCACGGCTATCACGTTGCCCTGTCCGTATGTGGCACCTGCCACAGCGCTCACCATTGCGACATTACTTATTATGCAGTCGTTGCCTATGCAATAGTTGTTTATGCCGTTTGCTATGTTCTCTATCAGACAGTTGTCTCCTATGCTGGTGTTGCGCAGCGTGGCGTTTCTTATGCCTGAGTGAATGAAGAAGCCCTCGCTCACTTCCACTTCCTTATCAAACACTCCCATTATGATGTATCCGTAGAACCTTACGTTGCGTATATGCGCCGGAGAGAATCCCTCCGTCACGCTTATCCAGTTCCAGTTCTCTGCCTGACATCCGTTCTCTTCGAGTGTCACTATCTCACTATCACTTAACAGTCTGTAGTCTTCCATGCTCTGATTGGTGCTGAATTTGTTTGTTGTATATGTCTTTATGCCAGTTCCATTTCGTCTTCCGTCTGGTAGAGGAAGTCATTATATGGATATTTCTGCACATGAAGTTCCTTTATCTTCTTGTAAAGGGTGTCGCGCATCTCGTCTATATTCATTTTCTCTCGTGCTGAAATGAACAGACAACAGTCGCTGAGCTTGGCCATCCACGTTTGTTTCAGCTCGTCAAGGGTGATGTTCTCCTTGCCTTTTGGTGTCAGGTCGTCTTCTTCTTTCTCTGTCCATGTATAGGCATCTATCTTGTTGAAGATTATCACTGATGGCTTGTCGGCGCAGCCCAGGTCCTTCAGGGTGTTCTCCACCACCTCTATCTGCTCCTCAAAGTCGGGATGGGAGATGTCCACAACATGCAGCAACAGGTCGGCCTCACGCACCTCGTCAAGTGTGCTCTTGAATGAGTCAACAAGGTCTGTGGGCAGTTTCCGGATGAATCCAACGGTGTCTGCGAGCAGGAACGGCAGGTTCTCCACCACCACCTTGCGCACTGTTGTGTCGAGTGTGGCAAACAGTTTGTTCTCGGCAAACACCTCGCTCTTTGCCATCAGGTTCATTATCGTGGACTTGCCTACGTTGGTATATCCCACGAGGGCTACTCTTATCAGGCGGCCTCGGTTCTTGCGCTGCGTGCTCTTCTGCTTGTCTATCTCCACGAGTCGTTGCTTAAGCAGGGTCACTCGCTGCAGGATTATACGGCGGTCCATCTCCAGCTGGGTCTCACCTGGTCCTCTCAAGCCCACGCTTCCTTTGCCGCCACCGCCGCCGGAGCCGCCACCCTGACGCTCAAGGTGGGTCCAAAGGCGCTGAAGTCGTGGCAACATATACCTGTATTGAGCCAGTTCCACCTGTGTCTTGGCATTGGCGGTCTGCGCTCTCATGGCAAAGATGTCGAGGATAAGGCTCGTGCGGTCGAGTATCTTCACCTTCAGCTCTTTCTCAATGTTGCGAATCTGCTTGGCGCTCAGCTCGTCATCAAAGATAACCATTCCCACCTCGCGCTCGGCTTCCTCCTCGCTCTCTATATATTGTCTTATCTCCTCAAGCTTTCCCTTACCCACGTATGTGGTCTGGTTGGGACCGTTCACCTTCTGGGTGAATCTCTTCACGGTCACGGCTCCTGCCGTATCTGCCAGAAACTCAAGCTCGTCGAGATATTCCTTTGTCTTCTGTTCGTTCTGGTCTTTGGTTATCAGACCCACCAATACGGCTGTCTCTGTCTTAACCTCAGATATTACAAATTCTTTCATTCTTGCGTACCTAATATATAATAGGCTACAAAGTTAGTGCTATTTGGGCGAATTACAAAATGATGCACATTATTTTTATCAATACGCACCTGCATGGCATGCAATACGGATAATATATTTTCACGTAACATTTACGTAAACGTTTACGTAAGTTTTATATTATAGTTTTTCGCAAATTTGATTTAAATCAATAAAACTTAATAAATTTGCACCCGATTTTTTTACTGATTTTCATATATACATACTACAGTAATACTAACAGCTAAAGAATCAAAATGGTTATGAATGAAATGCTCCAACGTGATGTTGGGGCATTTTGCTTTTATGGCGCAGACTCATCATGGCACACATATCCACACCTTCCGCAACATCAGAGAATCTCCTTTGCCATACGTCATCACACAGCAGCCAAACGGGTTGATTTTTACTCAGAAAAGAAGAATACGTTCTTCCTTTTCCGTCTTTATAACATTCTGATTACCAGTAATATACACACCGCATTTAATCAAGCATCAAACACTGTCTGACAGATGCCTTTTCAGCCTCCGTTCCGGCATCTCTCATGCGCTGTTTCATGCTCTTCCGAAACGCCTCTCATTGTCTTTCTTCCTGCATCCTCGCATGGGGCACACCTTATTTAAATGCGGATGGTGCTTCGTCGGGATGTCGCCGATAGCATGGCGGGTGAATGAACTTATCGCGGATATTGAAAAAAATCATACAAAATTATAGTTTATTGATTTTTATTTAATACCTTTGCCCACGATTTACAAACGGTAGATTAAGGGGTGCCCGATGATTGCGGGCTGAGATTAAACCCTCAAACCTGATCCGGATAATGCCGGCGTAGGGATAAACGGCCAAGAAATAATGACGTCTAAGTTTTGTGGTCTAAAAGGTTTCAAGCATGAAAAGTGCCCCTTTTTGTGTATTTTTTTAGATTAAATGAAAAAGAATGAGAAGAATCTTTCTTAACGTTGCTGCATTATTCGTAATGACAGCGCAAGGCATCATGGCATCTGCCGCCAACAGGACAGACAATGCCAATGAGGCCATCGACACCCTGAAGAGTTATGAATTACAAAATGTGCAGGTCTTTTCCACACGTGCACAGAGGAACACTCCTATGGCTTTCAAGGACATTAGCAGGGAGGAGATAAGCAGAGTGAACTTCGGACAGGATGTGCCTTATCTCCTGTCAATGACGCCTTCGGTAACAATGACATCGGATGCGGGCAACGGCATCGGATATACTTCACTCCGAGTGAGAGGCACAGACCCGTCACGCATCAACATTACGGCCAACGGAATACCTATGAACGACGCCGAGAGCGCACAGCTCTTCTGGATAAACATGGGCGACTTGGCATCAAGCGTACAGAGTTTGCAGATACAACGCGGCGTGGGTACATCCACAAACGGAGCCGGTGCGTTTGGTGCCACGGTGAATATGCAGACTGAGAACATAGCAATGAAGCCGTTCGCTGGCATCGACCTGGCAGCAGGCAGTTACCACTCACATAAGGAGACACTGCGTTTCGGAACTGGTCTCATGGGTGGTCATTGGGGAATACAGGGCAGATTGTCAAACATCGGGTCCAAAGGATATATAGACAGGGCGTCTGCAAAACTCAACTCGTATTTCATACAGGCCGGATACTTCAGCGACAGGACAATGATTAAACTCATAACGTTCAACGGCATGGAGGAGACTTATCATGCGTGGAACTACACTTCAAAGTATGAGCAGAGCCTGTATGGCAGAACTTACAACTCGTGTGGCGAGTATTACGACGACGAGGGGAATGTTCATTACTATCAAGACCAGACTGATAACTACCATCAACAGAACTGGCAGCTCATATATGAGCAGATAATAGACCGCAACTGGAGCCTGAACGCCGCACTGCACTACACCAAGGGCGACGGATATTATGAGGAGTACAAGGCTGGAAGAACATGGGCTGAGTATCTGCTTACCAACGACTGGGACGTGAAAGGCGACCTTGTGAGACGCAAGAAGATGGACAACAGCTTTTATGGAGCGGTGGCAAGCATTACTTATAACAACAGGAAAGGACTCAACGCAATACTGGGCGGCGGATGGAACAGGTATGACGGCGACCATTTCGGAAGGGTAATATGGACCGGGAAGCCATATTACAAGGCGTATGACGCGGCTGGAGAGAGTTACAAGAATTACATAACCGGCACTGACATCGTATCTAATCCTGAGCATGAGTATTACCGCAACAATGCGAAAAAGACCGACTTCAACATCTATGGGAAACTGAACTGGCAGCTATACAAGGGCATCAGCGCCTTCGCCGACATTCAATATCGCCATGTTAGTTACCGGATGGACGGTCCGTCTGACGACTGGGACTGGACAAACATGCAACAGATATGTTTCAATATGCGTGACAACTTCAACTTCCTCAACCCCAAGGCGGGACTGACATGGGACATCTCAAAGAACAACAAGGTGTATATGTCATACGCTATAGCGCATCGTGAGCCTACAAGAAACGACTATCAGGATAATATCGGGGCTGACCTCAAGGCCGAGAGACTGAACGACTGGGAGCTGGGTTATAAGTATATGAGCCAGAGGTTTACGGCTGGTGCCAATGTATATTGGATGAACTACAAGAACCAGTTTGTGCTGACCGGCGAGCTGGATGAGATTGGTGAGATGAAGGCCAGCAACGACTGCTCGGGCAAGAGTTACCGCATCGGACTGGAACTGGAGGCTGCATGGATGCCGGTTGACTGGCTCCGCTGGGATGCCAACGCCACTTTCAGCCGCAACAGGGCGAAAGACTGGACCGTGACTCTTGACAACGGACAGGCTGAGAGCATAGGAGACACACCGATAAGTTTCTCTCCCGACATAATATTCAATAACATTCTGACGTTTAAACATAAAGGATTCACCGCAAGCTTGCAGAACAGATATGTGGGTGAGCAGTATCTTACGAACACCGGATTCAAACATTATGCTACGCAGGACGACAACGGCGAGCCGGTGAATGTAAGCATGATGCTTGAAGATCACTTCACAACAAACATCAGTTTTGCCTATAACTTCGCGCTGAAAGAGTGCGGTCTGAAAGACATTACGGCAGGCATCACGCTGTATAATGTCTTCAGCAAGAAGTATGACAACAACGGATGGGCGGCTCCATCATACAAGAAAGACAGCAACGGAGAGGTTATTGCGTATGCGGATTATGACCAGTACGAGGCGGGATTCGCACCTTCGGCGCCGTTCAACTTCATGGTAAACCTGTCGGTTAATTTCTAAACGCATACCGCCAGATGCCCTTTCACATTATAAAAGACAGTTTATGAGCAACGAAACAATAACATTCCTGAGCGCACATTGGCTTGACATACTGAGCACTTTGCTTGGACTGGCATACATAATACTGGAGTATCGCGCCAGCATAGCACTGTGGTTCGTAGGCATTATAATGCCGGCCATAGACATTTACCTGTTCTGGTCGGTGGGACTTTATGCCGATTTCGGCATGGCTATATACTATACTCTTGCCGGGATATACGGCTTTCTGATATGGAAATATGGCAGGAAGAGATGCCAGGGCGACAGCAACGAGCTGCCGGTTACACACTTCAAGCGCTCGCTCATAGCACCTGCCGCAGCGGTGTTTGGCGTGGCATGGGTGGCGATATATGCCATACTGGTGTGCTTTACGGACAGCGACGTGCCCGTGACAGACAGTTTCATCAACGCGCTCAGCATCATTGCCATGTGGGCTTTGGCACGAAAGTATGCGGAACAATGGCTCATCTGGATTGTGGTTGACATCGTAAGCAGTGCGCTATACGCATATAAAGGCATTCCGTTCAAGGCGGGTCTGTATGCCGTTTACGTGGTTATTGCCGTGATGGGATATATCAAATGGAGACGTATGTGTGTGCCGGCAGAGGGTGATAGGGCATAAAGCCTGATGTCTATAATACTTCCACTGCGCGCATTCAGATATTTAACAACATAACAGTGAACATTTAACATGAGCAGTTCTTTATACGATAAGGATATGGTTTGGCCTGAGACGGTTATCGTAGGCAATGGTGATTTCCCCTCAAGCGGCATCCCTCTCGGCATACTCAGGCGTGCGAGATACGTCTGCTGTTGTGATGGCGCGGTGGAACAGGTTGTGAGTCACGGCATCATTCCTGACGCAATAGCGGGCGACGGAGACTCGCTAAGCGCTGAGATGAGGGAGCGTTTCAATGGCATCATTCATCTGTTTGACGAGCAGGATGACAACGACCAGACCAAGGCCACGCGTTTCTGCGCTGCCAACGGGATAAGAAGCATTGCCTATATAGGCAGCACCGGCAGGCGCGAGGACCACACACTGGGCAACATCTCGCTGCTGACAAGATACATGAGCGAGTTCGGGATAGAGCCTGTGATGGTTACCGACTACGGCTATTTCGTGCCGGCAAGGGGCAGCATGGAGTTCCAGTCGTTCAGAGGTCAGCAGGTGAGTGTGTTCAACTTCGGTACAAAGGATATGTCGTCAACGGGTCTGAAATGGGATGTTTATCCTTTCAGCAGCTGGTGGCAGGGCACTCTCAACGAGGCGTTGGGCGACAGTTTCACAATCTGCTCGGATGGAGATTACATCGTGTTCAGGACTTTTGAGGGCAAATAGCGGCACATAAGGCATGAGGGAAGCGGACGACATGAATTGTTGTCCGTTTCTTTTTAATATGCGTTTGATATCTATCCGGAAGCCATATAATATTGCCGTTTTGTGCCATATCTACATGATTATTAGTTGATTAATGATTTTTTTAAGTATATTTGCACAATAATCATTTAATATCTTTTCATCATACAACATGACTGTTATGAACAACAGAGTTTTCACACTTATACTTTTTATGTTATGCTGGGCATCTGCCATGGCACAGGGTGCGGAGAGAGACGCCGCAGAGTATCAGACAAACCAGCCTTTCGGATGGGCTACTTGCAGCAATGTGAACGGCACTAAGTACACGGTTGATGGCGGCAAGCGCAGCACCAGCCCACAGACCATAGTGCTGTACAGCACTGGCGGCGACGAGAGGCAGACGATAATTAACGCCATTAAGCAGTATGACATTGTCATTCTGGACGGCTCCAAGGGCGACTTCATTATCTCAAAGAGCATGAGTATAGAAGGTTTGAAGAACAAGACGATAGTGGGACGCAACGGCGCAAGGCTCGCCACTCAGTGGTATATCACGCCCGAGCTGAAGGCGGCGCTGGAGAAAGCAAACCTCGGTCAGTACTCAAGCAGCTCGGGAACGGGCGGCACTCTGAGCAACGGGGCGAAGGTGGATGAGGAGCGGGAGTTGCACACCCGACAGACAATCCTTGACTTTACGGGCGACAATTCGGAGAACTACCGCAATGCGGGATTCTTCAAAATGAACACCGCTAATGAGAATATCATCATCAGGAACATAGTGTTTCAGGGACCGGGCAGTGTCGATGTGGGCGGCTCGGACATAATAAGCAACAACGGAGCAACGCACGTATGGATTGACCATTGTGAGTTTATTGACGGCATGGACGGCAATCTTGACAGCGGAAAGCGCGATGGAAGCGAGCAGTTTGTTACTTACTCGTGGAACATCTTCAGATATACCGACCGCAGTTTCTCGCATCCTTACTCCAACGGTGTGGGCTGGAACAAGGGCTACTTGCAGTATATCACATACTCGCACAACATCTGGGGAGAGGGATGTGTAAACCGACTGCCACAGGCTGACTGGGTTTATATACACCTGGCAAACAACTATCACAACTGCGCGGGCAACAGTGTGGGCATTGCCATAAACTCAAACTCACACGCATTGATAGAGAACAACTATGCCGAGGACGGCGTAAACAATCCGTTTAAGCCGGGTAATTACAGCGACTTGTATTACATTACGCGAAATAACTATGGATATGGCAGGTATGACAACAGCAGCAACACGAGCATGTCTCTTGAGGTTCCATATCAGTATTCACTGATTCCGGTGGCGGAGGTGCCGGCTGTACTGAAGGCGAAACATGGCTCAGGAGCAACGCTTGACGATATGATTGACGACTATCTCGGCATTGAGGAGACGCCGGAGGAGCCCGACGAGCCGGTGGACCTGGTGTATAAGAACATAAAGGAGGACCTCGTATTGCTGACAACAACGGAGAACCTGGCGGACAAATACTGGATAAGCGGTGGAGAGTATGCCACTACGAAGGCGGGAACAATAGACCCGTCAACGGGTGCTACGGTAGAGAAATACACCGGAGGGGGCATCATGCTGAAGATGGGCAACAGCTCAAAGAGACTTGAGACATACGTAACAGGAGCGGCAAGGGTTACTGCCTACGGATGCACTGCGGGCAGCAGCGACCGCGTTATTGTGGTTACGGCGACGGCTGACAGCGGCGAGTCGGCAACCAGCAAGGGCACTTCCTCGGGATATACGTCGGTGGCTGTGCCGCTGGAACTTGACCCTTCCAAGAAGTACAAGATAGAATACACGGGCGTCTCTGCCGACGACGAGACAGCTCCTTCTGACGTTGTGCTGCATGGCATATTGTTCCAGACAGAGCAGAGTGCGCTCGGCATCAGCACGGTTACATCTGAGGAACAGTGCGAAAGGATATACACCATATATGGCATTCCTGTGAACACGCCTGCCGACAGACTGCCGAAGGGTATATATATCATCAACGGAAAGAAAACAGCCGTAAGGTAAACACGCTGCGGCCTACACCAGAACAAGCAACAGTTCGTAAGCACTTGCTTTACTGGTATTTACAAATCACTGCGCAAAAGGTCATCAAACGTCTCCTGTTTGATGACCTTTTGTTTGCTGGTTAATGCCTTTTCGCCCTGTGTTTGATGCCTTGATGAAAACCTGCCGGAAAGGTCTCGCCTGTCATTATGCCACGACACAGAGAAAGAAAGAGAGTGATGAGCTGCCCGGATAGGCATCTTTCATCACTCTCTCTTGTCTTCTGATGTTTAGAATTCTTCCTCTTCCCAGTCGTCCCATACGCTGAAACCGGGCCTCGCGTCAAGCTCACCGTCAGGGTCGCCCTCCACTATCGAGCCGCCGCCCTGGTTGTTTCCGTTCTCATCTTGCAGGCTCCATGTCTCTGCCTCCTGCATCATGGCGTGAGGCAGAACGGCAACAACCTCGGAACAGGGTTTTATATAAATACGTCTCATTGTTGTCTTCCTCCTTCCTATCTCACTACATGCTTCTTGCCGTTCACTATATAAACGCCCTTGGGCAGACCGTCGAGCGATGTGGTATTGGTGCGCAGCAGTTGTCCGCTTATGCTGTACACGTTATTGTTGGAGCCCACAATCAGAGGCTCGTCGCGCAACAGACCCACTATCTCGGTGGACTGGTCTTGCACTCCGTTGATGGCTACACTGAAGGCGTGTCGTGCCGCAGCATTGGCGGTTCCGGTCTGGTGCTCATCCTCAAGCCATGCCCTGAAACCTTTTATCTTGGTGTCTTTAGTGATATGATACATGTTTCCGCCGCTGAAGACATAGGCATTGGCGGGAACTATATTCTTGTTGACGCTGTTCTCAAGATTGACATAAGTGCCGCAGAAGGTCACCTGGCAGCCTTCGCCGTTGGCATAACTGTCGGAGTTGTAGTGGTGGCCGTTGGCTCTGGATGCTATCTCTTCGGCGAGCGTCTGCTTGTTAAACGACACACGGTCTATGACGTAATACTTGTAGATGGTGCGCTGATAATAGGCTGAGCTGGTGGTATATCCGGCCTCGCCCTCGTCTTTTCCGCCATAGTCGGTATATATAATATAACTGTGGTCTTTCTTCATCACCTCTGTATCGTCGGGCACATCACCGCTGAGGTTTACCAAAGTGAAGCGCAATGTCTCTGGTGATGAGAAACCTGTAAACCTGGCAAGGCGGGCGTTTGACTTGAAGGCAGACAGGAACTGACCTTTATTCACACTGAAAGGCAGCGTTATGGTGTTCCATTTGTTCAATGTTATAGACCTGTCGAAGAGCAGTGTTCTGTTCTTATACTCTGCTGGGTCGCCATAAGGGTTTATGCTTGTGTCAAGCTCGCTGAGCACCACCTCGGTGCCAAGGAACTTCAGCTCGAAGTCGTCGAAAGCTACGAAATCGCCGCTCTGCATGTCTTCTGTGAAGCGTATTCCTATCTGCATGGTCACCGTCTCGCCCTCAGGTACGTTGACATACACCATCACCGAGTTTGGATAATACTTGTAGAAAAACGCCTGACCGGCTTCTTTCAGTGTGGTTATCTCTCCGTCATTTGCAGAGCCTGATGCCGAGCCGGGGGTCTCTACAATCTGCTTTGAGGGCAGATGGGCATACGCATAGTTATATCTTGACATCTCCTGGCGCTCCACTCCCTCCTCACGCGCAAAGAGTTCGGCTATAGGCTGGCCATTGTTGTCGGCATTATTGTAGAATCCCTCACAGTCAAGACGATACCAGCCGGTATGGGATATCTCCAGGTCTTGATAGAACTCCTCCCCTGCTTTGGCAGCATCTATATATGCACAATAGAACATACCGGTTTTCTGGTCATCTGTTCCCTCTGTGAAGTTTGTTGTATATGCACCTGTGATATATCTGTAACCTGCACCGCTACTCTTATGCCAGCCTTCGCCAGAATCTTGTATATTGGAGTATTTGTTCTGTCTGTTTATATTCTGACCGCGTATCAGGAACGATGCGTCGGAAGGCGCATATACATTGTCATAGGTATTGGCGAAGTTGGCAAGAATCTCCTCCTCGCTGATGATTTTCCATACACCGAGTTCGTTTATGGTACCGCTGCTGTTCGGGTTGGTGGTGTTTGGATATACCTGGGTATTCGGATTTCCCCACAAACCAGTGTCTCCACCGTCTGTGAAGAGGTAGCCTCCGGCATACATGTAATTATTATTAATGCTTATGGTATATGCATATTCTGTTACGGTTATCAACGAGTCGTTGGATGAATAACCATCAATACGTTTGAAAGTAATGCCTATGTTATCTGCTCTATCCCAGAAAAAGCCGTTGTCACGGGTATCTGTGCAACCTGAGACATGGCCTATATAATTGCCTTGACCGTTTCCTGAATTCTCAAAAGGGCCATTAATGTTATACATTGTGCCGCTTTGTGTGAACGTAAGAGGCAGACCTACGGTAAAGACTGTAAGCTCTGTACCCCAATAGCCACCGGCATTTAGGAACAGGTCCATGCCCTCATTATAAAGGAAATAGCGCTTTTCAAGGTCTAAAGTTTCAATATTCTCACCCTCACCATGGAAATCACTGGGGGTAACTTTATATTCCTGCTGTCCAAAAGATGTCTCAAAAGACAGCATGATTGCTGCTAATATAAATAAAACTCGTTTCATAATATTATCGGCCTCGCATCTGATATCACACAAGATGCAATCTCGCCGCTCCATACTTTACAGAAAACTCCGGACTATTCTGCCGGCAAATAAGAATCAATGGTTCACTATATATACTTTATCCGATGCGCAAAGATAATAAATATCCAGATACGACGTACCGCATTTCATGCCTTTTTAATATTAATTTCACTAAAGAAACAGAAAAACTTCACGAAAGAATCAAAAACGTTCCAAGAAAGAACTAAAAATAGCACATAAAGAAACCAAGAACAACAGAGAATGAAACCTGAAACAACAGAGAATGAAACCAAGAACAACAGAGAAAGAAACCAAGAACAACAGAGAAAGAAACCAGGAGCAACAGAGAAAGAAACCAAGAACAACAGAGAAAGAAATCAGGAGCAACAGAGAAAGAAACCAAGAACAACAGAGAAAGAAACCTGAAACAGCCGGCTACGAGACGAAATACAATCAATAATTAAATGCTCTCCATTCAATAACAAAACAGGCGCCATTTCATTATTAAACAGAGAGCATTAGGGCATCAATCGCAACGCAACAGCAAAAAAAATGGACATCATGTCATAACAAAACTGTTATTAATGACATAATGTCCATTTATTAGTTGATATCAAAGATTATTATTATTAAAGATTATTCAGAACAAAGGTCATCGCTTTAACTTGAACGAATTTTCAATACTTTGAATCTCATCAGAGAAGTTATGATCGGTCTTCAGGCGTGACTCAATCTGAGAACAACTATGAATCACTGTGGAATGATCCCTGTCTCCAACAAGTTTTCCTATTCGGGAGGCTGGCATATTGGTATATTTCTGAGCCAGATACATAGACACCTGACGTGCGGTTACATACTCACGCTTACGGCTTCTGCCTGTAACTGATGACTGAGTAACGTTGAAATGCGCACAAACTGATTCCAGAATGTCATCTACTGTAAGAGGATTATCATCCACTTTCACGGCTCTCTTTATCACACGTTCTGCCAAACGCATGTCTATTTTACTATTATATACAATAGAATATGCCATCAATGAGTTGATAACTCCTTCCAAATCACGAACACTTCCATTAGCAGTCTCAGCTATAAACTGCACAACATCAGAAGGAATATCAAGCCCGTCACGGTGTATTTTGTTCAACAATATATCCTTACAAAGCTGAACATTAGGTCTCTCCAACTCCGCAATGAGACCACAACAGAAACGAGTCAGCAGGCGTTCATTCATTCCTTTCAAGTCAACTGGTGGCCTGTCACATGCCAAAATGACACGTTTGCCGTTCCGGAAGAGATGATTGAAGATGTGGAAGAACGTATCTTGAGTCTTGGTTGCAGATATCCATTCCTGTATATCATCAACAATCAGCATGTCGATTGTCTGATAAAAGTTTATGAAATCATTCGTTGCGTTACGCAATACAGCACTGGTATACTGCACTTGGAACAATCTTGCGCTAATGTAAAGGACACGTTTCTGAGGATAAAGTTCCTTTGTTCTTACACCAATAGCATTAATAAGGTGTGTCTTTCCACATCCAGACGGTCCATAAATAAACATCGGATTGAACTGAGTTGTATTCGGATGCTCCGCAATTGATAATCCAACAGAGCGCGGAAGCTTGTTGCTGTCACCTTCAATATAGTTAGAGAAGGTGTGATGCGGGTTAAGTTGAGAGTCTATTTGCTGGACAGGTGCCGCGTCAATAGGTGTCGGTGAGTTGTTAACTCCTCTTCTCTTTAATGCCGGATTGCCTATATTCGCAACAGGCTCTGACTCCACAATTTGATGAATATTATTTGTTTTGTCAGTTACTATGCGGTAAGACAGCTTTACACCTTTGCCGAAAGTCCTTGTGAAAACCTTGGTAAGCAAATCCAAAAACTTCTCTTCCAGATACTCATAGAAGTACTGGCTTGGTATCTGTAGTAACAGAATCTTGTCCGAATCGTTATACGACTCGAAGACAATCGGTCTGAACCAGACGTTGAAAGATTCCTCTGAGACATTCTCCTTTATAATAAGGAGGCTTTGTTCCCAGAGCGTTTTTGGATTATTAACACTCATAATATAGTAAAGAAAATTGTGCTTTAAGGCATTTTTCGTTAGCGTTTGCAAATTTCGTAAAAATTATTGAGACTCACAAACAGTAAATATTTATTATCAAATTGTAATAAAACGCAAAACTCTTTATTTAGGCACTTTAAGGAGAATAATGCCTTTTTATACATCATCTAATCCTTGCAAGATTACAAACGTCTATCTTTCAACAACTTATATAATATTATGTCTGTTTTCACTTCATTAGCAATCTTTCTATAAGGAAATTCCAAAAAGTGATAACTGATAGTACTTTACAACCCCGTGAAGATATATATCACGGGGTGTTTTGTTATTTAGACACAATTTAAATTATATCAAATACAACTAAAAAAATGATAGTCCAGATATTGATTAAAAGCTAACCATATTATGTTTTGTCTCTTATTTGTCTTTCTTTCCAAATATAGAGAAATGCACATAACGTTTTGGATGCTCCCTGAGATTGATGAGCAACGAGTCCGCACTCCGCATTGTAGAGTTCAAATTGTTATACAGTGAAGGGTCGTTCATCATCAGTCCCAACGTACCTTTTCCACTGTTAAGCTTCTGTGTGAATCCGTTCATATTCTCTATTGTGGCATCCACCTTAGCCATTGTTCCCTCAATGTCCACTCCTTTGAGCTTAGTCATAAGCTGGTTGGTGTTATCCAGGACACTATCCGCACGTTTCATCATTCCCGGCACATTCCTATTCATCTCTGCCAGGAGTGTGTTTATCTGCTGCGTTGTCACAGTAAGGTTCCCGCTCACTGTCTCAACATTCTTCAAAGACTGAGCAATTGCCGGGTCAGCAAGCAACTTGTTAACATTGTAAAGTATTGAGTCCAGTTTCGGCAGCATCTTCTCAATCATCGGAATCATCTGTGCCATTTTCCCGAGAGAGCCTGAATTGATTCCGCCAATTATCGTTTCTCCCGGCATTACCTTCTCCCTTGGATTGTTAGCAAGCAACAAATTCACCTTTACATTTCCCATCATGTCGCTCTCTATTTCCGCACTACTACCCTTAGGTATGCGCAGATTACTATTCACCGAAGCCTCAACAAGAATGTTTCCGGGTCCTTCATAATCATAGTCAATGCCTTTCACCACACCGACCTTATATCCATCAGCATATATCGGACTTGAAGAGCTCAGTCCGCTGATATCCTCAAAAGCAATGAAATACTTACTGTCTGACGACAGCATATTAAGTCCTTTCAGAAAATTCATTCCGAAATACAATACAACAAGACCAACTATCGCAACAAGTGCTATCCTTACCTCTTTTGTGAAAAACTTCATTCCTTATTATATATTATATGTAAAAAAACGTCACTCCCATACTTTTCATTCCGGCAACAGCTATCATTCATCATCTGACACATAAGTCCCGGTTATATTACAAGAGCCTGTTTCTCTCTTATTTACCCTTTTTCCGAAACTCCTTTATTGCCTCTGCCGTATTTATCTTCTCACCGTTCTTAAACGCAACGATGAACGCTTGAGGGAATTTGTCTGCTATACTCTTCCGCAACCTTACTGCCTCATTGTAGTCGGTTGTCGCTCCATAAGTATATTTTACAAGTCCACCTTCCTTGTAATAGTCAACATCCTTGAGTCCCTTCAGCTGTGCGCTGCCAGCCTTCAGTACCCTGTCAACAGCCAACACCTGCACTTTGAACAACGGTCTGGGACTCTCATTAAGCGTATTCCCAGCGCTTCCAGCATTCTTCAGCGCCGTATTTGCGCTCCGAGAATCGCTTTTCTGAGCTTGCACAGCTGTTTTTTTCTCATCATTCACAGGCTTTTTCGCCTGTGTCTTATCATTGTTCTCCTCTCGCTGAACAGGCATTGGCATCGGTGTCACCTCCACCATATTGCCGTTCTTATATCTGACAAACGCCTTGTATATACTTCTTGCCAGTAGATCGATATGCGCCCTGTCGTTAAGCAGGCGTTCCTCGTCCGCCGTTGATATGAATCCGAGCTCTATGAGACATGCCGGCATTGATGTTTCCCTTAGCACCAGGAAGACGTCCTGCTTCACACCCTTGTTCGGTCTGCCTGTCATCTGGCACATACTGCTTTGCATATACTTAGCCAGCTCCACGCTCTTGGCCATGTTCTCATCATGCATAAACTCAAACATGATGGCACTCTCCGGTGAGTTGGGGTCAAATCCCTCATATCTTTGCTGATAGTCCGACTCGTACATTATCACCTCATTCTCACGCTGTGCGGCACTGAGTTTCTCGTCAGAGCGCCTTATTCCCATGGTATATGTCTCAATACCCCTTGCTATCCTTCCCTTCGGCAGCGCGTTGGTGTGTATTGATATGAACGCATCCGCCTTGTTTTTGTTGGCAATATTGGCACGTTCATGCAGCGGTACAAACACATCCTTTTTTCTTGTATATACCACCTTGACATCCTGACAATTGTTCTCCACATAGCGTCCGAACGCCAATGCCACGCTAAGGTTTATGTTCTTCTCGTATGAGAATATACCCTTTGCCCCGACATCCTTGCCTCCATGCCCCGCGTCAATCACCAGAACGAACGGCTTACCTGCCGCATCCGCCGCTGTTATTAGCACAATCAGCAGAAAGACTATAAGAAATATCCTTTTGTTTGCCAGCCAAATATTCATAATAACACAATAATGTAATCTGCTTTTCGCAAGAAACCATTACCACCGCATCCATCTGTCACAGCCTGCCCGATGGTTATCCGAGATACTGTGTTTACAGACTTTCCAGTTGCAAAGGTAACAACAATAAGGCGAAAACTAAATTCTTTTAAAAAGTTTTATCGTTAATAAAATGTAATTCCACCATGGCGCAGTCCAAATCAGCGTCCATTGGTGGATTTACCTTTTCAACAGTCACGAAAACCTCCTCGGTCATCGGCATCTGGTTAACAATGCTTTCGCCAATCCTCCCTGCCACATGCTCGAGCAGGTTGGATGGCTTTTGCATTTCCTTATTTATGATCTCAAAGATTTTCGCATAGTTGATTGTATCACGGACATCATCAGACTTCACCGCGTTCTGCAACGGATACTTCACCTTTACACTGACAACAAAGTCAGCACCGGTGACCCTTTCCTGTGGCATCACTCCATGAAAGGCATGCACTCTTACACCTTTCAGCGTTACAAATCCTGCTTCCGTCCTCATATTTATATATATACTATCCGCAGCGTGATGCTCCGCAGTTCTTGCATATCAGGCATCCCTCCTGGTAAACGAGTGTCTCCTGTCCGCAAGCCGGGCATATCTGTCCCTTCGCCTCGGTGCCATCCTGCACATACTTCTTCAGCGCACGCTCCACACCATTCTTCCAGGTATTGATGCTCTCGCTCTGCAACTGCAGCGATCCGACGAGCTTTATGACATGCTCTATAGGCATACGGTAGCGCAACACACTTGATATCAGCTTGGCATAGTTCCAATATTCAGGGTTGAACTTCTCGCTAAGTCCCTCTACTGTGGTCTTATATCCCCTCTTGTTCTCGAACTGGAAGTCGTAGCGTTTTGTGCCATCCTCGCATATCTGCTTAATTATCTTACCCTTAGTTACGCTCTTTGGCAGCACGATACCTTCCTCGTCATCCTGCAATCCGGTAAAGATCTCGTATGGATAACCATCAAGCAGACCTACGAAAGCCACCCATTTCTCCTTGTTGTTTTGGAAACGCACCACGTCGCACTCCAAAACCTGCGGGCGAACCTCTGTAACCTGTGGCGGAGTGCATGGTGAAGGCTTAGCCGCCTCTTCCTTATTAGCACCCTCTTTCTTATCCTTGCTGACAGATATCATCACACCTGAGCGTGAGCCGTCACGATAAACGGTGCATCCCTTGCATCCAGACTTCCACGCCTCCACGTACAGACGGTTCACAAGTGCCTCGTCAACGTTGTTTGGAAGGTTAATAGTCACACTGATGCTGTGGTCCACCCACTTCTGAATAGCACCCTGCATCTTCACCTTCATCAGCCAGTCCACGTCGTTAGCCGTAGCTTTATAATAAGGTGAGCGTGCCACGATATCGTCCAGTTCCTCCTGAGAATAGTTCTTACCAGCGTCAATGCCATTTACGTTCATCCACTCAATGAACTTGTGATGGTAAACGATGTACTCTTCAAATGAGTCTCCCACCTCGTCAACGAAGTCCACTCTCACGTCCGCGTCATTAGGGTTCACCTTGCGGCGGCGCTTGTAAACAGGGAGGAACACAGGCTCAATACCACTTGTTGTCTGTGTCATCAGACTTGTTGTTCCTGTTGGTGCGATGGTGAGACATGCAATGTTGCGTCGTCCATACTTAGCCATCTCCTCATAAAGAGCCGGATCAGCCTCCTTGATGCGGTTCACAAACGGGTTCGCCTCCTCGCGCTTTGCGTCGTAAACGGCGAATGCTCCGCGCTCCTTTGCCATCTCAACAGATGAGCCGTAGGCAGCAAGTGCCAGTGTTTTGTGCACCTCTACAGAGAAGTTTGTCGCCTCCTCAGTGCCATATCTCAGTCCCATTGCGGCAATCATGTCGCCCTCGGCAGTGATACCCACACCTGTACGGCGTCCTTGTCCGCTCTTGCTCTTTATCTTTTCCCACAAATGATACTCTGAGCCTTTCACCTCATCGTTCTGCGGGTCACGTGATATCTTCTCCATGATGAGGTCAATCTTCTCAAGCTCCATGTCCACGATGTCGTCCATTATACGCTGAGCCAGACGCACATGCTTGCGGAAAAGGTCGAAGTCGAAGTATGCATCCTTGGTGAATGGATTAACAACATAAGAATAGAGATTTATCGACAGCAGGCGGCATGAGTCGTAAGGGCACAATGGAATCTCTCCACATGGATTTGTGGAAACGGTGCGGAAGCCAAGGTCGGCATAGCAGTCAGGTATGCTCTCACGGCGTATGGTATCCCAGAACAGCACGCCCGGCTCTGCGCTCTTCCATGCGTTGTGCACAATCTTCTCCCACAGCTGCTTGGCATTGATGGCCTTTGTGAATGCAGGATTGTCGCTGTCAACAGGGAACTGCTGCACATAATCCTTGCCCTCAATGGCGTTACGCATGAACTCATCGTCAATTTTCACAGACACGTTGGCGCCTGTCACCTTGCCTTCTGTCATCTTAGCATCGATGAACGCCTCACTGTCCGGATGCTTAATGCTCACCGAGAGCATCAGCGCACCGCGTCGTCCGTCCTGCGCAACCTCACGTGTTGAGTTGCTGTAGCGCTCCATGAACGGCACAAGTCCTGTAGATGTCAGCGCCGAGTTGTTAACAGGCGAGCCTTTAGGACGCAGATGAGAGAGGTCGTGTCCTACTCCACCGCGACGCTTCATGAGCTGAACTTGCTCCTCGTCAACGCGCAAGATGGCTCCGTAAGAGTCTGAGTCGCCGTCAAGACCTATCACGAAGCAGTTTGACAGGGATGCCACCTGATGGTTATTGCCTATTCCTGTCATCGGGCTTCCTGCCGGAATGATGTATTTGAAATGGTCAAGCACCTCGAAAACCTGCTCAGCCGTAAGCGGGTTCTTGTACTTCTGCTCTATGCGAGCCACCTCATTAGCTATTCGCCAATGCATATCTGCTGGCGATTTCTCAAATATATTGCCGAAACTGTCTTTCAAAGCGTACTTGTTAACCCATACTCTTGCAGCCAGTTCATCACCGCCAAAATAACTTAAAGAAGCCTCATAAGCCTCATCGTAACTGAAAATTTTATTAGGTTCCATTGTTTGTTTAGAATTAAGTAGTGGCAAAGATAAGAACTTTATTCTATATAACAAATTATTTTTTTGGAAAACTTTTCAACGATTTTGAGTCCAAAAGTTTCCCAAAACGTATAACATTATCATAGTCACATAGATAGATAACTTTGCATAAAGTTTTATTTAATGAAATATTTTTTTGCCGATGGCTTTCCAATTATAAAACCATCAGAAGACACATCACAAAGAAAGCACTTGAGATTCATTACCAACCATCGCTGTTTTCACAGGAATATAGCACGCTGTTTTCACATTTTCCCTAACACCTTCATAAACTCTTGATTTTCAGAACATTATATCTCACCATCCAAAAGAACATCAAACATAATGTATTTAGGCATGAAACTCAGGCTGAAAGAGCATCAAACGCAACGCATTCAATAACCTTTCAGAGAACATCTTACGGCAGACCGGTGCACATGAAAGAACATACGGTATTTCCCTTGAGAACAAAGCATACCGAGAACTGTGTGACAACGCACAGAAAAAGAAAACAACGGGCGAGACGTTATCTGCCAAAACTGACAAAAGTTTTCCAAAAGTGAAACTTACGTCTGCACTAACTATTGATACAGCACATAGCACTAAGGAAGCTGCATGATGTGAAAGACAGAAGAAACAAACTCTCCACGCAAAGCAAAACGACGGTCGCATAAGAACGGACAAGAGTATTGTTGGAAGTCATTCGCTTAAATTGCGCAAGACGCATGTAACACAATTATATAAAATATCAACTCAAACACACTTGAATTGTCTAATGAAATAGGTTCACATACGCACGCGAATCGACTATTAAAAAGGCTTAAATAAAGTACGTTTTATAGTACTTTGTATTGCAAGGTACTGTTAAAATACATACATTTGCATACGACATAATAGTAAGCAGAACGCCATGTGCGTCGCAAACATAAATAAACAAGCCTATGAATGTAGACAATGTAAAGTCACAAATGCGCAAGGGCATGCTTGAATATTGCGTGCTGTTGCTGCTCGGCGAGGGAGAGTTTTATGCCTCTGACATCATCGCCCGACTGAGAAAAGCAAACCTGCTGGTAGTTGAAGGCACACTCTACCCTCTCCTTACACGACTGAAAAAGGAGGGGATGGTGAACTATCAGTAGCGCGAGTCAACACAAGGACCGCCAAGAAAGTACTACTCGCTGTCGCCGGAAGGCATCAACGCGCTTTGCGAACTGGATGCCGCATGGAACGAACTTGCCACAACAGTGTGCTGTCTGAAGAACACAACGAAAGACGGCGGAGCAGAGAACGAAAGTGATAACACCGCAAACGAAACATCAAACGAATAGAACATCATGAAAAAGAACATAACAATAAACCTCTTCGGAACACTGTACTCAATAGATGAAGATGCTTATATGCTGCTCGACAGCTATATAGAGAGCATGAAGAAACACTTTGCAGGGAAAGAAGACGGGACCGAAATAGCCAACGACATTGAGTCACGAATAGCAGAACTGATGTACGAGCTGAAAGAAGAGGGCTGCGAACCGCTCTGCATAGAACAGATAAGAAGCATAATAGAGCGCATAGGAAATCCGGAGGATATAGACGAGACGACGGACGAGAAAACCGGCAACGGCAACGAGAGAGGCGCCGACGAAGACGAGAAATGCCAGGACAACATAGGCGACAGGATGATAGGGATGGCGAAGAAAAGGATATTCCGCGACACCGACAACGCCATGCTGGGCGGCGTGCTGGCAGGTTTGTCAAAGTTCACTGGCGTTGATGCCGTGTGGCTCCGGCTTATTACGGTGGCGCTTACCATGGCTTATGGCAGCGGAATACTAATATATCTGCTGCTGTGGATTATCGTTCCACCTGCAATAACGGCAGAAGACAAACTGCAGATGAACGGTAAGGAAGTGAGCGTGGGCAACCTGACGAAGGAGATGCTGAGAGAGAACGACAAGGAGATGAGGCACAACGATGGCGGCAACAACAGCAACAACAAGAATATTCCAGCTGTGAGCAACCTTCTGAAGGTGGTTGCCGTGCTTATGAAAATAGCCATAGTGGTGGTGCTAAGCATAATAACCGCCGTAAGTTCGGTGCTGCTGCTCGTCAACATCATTATGGCTTTCCTGGGTATTACGTTCTTTACCTCTAACGGATATTTCAACATGCCAGACGAGATTAGCAACTTCTTCATTGCCATTTCTGGCAACGGCGCAATGTGGATATTGCTCACACTGGGCTTCGTGGCCTGCATAGCAGCTGCTATATTGTCGGTAATGGCAATAAGGGGAATACTGTCAGGAAAGTCCGACAGCGAGGGAAGGCATGACGGATGGTGTGTGGTAGGACTGATAATAGCCGTCTGCATAATAATCGGTGCTTACTCGGCGGTAACGGGAATAATAGGAAGCTCGTCTAAACAGTACTTCAGACAGATTCACTACGACAACAATCAGAAGCGCATAGAGAAGGAGAAGGAATAGCTGACAAGGCACGGCTGGAAGATAACGAAGGATGAGAACAGAACAGAAGATCACCTGGTGAAAAAGGGAGAGCATTTCTCTGGTGACGACAGTAAGAAGTATATTGACGTGAAGTCGGACCATCCGGGCATGGACTTCGCAATAGAACAGAGCATAAAACTGCCTCCGGGAACATACCGTATCATTGCAGCGGCAAGGACAGACGGCAACAGTGCGGGCATATTCGCTATAACAGGAGGCAAGAGATACAGCGCAGCCATACCCAACTACGGCAACAAGGGCGGGGAGATATGGTTGGATGCGATGGGCAGACTGAGGACAGACAGTGTCAATAGCAACCGATATACGCTGGAGGTTATATGCAACGAGAACGAAGGAAGAGGACACGGATGGTCGTATGTGACGATAAACGACATCGTGGTAAAAGACAGTTTGTTGCGCTATGGTGCCGCAAACAAAGCCATTGAGGGCGAGGTATGGAACGGGAGTTATCTCTGTGTAGGCGACTTCAGGATAGAGCGTATCGACAACAAGAAGAAATAAACTACGGAGCAACAGGGCTTCTTAAATGTGAATATTATACGCTTCATGGTGCTATATATAATAAGGTGTAAGACAGAGAACGCTGATGCGAGCGTCAAGAAGCATAAGAAAGTACCACATATCAGTTAGCACTAACATTCCAATGCGTATAAAAGACAGCAGGAACGACACCGGAGGCTACCGTTCCTAAGACAGAAGCCAAGGGTGTGTTGGCAGGAAGAGAACCGCATATACACACAAAGCATTTTGCAGCCATGCGTTCTTCAACCGCAAATAAATGCCAAAGCACAACGGACTCTTGCCACACACAACACACCCTTCGCTTTTCTATCAGAACAGAAAAGGGATTGACGGAAGAACAAATATCCGTCAAACGAAAGACATACTAAGAAAACATATTTAGAAATGAGACTGACATTAAGCGTTTTGCTGACTGTTGTAACAATGCAACTGGCAGCACAGGGGAGCCCTGACCCTGTCGTATTAAGGGGCACAGTGGCTGACAATGCAACAAAAGCAGGCGAGCCTTATGCAACGATAAGGGTAGTGAGTAAGAGTGATACGACGAAGACTCTGAAAATGATTGCCGCAAACAAAGATGGGATATACCATGTGACACTGAACGGAAGGGGCACTTTCTTGCTCACGGTGACATCAATGGGACGCAAGAGTGAGCTACGACAGTTCTCGGTTAGAAGAGGAGAAAGGGAGGTGATGCTCGACACTATATTCGTAAGTGATGAGCCATCGGCTCTGAAAGGAGTTGAGGTGGTGGCACAGAAACCGCTGGTGAAATCGGATATAGACAAGATTACGTATAGCATAGAGGACGATCCTGACTCTAAGACCAACTCTATACTGGAAATGTTGCGCAAGGTTCCGCTGGTAAATGTTGACGCAGAGGAAAACATTCAGGTGAATGGCAGCAGTAAGTTTAAGGTTTATCAGAACGGGAAACCTAACAATATGATGACCGACAATCCAAAAGAGGTGCTGAGAAGCATACCGGCAAGTACGATAAAACACATTGAGGTGATTACCGACCCAGGACCGAAATATGACGCAGAGGGCATTGGAGGTATTCTGAACATTGTCACCATAGGAGGCGGAATGGAGGGATATACCGCCACATTCAACACTGCCGCAACCAACAGAGGTCTGGGACTGGGGGCTTATGCGATAACGAAGAACGAGAAACTGACCGTGAGCGGAAGGTACAGTTACTGGCATAACCTGTCGAGAAGGGATGAGGCGGAACAGACAATGGTGACAACGGGAGAGATCACAGAGGCTTCTTCTGACTCCAAAACAGACATCAGCCAAGAGAGTTTGAGCAACTGGCACAACGGAAGTGTTGAGGTGAGCTACGAGATTGACAGCCTGAACCTGCTGACAGGAGAGGTGGGAATGAACATTGGCGGTAACAGACAGGACATCGAACAGTCGTTCAACGCCACCTCGCCGCTTACCGGCAGCACATTGTATGAATTTAAAGGGGCTTACAAGACAAGGTCAACGAAACGTTCGATAAACGTCGGCGCCGACTATCAGAGGCTCTTCAAGAGGAAGAACAGGATATTCACGATGTCGTACAGACTAAGCACCAGTCCGAGAAAGAGCGACAACAGCGCGGAATATACTGACATATCATACGACGACAGCTGGAGTGACTTCGTAAGAAACATAAACGACCAGAATATACTGGGCGACGTAAACTCTACCGAGCACACGCTGCAGGCTGACTATACGACACCCATCGGCAAACTGCATACTATAGAGACAGGACTGAAATATATCCTGCGCGACAACAGGTCGGACATGGACCAATATGTAAGAAACGTGATGGCAGGAGACGAAGACTTTGTATTCGACAACGAGAACAGTTCGCATTACAAGCACCGCAATGATATCTTTGCGGCATATTTCGGCTACAGTCTGAAACTGAAAAAGCTGACAACGAAGGCTGGACTGAGATATGAGCACACGTTGCAGGAGGTAGAACAGACGTTGGGGAAGGGTGAAGACTTCAGCAAAAGGTTCAACGACGTGGTGCCAAGCGTAAACTTCGGGTGGAAGATTGACAATAAAAGAAACGTAAGACTGGGATATAGCATGAGGATATACAGACCGGGAATCAATCATCTTAGCCCTTACATGAACGTTACCGACCCACGAAACATAAGACAGGGAAACACAAATCTGGAGAGCGAAAAGAAGCATACGATAGACCTTAGATATGGTAGTTTCTCGCAGAAGCTGAACATAAACGTGTCTTTATACTGCACATTCCTGAACAATAGCATTGAAGGGGTTACGGAACTGGTAAACGACCGCGAACTGATTGACAAGGGACTGGAAACGGCTACAGGCAAAGATGTGCTCTATACGACATATATTAACGCGGGAAGACAGACGGATGGGAAACTAAACGCATACATAAACTGGAATCCCACATCAACAACAAGACTGACATCAACGGTCAACGTCAAGTATATTCATATGGACAACAGGCAGGGGTTGCGTAATCATGGATGGACTGCGTGGATGAACCTCGGCATACAACAGTCTTTCAAGCACGACTGGATGGTGTCTGGGCACTTCTATTCAAACACTCCGAACATTTCGTTACAGGGCAGAAGCAGAAGTAACACGATGTATTCCATACGGATACAGAAGTCGTTCTTGAAGAAGAGATTAACCCTTGCGCTACATGCAACGAACTTCTTTAGCAAATATATGGATTACGAATACAAAACAACAGGCAAGAACTACGTGTCAACAACACGTCAGAAGTATGAGATTTGGCAGTTTGGCATAGGCGCAAACCTGCGTATCGGCGAGTTAAAGGCAAGTGTTAGGAAGGCGAAACGAGGAGTAACCAACGACGATGTGAAGAGCAGTGGAGAGGAGAACAAACAATAATAAATTATAAATGCATCAAAAGGTATATGGCATTCTACAACAAATGGTGTATCTTTGCATGCGACATTGAGACATGCCAAAGCACGGAATGTTTTAGACGGCGGCAGCGATTGAAATGAATCTACATGACAAACAAGAAGAAGAAGGATTATGAAGACGATTGAAACAAGACGTAGCATACGCAAGTATTCAGACAAAGAGATAAGCAACGAGATGCTGAACAGGCTGCTGACAATGGCGGCACGCACGCAGACTATGGGCAACCTGCAGTTGTATAGTGTTGTAGTGACACGTGACAAGGACATGAAAGAGAAGCTGGCTCCGGCTCACTTCAACCAGCCTATGGTGAAAGGCGCACCGGTAGTCCTCACCATCTGCGCCGACTTCAGACGCACTACAGTATGGGCGGAGAACCGGAAGGCAACACCGGGATATGACAATCTGCTGTCGTTCATCAATGCCGCGTCTGACGCTCTGCTATATACTCAGACGCTGTGCAACCTCGCCGAGGAGGAAGGTTTGGGCTGCTGTTATCTCGGAACAACTGTATATATGCCGCAGATGATTATTGATGTGCTCCAACTTCCAAGTCTGGTGATGCCTGTTGCGACAATAACAATGGGATGGCCCGACGAGAATCCGCCGCTCACAGACAGGCTTCCGACGGACTCTTTCGTGCACAACGAGACTTATCAGGACTACAC
>JAFQGS010000058.1 GCA_017415455.1 Prevotella sp.
TACCATTTGTCTATTTTATTACGTTCGGCGTAAAGTCTTGCCTTTGTCTCATTACGACTCATCACGGCAACAACCTTCGAACCCTCTATTGCGTTAAATGCGGGTCCTGACTTTTTCTCGGTAACCTCACCGCAGCCGATAAAGCCCCAGCATATCTGTTTCATATCACTATATTATAGTTATTACATCAATGCAAAGTTAACAACTTTTATTGACAATATAAACTTTATATATCAATTATTATTACTACCTTTGCATTTATTAAGTATGATAAAAATACCGATATTATCAATATTCAGAATAACATACAAAACAATTTGTTGTAGATGGAACTTAAAATACAGGAATCAATATACAAGAACCGCAGTCATGCCAGTTGTCTGAAAACTGCCTACGAGACGCTTCTCAGCAACTTGTGGCCGGTGTTTAAATACGTCTGGCCGTTTGCCCTGTTCTATGCATTTTGCGCCATGATGAACGGAGTCCTCAACACAAGCCTTCGTGTTGACGCTTTTCAGAATATCGTGAATATTGACACCATTGTCATGACTGTTGTCTGCTTGTTGCTTACAATCGTTGCAGACATTATGCTCACCGCACGTATTTTCACCATGCTGAACAAAGAGAAGCTGTTGCGGACAACATGGCGTTATGTGAAGTCACAACTAACCATTTTGTTTGTGGTGTTTCTTCTCTCCGCTGCCATAACTGCCATTATATATGCTATAGTAGGAAATGAGTTTGCATCCAACCCCCAGAATTTCATTTATCTATATGGGTATGTCATGGTCCTCACGCTGGTTATCTCCCTCTTCTCATTGCCATACGCATATGGATTTATGAGATATATGAGTGAGAGAGAATGCGGTGTTGTGGATATCATAGGAAAAGATTACATCAACGGGGTAAGATATTATGGCTTTATCTTCATTGTCATGCTGTTGTCTGCTATACTACTGGGTATTGTCTTCTTTGTCATAGCAATGCCCTCGTTCGTAATCTCCACGGCAGAACTGCTCTCAGACATGGGCAAGGCAATGCTTGGCGACCAGCCTGGACTGCCGTCATACTTCAAGGCCATGCAGGTTGTAACCTATGCCCTTACGGGATTCCTTATGATGTTCCTGAGAGTTTACTTTATTCTTGTTATTTACTATATGTATGGCACTATAACGGAACGTATTAGAATTAAGAAAGAAATGAAAGGATAATTATGAAACAGCAAAGAATACTTTTTATAGATCGCGACGGAACACTTATTGAGGAACCGTATGATGAGCAGATTGATGCTTTTGAGAAGTTGAAGTTCGTTAAAGGCGTCTTCAGAAACCTTGGGTTTATACGCTCAAAACTTGATTTCCGCTTTGTCATGGTCAGCAACCAGGATGGATTAGGAACCGACTCTTTTCCGGAAGAGACATTCTGGCCTGTGCATAATTTCATTCTTGAGACTCTTAAGAATGAGGGTATTGAGTTTGACGAGATACTTATTGACAGACACTTCCCGCATGACAATCACCCAAACAGGAAGCCTGGCACAGGAATGCTTACGGAATATATCAACAATCCAAAATACGACCTTGCCAACAGTTATGTCATTGGCGACAGAGACACCGACAGACAGTTGGCAGAGAATCTCGGCTGCAAAGCTCTGATTATAGGACAAGACAACACCGACTGGGACAAAATAGCCGAGGTTCTTTTCGCTGGCGAGCGTATTGCTGAGATAAAGCGAACAACAAAAGAGACTGACATCTACGTAAAGCTTGATTTGGACGGAAACGGCAAATGTGACATTTCCACGGGTCTTGGCTTTTTTGACCACATGCTTGAGCAGATAGGCAAACACGGAATGATGGACCTTACTGTTCATACCAAAGGAGATTTAAATGTGGATGAGCATCACACCATAGAAGACACGGCAATAGCTATAGGCGAATGTCTTTTAGAAGCACTTGGAGACAAACGCGGCATTGAGCGCTACGGATATTGTCTGCCCATGGACGATTGCCTGTGTCAGGTGGCGTTAGACTTTGGCGGAAGACCTTGGCTGTTGTGGGATGCTGAGTTCAGGAGAGAGAAAGTCGGCGACATGCCTACGGAGATGTTCCTGCACTTCTTCAAAAGTCTTAGCGATGCCGCAAGAATGAATCTCAGCATATCAGCCAAAGGTGAGAATGAGCACCATAAGATTGAAGGTATTTTCAAGGCTTTGGCAAGGGCACTCAAAATGGCTGTAAAGAGAGATATATACCATTACGAATTACCATCAACAAAAGGATTACTATAAAGGCATAAACTATTAACAGACAGGAAGATGAAACAGAATATTAATCTTCCTGTCTGTCGCTTTATTACCATTGGAAACCTATCCCTGATATCATGACAAACCTGAAGAATCTCCGCGTGATTATATTTACAATCATGCTGTTTGCGTTTAATGCAGATGGCGCTATAGCACAGAATCCATATCTTCCGTTATGGGAATATATCCCGGATGGCGAGCCCTATGTGTTTGAGGATCCAGACTGTCCCGGCAGAAATAGAGTTTACATCTACGGTTCTCATGATACGATGATTACCGAATATTGCGGAAGAGACCTCGTAACATGGTCGGCACCGGTTGACAGCCTTACCAACTGGCGGTATGACGGCGTGATACTTGATGTACGGAGAAATGGCCGTGGAGAATATCTGCATAAGGAGAAATGGGGCGATGTCTTCTATGCACCCGATATAGTAGAGTCAACCGACGAGAACGGCGAAAAGATTTATTACCTCTATCCAAACAACCAGTGCGGAGGCAGAAACGGAATGGTTGCGAAGAGCAAACGCCCTGACGGTCCGTTTGAAGTAATAAACTGGAGGACAGACAATCCCAACAAGACATACGGCGACCTTGGATTTGATCCGGCTGTGTTTATTGATGACGACGGCAGGGTGTATGCTTATTGGGGATTCAAGAAATCTCATGCCGCTGAGTTAGACAAGAGCACAATGGCAACAGTAAAGTCCGGAACGAAAGTTCACACAGACCTCATCAGCAGTTGTGACAGTTCCGGCATATTCCGCTTCTTTGAGGCATCGTCCATGCGGAAGATTAAGGATAAATATATTCTGATATACAGCAGAATGACGTCAGAAGGAGAATTCGGACTGCCATCCTCCAACTATACTCTTGCATACGCATACGCAAACTCGCCATTGGGACCTTTCAAATACGGAGGAACCATTATTGACGGCAGGGGCAGAGACTACGACATTGACGGAAATATTATATTTACTGCCACTCCTAATGGCAATACGCATGGCAGTATATGCGAGATTAACGGCAAGTGGTGGGTATTCTATCACAGGCAGACAGGATTGGATGAATTCTCACGACAGGCCATGGTGGCACCGATAGACGTAAAGGTGACCGAGGGTGTTGACGGAAAGGTGGAGATATCTGAGGGCGAATACACATCAGAAGGCTTCGCTACAGAGGGGTTGAATCCTCTGCAGCGATACTCAGCAGGCATCGCATGCTATTATACGGGTAAGAAACCTGCTGTTCACCAATGGCCCAGGAAAATACATTACGGCGCATACATCAAGCCTCTAAGAACAGACAGCATTCCGACATCGGATTATTACAATATAAACATAAGCCACAATCCTGTGGTGAATAACACAGACGGGTCGGTTGTGGGGTATAAATATTTTGACTTTAGCAAAACATACAGGAAAAAGAACATAAAGCTGAATATGAATATTGTGCCCTTGGGCAAAGACGCAAAGATAGAGGTATGGGTAAACAGCCCATATACAGAGAGAGACGGACTAAGGATTGGTGAGCTGAGACTTTCTTCCAGCATGAGAAAAGAAAGAACAATGCTCACAGCAGACATACAGAAACTAAGCAGAATAAGAGGCAAGAAAGCGCTGTTTTTCAAAATAACATCAGACACAAAGGATGTGTCCGTATGTGAGATACATGATTTTATTTTCACAACTAACTGACTCAGGAAAACAATTCACATACTGTGAAGCATTTTAGTAAGAGCGTTCATTTAGTGTGAAGTGATTTAGTAAAAAAACAAATCTGGTGTGAGGTGAGATAAGGCATAGCCAGTTAAAAACAGAATGACGCCAACTCAATTTGGTATATGCCGTGTATACCATCGGTATATCCCGTGTATACCAAAAGTATATGCCGTGTATACCAAAAGTATATCCCGTGTATACCAAATGGGAACGGCTATGCTTTGACAACGATTTGGCGACAACAATGATGGCCTTAATTAATGTTCCGGCTTAAAAGTTTCAGCATACACCAATATGATAAATATCTTTTAGCAAGAAGCACAGGTTTATTTATATCTTAAACCTGTGCTTCTTCTTTGCCTTACGAGGTGTCATCGGGTCGTACACATCCGACTTTGGTGTGCTCTTGGTGCCTGGTACCGGCTTGACTTTCGGTATTGAGGTCACGGTTGGTCCACTGTATGGCACTCCTCTGTATTGAGTGTATCGCTGTCTTATTCTGTCCACATACGTAACAGTCTCATCTCCTCGCATATATCCATATCTTACCACAGGATCATTATAGAACTGAGGCTCGCGCAATAGCAGGACATACTTGGCAACATCCTTCCAGCGATGCTGGTTGCCTCCGTATTTTCTGGTCAGGGCCATGGCATCCCTCACGTGATTATGCCCGCCATTATAAGCGGCAAGCACAAACAGCTGACGCTCGGATGCGCTTGGTATATCACGGAAGAGTCCGGTAAGCTCATTGATATATCTTGTAGCGGCGGCGACATTGCTCTCCGGATGGTTTATCTTGCTGAGAGGCAGCCCCAGGTGCTTGGCTGTCTGAGGCATAATCTGCATAAGTCCCATCGCTCCGGCCCATGATTTTGCCTGCGGGTCAAAGCATGATTCCTGATAACACTGTGCGGCAATAAGTCGCCAGTCCCACCGCGCTGTGGGGGCATGCTTCTTGAAGAGATGGTCGTAATGTGATATAATACCCTTTGACTTATTGAGGAATGGCGCATAGACACGTCTTCTGACCACATTGCCAGCCAGCAGCTGCCGTTCCTCTTTCTTTGTCTTCTCAAACATGTCTGGCTTGTACCACTCGTTTATCATGACAGCAAGCTCCTTGTTGTCACTACTTACAGCCCACTGGGTATGCAGCGAGTCCACCTGTGGACCGCAGAAAAGCAGACACGAATCGGTTGTCGTTGACTTGTCCAGCTGATAAGCAATAATATCAGCCTCACCGTTACACAGGCGGCTTACCATCTCTGCAGTATCCTTGCACAGCTCCACCCTGACAGCGACGCCTATCTCTCGTGCGAATTTCTCACACATGAGATATTGTACACCCAATCTCTTACCTCGGTAATCATAATAGGTCTGAGGTCCGGACAATGTAAGTATAATCATCTCGCCGCTGTTAAGCATGTCGCTGACAGAGAATCCGTCAGACGCAGGTATAGAGTCTTCTATCACCTCGCCCCATGGTGTCACTATCCTTTCGTTGTCTTTATGCTTACAGGAAAAGACGACAAGCAGACATATTATATATATTACAAATCTGTTCAAATCAATTATTTTGAATAGTCATTATTATCATGTGGAAACTTTTCGCCCCACATATTTTACAATTTGCTTACAAAAGTACAACATTTCTTGCAAATATGCTTAAAAAAGCGTAATTTTGCAACCAATTTTATAAAAAACAGATTATGTTACGAATTGCAATACAATCAAAAGGACGTCTTTTTGAGGACACAATGAACCTGCTTGGCGAGGCAGACATTAAAATTAGTGCCAACAAGCGTACTCTTCTTGTACAGTCACCTAACTTCCCACTTGAGGTTTTATATCTTCGAGATGATGATATACCCCAAAGTGTAGCCACCGGTGTGGCGGACATTGGCGTTGTTGGCGAGAATGAGTATGTGGAAAGAGGCGAGGATGCCGAAATCATAAACCGTCTTGGTTTCAGCAAGTGCCGGTTGTCATTGGCAATTCCCAAGTCTATTGACTACAATGGCGTAGAATGGTTCAACGGCAAGAAGATAGCCACCTCCTACCCCAATATCCTCAAGACCTTCCTTGACAGTCATAACATCAACGCAGACATACACGTCATAACAGGAAGTGTTGAGATAAGTCCGGGCATAGGATTGTCTGACGCTATTTTTGACATAGTGAGCAGCGGTTCTACGCTCGTCAGCAACAACCTGAGAGAAGTGGAGGTTGTGATGCAAAGCGAGGCGTTGCTTATCGGCAACAAGAACATGCCGAAGGAGAAGCGTGACATTCTCAACCAGATGCTGTTCCGCTTTGAGGCAGTGAGAAACGCTGAGGACAAGAAGTACGTAAGAATGAACGCCCCAAAGGCACGTCTTGAGGAGATTATTGATGTATTGCCAGGACTCAAGAGCCCTACGATAATACCGCTTGCTGATGATGAGTGGTGCTCCGTGCATACTGTTCTTGATGAGAAATGCTTTTGGGAGATTATTGGCAAGCTCAAGGAAATGGGCGCGCAAGGAATACTCGTAACACCGATAGAAAAAATGATACTCTGAAATAAGAGTCATCACTAAAGTCATTCCCTAATTAACAGACAGATGAGAGTAATAAGATATCCTCAGCAGGCAGATTGGACAGATATCATCAAACGTCCGCATATTGACACATCAGAGCTAAACAGCATTGTTCAAGGAGTTCTTGATGACATCAGAGCCAATGGTGATGATGCCGTGAAAAAGTATGAGCTGATGTTCGACAAGGTTGAGCTTGATGCGCTTGCCGTAACGCAAGAGGAGAAAGACTATGCTCTGAAAAACATCGAGCCGGAGCTTTACGAAGCTCTCTGTATGGCTCACAGCAATATCAAAAAGTTTCATGAGTCACAAAAAGGCTCTGTCTCTGCTAAGGTTGAGACGCAGCCGGGTGTCACCTGTTGGCAGAAACCGGTGGCAATAGAGAAAGTAGGACTATATATACCGGGAGGCACAGCTCCCCTGTTCAGTACAGTACTGATGCTTGCCACTCCGGCAAAGATAGCAGGATGCGGTGAGATAGTACTCTGTACGCCACCCGACAAAGAAGGGAATGTTAATCCGGCAATTATTGCCGCAGCACACATTGCCGGAGTAAGCAAGATTTTCAAGATTGGCGGCGTGCAGGCTATCGGAGCAATGGCATACGGAACAGAGAGCGTACCAAAGGTGTATAAGATATTTGGTCCGGGAAATCAGTATGTAATGGCGGCAAAACAGATTGTGTCACTTCACGACGCAGCGATAGATATGCCTGCCGGACCGTCTGAGGTCTGCGTTATCGCGGACAGCACAAGCAACAAAAGCTTTGTGGCAGCAGACCTCCTCTCACAGGCAGAACATGGCAACGACTCACAGGTTTTGCTGATAACCACAGATGAGAAGATGCTTGACGACGTTATTTCTGAAGTTAAAGTACAACTTGAACTTCTTAAACGTAAGAACTTTGCTTCCAACTCTTTAGATAATAGTACATTCGTACTTGTTAAAGACATGGAAGAAGCCATGCAGTTGTGTAATATGTATGCGCCGGAGCATCTGATAATATCAACGGAAAACTATATGGAACTGTCTGAGAAGGTTGTCAATGCAGGCAGTGTGTTCCTTGGTAAATATGCTTGTGAAAGTGCCGGAGACTATGCAAGCGGTACTAATCACACTCTTCCTACTCATGGATATGCAGTTGCCTATAGTGGAGTAAATCTTGACAGTTACAACAGGAAGATAACATTCCAGCACATTAACGAGGAGGGAATCAGAAATATAGGCAGGACCGTTGAGATTATGGCTGAGAATGAGATGCTTGATGCTCACAAGAATGCTATGACTCTGCGCGTAAGAGAATGTGAGAAGGATAAATAATTAACCATTATCAAACACAGATGAAGTCACTAAAAGAACTTACACGACCTAATATATGGAACCTTGCCGCATATAGCAGTGCAAGGAATGAGTATAGCGGAAAAGAGGCGCATGTATTCCTTGACGCCAACGAGAATCCTTATAATGCTCCACTGAACAGATATCCGGATCCATTGCAGACTGAGCTGAAGGAGAAAATATCATCGATAAAGGGAGTTAAGCCTGGACAGATATTTCTCGGCAACGGCTCAGACGAGGCCATCGACTTGGTGTACAGGTGTTTTACAGAACCAGGAACAGACAACGTTGTTGCCATAGAGCCAACATACGGAATGTATAAAGTTTGTGCGGATATCAACAACGTGGAGTATCGCAGGGTTCTGCTTGACGAGCGTTTTCAGATGTCTGCAGAGAAGATGCTTGAGGCATGCGATGAGCACACAAAAGTGATATGGATTTGCAGTCCAAACAATCCTATTGGAAATAATATCTGCAAAGAAGAGATAGAGAAGATTCTAAACACATTTGAGGGCCTTGTCGTTGTAGATGAGGCTTATTCAGACTTCTCTCAGCAGGAGCCATTCAGAACAAAGTTGAGCAGATATCCCAATATCATAGTGCTGAACACCTTCAGCAAGGCATGGGGATGTGCTGCCATAAGACTGGGCATGGCTTATGCGTCTGAGGAGATAATAAATATTTTCAACAAGGTGAAATATCCTTACAATATTAATCTTCTCACTCAGAGACAGGCGCTTGAGATGCTTGACGACCCATTCGGTGTTGACAAATGGGTACGCACATTATTGCAGGAGAGAGGACGAATGATAAGCGCGTTCCAGCTGCTTCCGATATGTAAGGGCGTTTATCCTACCGACGCTAATTTCTTCCTTGCCAAGATGACTGATGCTCAGGCCATATACAACTATTTAGTTGACAAGGGAATAATTGTAAGAAACATAACCAATGTAACACTCTGTAACAATTGCCTGAGGATAACAATAGGCTCAAAGCCGGAGAACAGCGAGTTGCTGTCGGCTCTGAGAAATTATCAATAATGCGGTTTTTTAAAGACTGATGGGCTTATGGGGCAATTAAGACCCATAGTTCTAATAGGGTTTATAAAGCTCATGGGGCTTATTGGCCTTATAGGGCTAATAAGCCTTATAGGACCCATTGAGCTCATAGAGCTTCCATTACTCAAACGAGAGTTTGTTAAGCCTGTTTCTCAACTCTTCTGCCTCAGACTTCCTTATTCCAAGCTTAATGGTGCATGTGTTGTCGTAATCCTGTGATATGATTCGCGGTGACATGTCCTTAACTATTTTCATCACAGAGTTCATCATCACATACGGGAAGTCGTAGGAGATAGTCTCTTCAACAAGTCGTATGTCTATCTGCGAATGCGCAATAGCATCGGCGGCAGCCTCTCTGTAAGCAACTATCAGTCCGCTTGTTCCGAGGTTTACACCACCGTAATATCTGATTACAACAATAAGAATGTCCGTCAGCTCGTTGCTGTTTATCTGTCCTAATATCGGTTTGCCGGCCGTACTGCTGGGCTCTCCGTCGTCGTTAGCCCTGAACTCGCTTCTCTCCGGACCAAGCATATAGGCATAACAGACATGACGGGCATCATAGTACTTCTTTCTGTATTCCGCAATGATGTCCTTTATCTCATCAACGTTTTCAACATGATGAGCAAAAGCATAGAACTTACTACGCTTCTCCGTGTAGTAACCCTCTGCTGTTCCTTTTATGGTTTTGTACTCGTCTGTCATGAAAGAGAAATGGACTGACACATCTGCAATACCCCTATGCGATATTGAATAGTATCAGTCCATATTATTCGGTTAGAAAACTATGCTAATTTATGGATAACAAGACCTGAGCGCAATTTAGGCTCAAACCATGTTGCCTTAGGAGGCATAATGTTTCCGCTGTCGGCGATATCCATGATTTGCTGCATTGTCACCGGATAGAGAGCCAGCGCCATGCGCATCTCGCCATTGTCAACACGACGTTTCAGCTCACCAAGTCCGCGCAATCCGCCAACAAAGTCTATTCTCTTGTCAGAGCGCAAGTCTTTTATTCCAAGTATCTCATCAAGTATGAGTCGGCTGGAAATGTCAACGTCAAGCACACCGATAGGGTTTGTATTGTCATAAGTGCCGTCCTTGGCTACGAGAG
The DNA here is from genome assembly GCA_017415455.1 of Prevotella sp. Classification (GTDB taxonomy): domain Bacteria; phylum Bacteroidota; class Bacteroidia; order Bacteroidales; family Bacteroidaceae; genus Prevotella. The sequence goes on from JAFQGS010000058.1 coordinate 10,119, forward strand.
AATACCACTTGCCATCCAGATACAGTGAGAACTCATGAAGCTTTCCCGGCTTGTAATTATCCTCGCCCTTGCATTCAACGGTGAAATTCTTTGACAGTGCCTCAAGGAATTCCTCTGAAGAAAGGCCGTTGAGATCTTTCACCACACGGTTGTAGTCAAGAATTGTAAGCTGTGATGCCTGGAAGCATACTGCCATAAAGTAGTTATACTCTTCGTCGCCCTTATGAGCCGGATTCTGCTTTGCCTTCTCTGCGCCTACCAAGGCTGCGGCAGCCGAGCGGTGATGACCATCGGCAATATACAAAGACGGCATCTTGGCAAACTCATCTGTAATGAGCTTTATGTCGTTGTCATCGCTGATAACCCAGAACTGATGACGGAATCTGTCAACAGGTGCAATGAAGTCATACTCTGGCTCTGTAGCGGCATAGCGCATTATGAGCGTGTCGAGCTCCTTGTTGTCAGGATATGCGAAGAACACAGGCTCTATGTTCGCATTATTAATACGAACATGCTTCATTCTGTCCTCCTCCTTGTCGCGACGTGTCAGCTCGTGCTTCTTGATGTTTCCCTCAAGGTAATCGTTAACATACGCACCAACAACAAGACCATACTGTGTCTTTCCGTTCATTGTCTGCGCATAGATGTAATACTGTTCCTTGTCATCCTGCACAAGCCATCCGTTGGACTGGAACTTGTTGAAGTTCTCCACAGCCTTGTCATATACTCTTGCGTCATACTCGCTTGTACCTGGTTCAAAATCAATCTCAGGCTTAATGATATGATAAAGACTCATCTCATTGTCGCCAGCCTCTGCCCTTGCCTCTTCAGAATCAAGAACATCGTATGGTCTTGACTCTACCTTCTCTACAAGGTTCTTTGGAGGACGTATGCCTTTAAACGGTTTTATTACAGCCATTTGAAAAAAAACTTATTTGTTTACTTGATATTTTGTGTCACCAGTTGCGAAATATGCGTTTATCTGCTTTGCCGCAGCTATACCGGCATTTATGTTAGCCTCTGCTGTCTGTGCGCCCATCTTCTTTGGTGTTGAGAAGTAACGGCCCTCAAACTTAGCAAACTCCTCATTTGCGTCAGGCATGATGTCTGTAAGATACTTGATGTCCTCACGCTCAGACATCAGTTCGATAAGCTCTGGCTCGTTGATGACTTCCTTACGTGCTGTATTTACAACAATACCGCCCTTCTTCATCTGATTAACCATTGCATAGTTGATGCTCTGGCGAGTCTCCGCTGTTGCAGGGATATGAAGCGATACGATGTCACAAGTCTTGAAAAGCTCGTTCTGATCAGCAACGGCTTTCACACCTGCCGCCTCAATGGCGCTTGCTGGGCAGAATGCGTCGTAAGCATAAACCTCCATGCCGAAGCCTGCTGCGATGCGTGCCACATTGCGGCCTACATTACCGAAGGCAAGGATACCGAGCTTCTTTCCCATCAACTCCGTTCCGGCTTTACCGTTGAAGAAATTCCTTACACCGAAGACAAGCATGCCGAACACCAGTTCAGCAACGGCATTAGCGTTCTGTCCGGGTGTGTTCTCTGCTACTACGTTGTGTGCTGTAGCTGCCTCAAGGTCGACATTGTCATAACCTGCTCCTGCACGAACAACAATCTTAAGGTTCTTTGCTGCCGCCAGGACCTCTGCGTCAACCTTGTCAGAACGGATGATAAGAGCGTCTGCGTCTGCCACGGCATCAAGCAACTGCTGCTTCTCTGTATATTTCTCCAGCAGGGCGAGTTCATTGCCTGCTGCCTCTACTTCTTTTCTTATACCCTCAACAGCTGCTGCCGCGAAAGGTTTCTCTGTTGCTACTAATACTTTCATCTGAAATATTTTTCTATGGTTATATAACTACAAATTATGAATTATGACAGTAATTGTATATCTCACCATCATAATCCATAAAATGCCTGATATAATTAAATGTTATTAGATATTATTCTCAAATTCCTTCATGCATGCAACAAGTGCCTCCACGCCTTCAATTGTCTGAGCGTTGTAGCAACTTGCGCGGAATCCGCCAACTGAGCGGTGACCCTTAATGCCTACCATGCCCTTAGATGTGGCAAACTCCATGAATGACTTCTCAAGCTCCTGATACTCGTCGTTCATTACGAAGCAGATGTTCATCAGTGAACGGTCCTCCTCGTTTGCTGTTGCCTTGAAGAGCTTGTTGCGGTCAATCTCTGAGTAGAGGATATCTGCACGTTTAACAGCAAGCTTGTCCATTGCCTCCACACCGCCGTTCTTCTTAATCCAACGGAGGTTCTCAAGCGCGCAGTAGATAGGCACTACTGGAGGAGTGTTGAACATAGAGCCCTTGTCAACGTGTGTTCTGTAGTCGAGCATTGTAGGTATCTGGCGTGGAGCCTTTCCAAGAGCGTCATCCTTTACGATGACAACTGTCACACCTGCCATTGCCATATTCTTCTGTGCGCCGGCATATATTGCGTCATACTTGGCAACATCTATAGGACGGCTGAAGATGTCTGAAGACATGTCTGCTATCATACGTACAGGAACATCAAGATCCTTGCGCATCTCTGTTCCGTATATGGTGTTGTTTGTTGTTATATGCAGATAGTCAACGTCTGTAGGACATGTCCAGTCCTTTGGAATGAATGTATAGTTAGCGTCAGCAGAAGAAGCCACTTCCACTACCTCACCAAACATCTTAGCCTCCTTCATGGCCTTCTTTGCCCATACACCTGTATTGAGATAAGCAGCCTTGTTGATAAGGAAGTTATAAGGTATCATACAGAATTCAAGCGAAGCTCCACCACCGAGGAAGATAACAGAATATCCCTCTGGGATGTTCAACAATTCCTTGATGAGGGCCACTGCCTCATCAACAACTGGCTGGAAGTCTTTTGCTCTATGACTAATCTCCATGAGAGAGAGACCGCTTCCGTTAAAATCTAAGCACTGTTTTGCTGTGTTCTCAATCACCTCACGAGGCAACATTGAGGGACCTGCATTAAAGTTGTACTTCTTCATTTCTGAATAATTATTTTGTTATTAAAATGTGAATTTACTTATTGTCTTGAAAAAACGTGTGCGAAGTTACACTTTTTATTTTATTCTTACAAATATTTTGTCACAAATTACGGTTTTTGATGCAAAATGTGTCTATTTGATAATTTCAAATATGGTTTTCACACCTTTTATTTTTTCATTCTTCGACATTCTTATCACTTGATGTATTTTATTGTCTTTCACTGCCACATAGGTGTAACGCTCCTTAACGTCAATGCGTCCTATCTCCTCACCCACGAGTCCGCACTTCTTGCACAGGAATCCCACTACGTCCATTTTGGAAATCTTGTCTTTCTTGCCCTTGCCAATATATAACGTCGCCATTCTGGGTCTTGACGGCTGGGGCAGTTCATCCTGCGGCTCCTCATAATCTGTGGCGTTGTCTATATAGTCAGGCAGGTGTTCCTCCGGGCCTAATATCACAAATGTGCTGCCATCAGACTCCCACCTTGCCGTGCGCCCTACCCTGTGGATATACGAAGGCTCGTTCAGCGGAAGATGATAATGTATAATATTCCTGACATCGGGGATATCAAGTCCGCGCGAGGCGAGGTCGGTGCTTACAAAGATATTGGCTGAGCCGTTGGAGAATCTGTAAAGGGCGTCCTCACGCTCCTTCTGGTCCATGGCTCCATGCAGACGGCTTGTGGAGAATCCTTTCTCCCGCAGGAACTTGTCTGTGCGTTCCACGCTGTCGCGATAGTTCAGGAATACTATGCTGCTGTCATCGCCAAGGCGGCACAACAGGCGGTAGAGCACATTCAGCTTGTCTTTATCCGAGCTTCTCACTACGCTTACACTCACCCGGCTGGCTGCTTTTCCGGCGGTAATGTAGTCTATCCGCTCGTGATTCTTCATATTGATGAACCTTGGGATGTCAGATTCCTCTGTTGCCGACAGCAGGACTTTCCTTCTAACTCCCTTCATCTTCATGGCTATCTTTGCCATCTCGTCAAGGAAACCCATCTCAAGGCATTTGTCAAATTCGTCAATGACAAGGTATTTCACCGTGAAGGGATTTATGTTCTGTTTGTCAATATGGTCATTAAGACGTCCCGGCGTGGCGAATATAATATGCGGCATCGTCTTGCGAAGCATTCTGTGCTCCTCCATCGCAGGACGTCCTCCGTACAGAGCCGCCGACCTTATGCCTGTACCCATCTGCCTGAGCACATTGTCCGACTGTATGGCAAGTTCTCTGTTGGGTACAACTGCCACTGCCTGGATGTCGTCGCTGCCTACGTTGATGCTCTGTACAAGCGGCAGAAGATAGGCAAGCGTCTTTCCGCTGCCTGTCGGCGACAATATGAGTATATCCTTGGATGTCTTACCGAATGCCTCGGCCACGTCTGTCTGCATATCACTGAGCGAGGTTATCTTCAGCTTGTCAAGTATGGGGGCTATATCCATATTTTGTATATAAATCTTTTAGTATTAATATGCTTGTTTTATTCTTTTGCAAAGTTACTATTTTTTTCTGTACAAGTATGGCAGTTAGATGTAAAAAACACCATATTTACACCTATTATATATAATAAATAAATTAGTAAGTGCCATAGATAATGAGCGCAAGTCATAAAAAAACAAAAAACAGGCGGGTTTGCGATATTTAATAGTAATTTTGCAACATGATTACAAACAGACGTACAATGTCGCGAATAATAATATCTCTCGGAACAAACCATGACAAGTATCGCAACATGTCAAAAGCAAAAGATATGCTGTGCGGTATTTTCGGCTCTGGCATATCATTCACACGGAGCGTTGAGACGAAGCCGATAGGTGTTGTGAGCGCCGACTACCTTAACGCCCTGGCTGTGATAGAGACTGGGATGTCTTACAAAGAGGCTGAAGGATGTCTCAAGGGCATTGAGCGGGAATGCGGAAGAGACAGGACCAAGGAGCCGGAGGTGGCAATGGACATCGACATACTTGAATATAACGGAAAGAAGGAACGCCTTAAGGACTGGGAGCGCGGGTATGTGAAAGCGCTGATGGACGAGCTGGCGTTAGATTAGAATCAGAAATGTTATTACTTTGATTATGAACAGAAATATATTTCACAGATGCCTGCTTGCCATGGCTGCACTTACCGTTGCAGTGGCGGCAGATGCTCAGGAGTTCAGCGAGTTATTCCGTGACAGTACTCTGCGAATTGACTATATCTTTGGCGGCAACGCCTCTGAACAGCATATCTACCTTGACAAGATGAGCATGACAAGCCGTTGGCATGGCAAGAGAAGCAGAATGGACGAGGTGCCAATGGAGGGCAACGGACAGGTTATCGTCAGGTCGGCAAGTACGGGTAAGGTTATCTACCGCAACTCTTTCTCCACACTCTTCCAGGAGTGGCTGGCATATCCGGAGGCTCTTAATACGTCAAGGTCGTTTGAGAACGTGTTCCTGATACCGATGCCGAAGGACAGTGTAAGCGTAAGCATTGAGCTGCGGAACAACAGGCGTGAGAAGGTTGCCGGGATGACTCATATCGTTGACCCTGACGACATAATGATAAGAGACTTCTCCGGAACAGCCACAGTGCCCTACTCCGTGGTAAGCAGCGCCACCGACAAGGACAAGGGCATAGACATAGCATTTGTGGCTGAGGGGTATGGCAAGGACGAGATGGACGTTTTCAGGAGTCATGTGACAGAGGCTGTGGAGGCATTGTTCGCCCATGAGCCATTCAAGTCTGACAAGGACAGGTTCAACATCGTGGCAGTGATGGCTGAGTCAGAGGACAGCGGCACAAGCGAGCCTTCCAAGAAGATTTGGAGACAAACGGCCTTAGGCTCACATTTCGACACATTCTATAGCGAGAGGTATCTCACAACGTTGAATATAAAACGTCTGCACGACATTCTGACGGGTATTCCGTATGAGCATATCATAATACTTGTGAACACCTCAAGTTATGGCGGTGGCGGAATACTCAACTCATACAATCTCTCTATGACAAAGCACCGGCTTTACAGTCAGGTTGTAGTGCACGAGTTCGGCCACAGCTTTGCCGGACTTGCCGACGAGTATGCCTATGAGCAGGAGGAGATACCGATGTATCCCGCTGATGTTGAGCCATGGGAGAAGAACATCACGACGCTTATAGACTTCAACTCAAAATGGAGGGATATGATGGATGATGATGCGGTTGTGCCATCGGTGTTAAGCAAGAAGGCTGTTGATGAGAACAAGACGGGGGTGTATGAGGGAGCCGGATATAGTCTGCGCGGTGTGTACAGACCTGCGCCCGACTGCAGAATGCGCTCAAACGAGCATGGTGAGTTCTGCAGGGTGTGTCAGAGAATCATCAAAGAGGTAATAGATTTCTACACAGAATAAGTATCAGTAATATGAAGGCAGGAAGACATCTCTTATTATTATTCATCCTCATTGTCATACCTGTATGCATTGCCGGCTCTGGTCAGCAACAGCAACGCACTGAGGACAAGGAGGCTCTCGGCAGGGCTATGGACTATTTCAAGGACGGGAAGTATGGTGAGGCTTTGTCCTTACTGACACGCCTGGACAAGAGATACAAACTAAGTCCGCGCATTATGGGATACATTGGGATATGCCATTACTATGAGTGGAACTATAAAGACGCCGCGAAATATCTTGACAGCGTAATGCCGCAACTGGAGGTTTTCGCTCCGGGCGAGAGAAACATGTATTATTTCGCCTGCGCTGAGAGTCATTTCAACACACAGGAATACGCAAAGGCACTGCCGATGTATGAGAAGATGCTTAATGTGTGTTCGGAAAACGAGAAGGGCGACGCATATTATAAAATAGGATTCTGCAATCTCATCACATCCGGGATGTATGAGGAGGGTGACTCTTTGTATGAGAGACACCGACTGTTGGCATATGAGAACTTCACCTCATCGCTGCAATATTATCAGATGTTCAACACGGCAAATGTGAGTAGCGCGAGGATGACTCAGTTAAGGAAAATGATTAAAGGACTGACAAAGCCAGAGTTGTTCTTGGAAAACGATCATACAGACAGCATCACCGCTGACACTGTTGCTATATCTGAGACCGGTTCGATTGCTATATCCGTGACCGATTCGGTTACAAATATAAAGTAAAAAGCGCAAGACAGCAGGTGATTTTATCTCATTCGGAGCAACCTCTCAACCTCTTCAAACTCTTTTCCCATATTAAGGTTAAGATAGATGTTATACAACACGGCAAGCCATTTGTCCTTCTGCTCCGGGGCAAGAGAGCGATAACGCTCAACATAAGGTAATGCTTTTCTGTAATAATTTTGTATAAGTTGCTTGTCTGTAGTGCTTTTCTGCTTTTTCTTCTCTATTACAAACGCCATGTTCACATAAGCCACACCTGCGTTATAATATGCTTCCGCAAGAGTGTCATTACCTGCAATAAGGTCGTCGCAAACGTTCACGCACTCACGGTAATTTCCGGTATTAAGAAGATATCCCGACTGTGCAAGAAGAAAGAGCGTGTTGTCTGGTGCTGCCTGCAAGGCAGTCTCAATTATCTGCTTAGTAGAGTCAAGGTGGTTTTGTGAGTTGAAATAATCAACAAGTCGTGTGAAGAAATAGGGTGACGTGCGGTATGTCTCAAAACCTTTGTGCAAGGTAGAGAGATACATTGCGGTGTCATTCTTCATTATATATGCCTCTGCTACATACTGAATGGCCCTGGCATTACCCTTAACCGACTTCACTGCCATGTCAGAGTATTTCAGTGCCTTGTCTGGATTCTGCATACGATAGCCGCAATACACAGCCCAGTAAGCCGCCGCTATGTTAAGATTGTCGTTCTTTCGGCATTGGCTCTCATTGTCGGTATCATTCCCGTTGTTGTTTTCTCCACCGAATAGCGGTTGGTTTATGCAGTCTATGTACGTGTCAAGCATATCATAGGCCTTGGAAAACTCTTGCTTTCTTATGAAAAACAGTCCGCCGTTGAAGAGGTTCCTTTTTACAGAGTTCAGGTATTCAGCATTCTTTTTCCTGCTTTTAGGAGTTTTGCCGCTTGCACTCTCCGCACTGTCCTGCAGCTCATAGACGAGGAACATCTTCCTTGCCGTAGTAAACAATGACGCCGTATCGTATTTCTGTTTCAGGTAAAGCTTCTCATTACCTTGTTCGTATTGCTTTTTTACGACCTCGGCAAGCGCGTCATAAATCTTAAGATTATGTTTATTTACAGAGTCGGTCAGAAGTTTCCTCATAAGATTCTCAGCTTTCTCCAAGTCCTTGCCACTCTTTACTGACGCTTTGGCCTGGGCAATGTCCTTCTTCACATTACCTTGTGATGCCGCTGTAAGGCAGATGAAAAGTGAAAATATTATGCTTGACAGTCTCAACATAAACATTTGTCTCCGATAATTATTTGTAGTATGGTTATTTTTAGTGAAAATCTCGGGATATAGTGAATCCTCTCACCACATCCCGAGATAATAGTTCTTATATTGTTTTATTTGTCATAGCCAGCCTCTTTGGTGCGAGCATCGTTCTCACCATAAAGCTGTACGTATGCAGAATAGCGGTTGTAACCCCAAGGAATAGAAGCCTGTGTAGGGTCAAGCTCCTTTGTCTTGTCGAAGTATGATACAGCCTCTCCGAGCATAGCCTTGAACTTATCATCATCAGCACCCTGGAACGCCTGTGCCTGAGCCCTGAGACAGATAGCGAGATAGTAGTTCACTACAGCATTCTTGCTGTCAACCTCAAGTGCCATACGGAAATATTTTGAAGCCTCTGCCGCATTTTCCTCATCCATGTAATAGATTCCCTTGTCGGCAAGAGCGATGAAGTTCTTAGGATTAACAGCAAGCGCGTCGTCAAGAACCTTCAGGGCAGCGGCTTTGTCACCGAGTGAAGAGTACATGTTATACACCTTCTCAAGCAGTGTGCCGTTCTCTGGGTTCTGAGCATATATCTCCTTCACGTTGTTGAGATATGCAACAGAGTCCTCGCGTGTTGTAAGCTGAGAGCCAAGAACCTCAAGCTTAAGATTCATTGCAGCCTCCTTCTCCTTAGGATCTTTCATTGCCACGTCACAATATTTAAGAGCGGCGTCTATCTCCTTGTCCTGATAAGCATAGATAGCCACGATTCTTGCCACCTGAGCGAAGAAGTCCTGCTGATAAGCACGGTCGCAGTCTGCAAACAACGGCTCGCTGTCAGTGTCAATAAATGCCTGCCAGTATTTCTTTGCTGACTTGTGGTCCTGGACGTTCTGAGCGTCCTGACCAGCGTTTACAAGCTGCTTGCGGGCATTCCATGTGCTCTGTGCGTTCTTTGCCGCGAACTTAGGAGCAACCTTTCCCTTTGCGTTAGGAAGCTGGTCGTACTTGTTACACTCTATTGCAGAGAAAACAGCATTGTACGCAGCCTCGTCCATGCCAGCCTTGTCGTATGGTTTCTCCTCCTTGCCCATCTGCTTAGCCAGCTGGTTCTCGGTCATTATAATACTCTCGTCGTTGAACTTCTTCATTGCAAGCTCAACAAGCTTATTGTATGCAGCCGCTTTGTCGGCATTGTCAGTAAGAACAGACATAGAAGACTCTACAAGTTGTTTTGCCTCATTGTAGTCTTTTGCCTTCTTTATTTCCTTCATTGCAGTTTTTGCATCCTGTGCAAAAGCAGTGGCAGACATTAAAGCTACCAAAGCAATAGTCATAATCTTTCTCATAATTGTAATATTTAAAATTTAGGTTTTATTATTCTTCATTGTCGGAGAAGTCAACCATTGGGGTGAACTCCTCGTCAGAAGTTGTTACACTCTCTGCATCTGATGTAGCTGAAGTCATGTTGTTACGTATCGACTCTGAGTTCTGCGCCCATTCCTTACGGCTCTCTGCCTCCACAACGGCCTCAAGATCCGAACTCATCACCTTGCACACACTTGCTATAACATCATTCTTCTTCGTCAGGTTGATAAGTCTTACGCCCTGTGTCGCACGTCCCATCACACGACATTCAGACACCTTCATACGTATCAGTATGCCGCTCTTGTTGATAATCATAAGGTCGTTGTCGTCTGTCACAACCTTTATTGCAACAAGTCTGCCTGTCTTCTCTGTGATGCTGAGTGTCTTGACACCCTTACCGCCGCGGTTTGTTATGCGGTAGTCCTCAATGGCACTGCGCTTTCCGTAACCGTTCTCGCTGACAACCATTATTGTCTCCGAGTCAGGCTTGTTCGCAACAACCATTCCTACCACCTCATCATCACCTTCGTCGAGGCGCATACCTCTTACACCTGTAGATACACGACCCATAGCACGCACATGACTCTCATGGAAACGTACAGCCCTGCCGTTACGGTTGGCAAGCAGAAGCTCATTGTCTCCATTTGTGAGTCTTACACCTACCACCTCGTCTCCTTCAAGGATATTAATTGCTATTACGCCGTTGGCGCGTGGACGACTGTAAGCCTCCAGCGGAGTTTTCTTCACTATACCCTGCTTTGTCGCAAACACCACATAATGGCTGTTCACAAAGTCCTTGTCGTCGAAGCCTCTCAGTCTGAGGAAAGCGTTCACGCTGTCGTCATTCTCTATGTTCAACAGGTTCTGTATAGCACGTCCCTTTGAGTTCTTCGCGCCCTCTGGTATCTCATAGCACTTGAGCCAGTAGCAACGTCCCTTCTTTGTGAAGAACATCATTGTGTTGTGCATTGTTGCAGGATATATATATTCGGTGAAGTCCTGGTCGCGGCTCTGTGCGCCCTTGCTGCCCACGCCACCTCTTGCCTGCTCTCTGAACTCAGACAACGGAGTACGTTTGATGTATCCGAGATGACTTATGGTTATCACAACAGGATCGTTTGGATAGAAATCCTCAGGGTTGAACTCCTCGCTTGAGTATTTGATTTCCGTGCGGCGCTCGTCGCCATACTTCTCCTTCACCTCAATCAACTCGTCTTTCATAACCTTCTTGCACAGTTCCGGATCGTTGAGTATGGCGTTAAGATATTCAATCTGGCGCTCCAGTTCCTCAAACTCGGCGTGCAACTGCTCAAGACGCAATCCAGTGAGCTGTGACAGACGCATGTCAACGATTGCCTTAGACTGAAGCTCGTCCAGTTCGAAACGGCTCTCAAGGTTACGCTGTGCGTCAGACGGCGTCTTTGAGGCGCGGATGATATGTACAACCTCGTCGATATTATCGCAGGCGATAATCAGTCCGCGAAGAATATGCGCACGCTCCTCGGCTTTCTTCAGTTCATACTTTGTGCGACGTATGGTAACATCATGACGATGCTCAACAAAGTACTTGATACATTCTTTCAGGTTCAACAGGCGTGGTCTGCCTTTCACAAGAGCAATGTTATTAACTGAGAATGAGCTTTGTAGAGCTGTCATCTTAAACAACTTGTTCAAGATAACGTTGGCGTTAGCCTCTCTCTTTACATCGATAACGATACGCATTCCCTGGCGTCCCGACTCGTCGTTGGCATTACTGATACCCTCAAGTTTTCCCTCCTTCACGAGGTCGGCTATATACTCTATCAGCTGTGCCTTGTTGACACCATATGGTATCTCTGTTATCACGATCTTGTCGTGCGACTCGTCGCTCTCTATCTCAGCCTTGGCTCTCATGACGATGCGTCCACGACCTGTCTCGTAAGCATCCTTCACACCTTGTATTCCATAGATATATGCTCCTGTAGGGAAGTCTGGTGCTTTGATATACTGCATCAGTCCGTCGGTGTCAATATCCGGATTGTCTATATATGCGCAACAGCCGTCAATCACCTCTCCGAGGTTGTGCGTAGGCATGTTTGTCGCCATACCTACGGCAATACCATTACCACCGTTCACAAGGAGGTTAGGAATCTTTGTAGGCATCACAGTAGGCTCTTTCAGCGAGTCGTCAAAGTTGCTTGTCATATCCACGGTTTCCTTGTCCAGGTCGTCCATGATATGCTCTCCCATCTTTGACAGTCGGCACTCCGTATAACGCATCGCCGCTGCTCCGTCACCGTCAACACTACCGAAGTTTCCCTGTCCGTCAACAAGCGTGTAACGCATGTTCCAGTCCTGCGCCATGCGTACCAGCGCTCCATACACAGAGCTGTCGCCGTGTGGATGATACTTTCCGAGCACCTCTCCCACGACGCGGGCGCATTTCTTATACGGCTGGTCACTTCTGTTACCTATTCCCAGCATACCATAGAGTATTCTTCTGTGAACAGGTTTGAATCCGTCACGCACATCGGGAAGGGCTCGGGCAACGATTACCGACATCGAATAGTCGATATACGATGACTTCATCTCCTCCTCAATGTTTATTTTCAGGATTCTGTCTTGATCAATTGTGTTATTATCCATTATTTTTTTAATTATTAAATTTCGCAAAAATGCCCGTAAAGGGCGTTTAATTTCGTTTTAAGACGTTTTCGTCTGAATTTAGTGTGCTAAATTACTACTTTTTTTTCACATAAAAAAGGAAGTTAAATGAAATAAAGATAAATTTAAACATTATTATAAGTGTAAAGATAAAATTAAGAAAGAAAATCCAAAATATATGGAAAATCCATATCATATATTCACCTTATATAATATTAAGTCTTCCATACTCCCCCCTGGTAGGCACACTGTGGCAGAGACAGTCTCATGACAAGACCCTGAAGCGATTGGCACATTTTTTGCATATACATTATCAGACGTAATATAACACAAACTATATGGCAAACCAATTTTCACCAAAAGTATCACAGATCCTTGCCTTCAGCAAAGAGGAAGCAATACGCTTGTGCAGCAGTTATGTGGGTCCTGAGCACCTGCTGCTTGGAATACTGCGCGACAAGGACAACAACATACAGACCATGCTCCGACAGATGGGCGTTGACAATTATGACATAAAGAACGACCTTGAGGCGATTCTGGAAACAGACAGGACGAGTGCCGCAAACGAGGATGTCATGCTTGACGAGAAAGCCAACAAACTGCTGAAGCAGGCGGTTTTCGAGGCTCGCATGCAGTCGGTGAATACCGTCGGAGAAGACCACCTTCTGCTGGCCATCCTTCATAACGACCATAGCAGTAATGCCAAGGACATTCTTGAGAACAACAACATAAACTACGGAAAGGTACTTGCA
>JAFQGS010000059.1 GCA_017415455.1 Prevotella sp.
AATATAGCAAAAATCATCACCATCACGATGACACGGCATACACTTCGCTGTTACCAGATAGCAGGAATGAAAGAACAGAAAAGCTCTTTGATGCAGGACTACAAAATGTCACCACAAAATGCTTTGTTATATGAGGAAATGAATGAAAATTTCTCCTCAGAGGATGTCAAGGCCTGGTGCTCAGAGCATAATGCCAGTTATGACACAGCCAGAAGATGGCTGAGAAACATGTGTGACCACCAGCTTCTATCAAGGCTCTCACCAGGGAAGTTCAGAAAGGTGAAGGCTGCGTAAGTGGTTGACAATCAGTAGGTAAAGAGTATGTTTAGGTAAAGAAAATGCACCATTTGCAAGGCGTAAGTGGTGCGTTTTTTTTGAGCCCTATGGGGCTATGAGGCTAATGAGGCTAATGAGCCTAATAGGCCTTATGGGCCTATGGTGCCCTATCAGCCTATCTGCCCTTGAATTTTCTCCAGAGTTTCCAGCCAAGTATCATGCCGTCGATGATGCCCATGCTTGTCTTCACTATCTGTCCACCACCACCCAGAAAACCTGTGGGCTGCGAGGGTTTGTGGAAGAGCTCTTTCCATAGTGTTGCAGCCCTTTGCTGGTCCGCATTAATCATTCCCCTCAGCTCCTCCTTTCGCTGTCTGAGTTCCTCAAGAGAACTGTATTGTGGTGACGGTAAATTCTGATTATTTATCATAAGTTGATGATTGTCAGATGGTTAATGCTTTATGAGTAGGTTGGTGAGAAATCTCACGAGAGGTCTTTCTATTAGCTGTCTCCTGAAGATGAGGAACACCACCAGCAGCACCACATATATGGCAGCCACACAGCAGAAGGCATTGGTGATGCCTATGCAAGGTGCAAGATGGTATGCCAAAGCAAACGACAGGAAGAGACACATTATTATAATAAGCACCCCCATGACAGCAGCTATTGCCACAGCCGTAATGAGTCTCACAGTTTTTTCTATAATCTCTAACCTCGTGTACTCTCCCTGATGCTGCAGCCAGTCCTTCACCACACCTGCCAGTTGCTCAATAATGCCTATGTTCCTGTCGCTTGCAAACATACTATCCTCTGTTTTTTTCGTTAAACAGTCTGTCCTTCCCCAGCCGTAGCCTCCTCGATGTTCTCAGCCAGGTCTGTCACCTCCTTTGGTGTGAGGCTGATATTATTCTTTTTGCAGAACTCATCTATGGCATTCGCAATTTTGCCACGAGTCTCTGATCCCTTCTCAGGTGCCAGGAGTAGGCCTAAGGCTGCTCCAGCCACTGCACCACCGAGAAACGCTCCAATGTATCCAAGTGCTTTCATAATTAATAATGTGTTTGGTTTTTACTATTTTTATTCTCTCTCTCTGACAACCTTCATGCTGCCATTTGTGGAATATTCCGACAGCAAATATAGTGCTTTTTTCATCGAATGTCAATAGAAAAAGCCATTATTTTTTGTTAAAAAAACATCTTTTATGCCATTTAACAAACTTTATGCGCCCATTGCTTCCTTCTTTGCTCTTTTTTGTGTATCTTCGCACAGATATATGCAGAATATTAATCATTTAAAACATAAAAAAGAAAGATGAAAAAGATCATGTTATTATGTGCAGCAGTAGCTGTTGGTGTGTCGTTTACAAGTTGCAAATCATCAGAGAGTGCCTATCGCAAGGCATATGAGAAGGCAAAGGCCCAGGAGCAGACTGTTGTGGAGACACCAGTGCAGGCAAATGAGCAGGTGACAGTGGTGACACCAGTGGTGACAAAACCAGCGACAGAGACTACAGTTGTTACAAATGCAGACAATGTGCCAGTGAGAAGCGAGCAGCTCTCTGTAATCAGTGGCTCAGGCCTGAAGGCATTCAGTGTTGTCGTAGGCTCTTTCTCTGTTAAGGCTAATGCTGAGGGCAGACAGGCAGACCTTAGAGCCAAGGGTTATGACGCACAGGTGGCCTTCAACTCAGCCATCGGAATGTACAGAGTCATTGCATCAACTTTTGACACCAAGGAGGCAGCTGTTGTGTCAAGAGACGGACTCAGAAGCCAGTTCCCTGACGCTTGGCTGCTGTACCAGAAATAAAGAGAAGTTAAGAGTTAAGAGTGAGAAATTTCTCACTCTTAATTATGAATTATGAATTACGAGTTTAGAATTACGAATTAGGAATTTGGAGTTTAGACATATTTTTCGCCTTGGCTCAACAACATGTCAGGAGTGCAGGAGTATACTTTTTAGGAGTGTAGGAGTATAGGAGTGCAGGAGTGCAGACGGATGCTTGACATGCATTTGTCTTCTATCTTCCTCTATCTTCCTCTATCTCCCTCTAACTTCTTCTAACTTCTTAACTTCTCTAACTACCCAACCTCCCAAATGTCACGAATAATATCAATTGACTTCGGTAAGAAAAGGACAGGCATAGCAGTGACAGATGTGCTGCAGCTGATAGCCACAGGTCTCACCACCGTTCCCACCACAGAGCTCTTTGCCTTCCTTGAGGACTATATCAGGAAGGAGCAGGTGGAGAGGATGGTTGTGGGAGAACCACGCCAGACAAATGGACAGCCCTCGGAGAACATGGAGAGGGTGAGGCAGTTTGTGAACAGATGGCGCAAGGCACACCCAGAGATACCAGTAGAAATGTATGATGAACGCTTCACCTCTGTGCTGGCACACCAGGCAATGCTAACAGGAGGACTGGGCAAGAAGAGAAGACAAGACAAGGCACTGGTGGATGAGATAAGCGCCACTATACTGCTGCAGGATTACCTCAATTATAGATAATTTGGAATTTTGAATTACGAGTTTTGAATTACGAGTTTTGAATTAGGAATTAGGAGTTACGAATTACGAGTTTTGAATTACGAGTTACGAGTTAGGAATTTTGAGTTTAGACATATTTTTCGCTTTTGCTCAACAATATGTCAGGAGTGCAGGAGTTCAGACAATAGCTTGACACGCATATGTCCTCTATCTTCTTCTAACTTCTTCTATCTTCTTCTATCTTCTTCTAACTTCTTCTAACTTCTTCTAACTTCTCAAAAACTTACAAACTCAAAAACCTCAAAAACTTACAAAAAAAAATATGATACTACCTATATATATATATGGTCAGCCTGTGCTGAGAAAAGAGTCGCAGGATATTGACGCCAGCTACCCAGAACTGAAACAACTCATTGATGACATGCGAGAGACACTGGCAGCATCAGAGGGAATAGGTCTGGCAGCACCACAGATAGGAAAAGACATACGCCTTGCCATCATTGACCTTGATGTGCTGGCAGAGGACTTCCCTGAGTATAAGGACTTCAGAAGAGTGTACATAAACCCATATATCCTTGAGTATGACGACACAGAGACAGAGTCGATGGAAGAAGGCTGCCTCTCACTGCCAGGCATACATGAGAAGGTGACACGTCCCACACGCATACATGTGAAGTATCTGGACGAGAACTTCCAGGAGCATGACGAGTGGGTGGACGGCTATCTTGCCAGAGTGATGCAGCATGAGTTTGACCACCTTAACGCCAAGATGTTCATTGACCGTGTGTCACCACTGAGGAGACAGCTCATCCAGAACAAACTCAGGTCATTGCTGCAGGGAAGATACCGCTGTGGCTATAGGACAAAGGCAGCAAGAAAGTGATTGATGAGAAAAACTCTCCCTCTCCTCATACTTCTGCTTACAACCCTGTCGGCAGCAAGAGCACAGTTCAATGTTGACAAGGTTATCATGGTGGGGCGCAGTGCACTCTACTATGAGGACTATGTGCTGTCTGTGCAGTACTTCAACCAGGCTATAAGCCAGAAGCCATACAGATATGAGCCGTGGTTCTACAGAGGAGTGGCAAAGTTCTACCTCGACGACTATATGGGAGCAGAGAAAGACTGCACCAAAGCCATAGAGCTGAACCCATACGTGTCGGATGTCTTCGAGCTGAGAGGTCTTGCGAGAATAAGACAGAGGAACTTCAAGGACGCCATAGACGACTACACAAAAACCATACACTTCAACCCCACCAACAGAAACCTGTGGTATAACAGGGTGCTCTGCCGTATTGAGGACAAAGACTATGACGTGGCACACGAGGAGCTGGACAGCATAATAAAGAAATGGTCGTCGTTTGCCAAGGCCTACTCACTGAAGGCAGAGGTGTATATGCAGCAGAAAGACACACTGAAAGGCTCACAGATGCTGGACAAGAGTCTGGAGCTGGACCCCTATGATGCCGATGCATGGGCTGTGAGAGCTGTCATCAGCATGTCGGAGAGAGAATGGAAAGATGCAGAGAAGCAGCTGGGAAAAGCCATACACCTGAAGCCAAACACGGCAAACAACTATGTGAACAGAGCACTGGCAAGGTATAACACCAACAACCTTAACGGAGCACTTGCCGACTATGACAAGGCAATAGAGATAGACCCGAACAACTTCCTCGCACACTACAACAGAGCACAGCTGAGAGTGCTGGTGGGGGATGACAACAGGGCAATAGCAGACTTTGACTATATCATACGCCTGGAGCCAGACAATATGATGGCATTGCTCAACAGGGCAATGCTGAGAGAGAGGACGGGAGACATAAGAGGGGCCATTGGAGACTACAGCAGGATAATAGAAGAGTTTCCTAACTTCTGGGCTGGTCTGAGCAGCCGTGCCAGATGCTACAGGATGCTGGGACTGACAGGCAAGGCAGAGATGGATGAGTTCAGGGTGATGAAGGCACAGATGGACAAGAGCCTGGGGTTGCACAAGAGATGGTCGCAGAAGAAAAAACTGGAGGTGAGAAAGAAAAGCGACATAGACTTCAGCAAGTACAACCAGCTTGTTGTTGATGACGAGAGCACCATACACCACGAATACGCCAATGTATACAGAGGAAGGGTGCAGAACAGAAAGGTGGATGCGGAGCTGCTGCCAATGTACCACCTCTCATTCGTACAGTATTCTGACGGCCTGAGGACATACCAGAAATATGATGAGGAGCTGGAGACCATCAACCAGAAGGAGAAGCTGAGGAGGAAGATGTATATGACATGCAGCACAAACGCACTGGATGAGAAAACCACAAAATCATACTTCATGCTTATCGACTCACTCACAAATGTGATAGCAAAATCGAAAAAACTGAAAGATGACAAGGCATTGCTCCTGCAACGGTCAATAGCTTACTATGCAATACAAGACTTTGAGGCTGCCATCAACGACCTGACAGTATATATACAAACAGACAGCACACTCTCACTGGCCTACATGCAAAGGGCTGTGTGCCAGGCCATGCTCAATGAGTTCAATGCATCACAAGGCATAGACGCCGACCTGAAGGCCATAAGGACAATATCAGACTTTGACAACGCACTGAGACAAAGAAGTGGCAATGCCTATGCACTCTATAACCGTGCCAACATACATGCCATGAGAAAAGACTATGACAAGGCAATAGAAGACTATGACAAGGCTATAGCACTGGAGCCTAAGATGGCAGAGGCATACTATAACAGAGGGCTGTGCCGCATCTATAAGGGAGAGAAGAGCAAGGGAACAGACGACCTAAGCAAGGCTGGTGAGCTGGGACTATTCAAGGCCTACAGTGTGATAAAGAAATACAGATAGAAGAATGACGCCAGAACATCAGTGGAGAACAGACGGGATAATGCCCTCATCCACTGCGCCACTGCAGCCTGATAACATCATGCAGATGTCTGGCAGCCTTATTTTTTACAAGTATTATTCTAATTTTCAAAAAGAAAACATTAATTTTGCAACGAAGTAGAACAAATATTTGACATTATGATAAAAATAACATTCCCAGACGGCTCTGTACGTGAATATGAACAGGGTGTAACAGGATTACAAATCGCAGAAAGCATATCTCCAGCTCTTGCACGTAACGTGCTTGCTTGTGGGGTGAATGGCGAGACAATAGAACTGAACCGACCAATAATGGAGGATTCAAAGATTGAGTTGTACAAATGGGAGGATGAGCAGGGCAAGCATGCCTTCTGGCACACATCAGCACACTTGCTGGCAGAGGCCTTGCAGGAACTCTATCCTGGCATTCAGTTTGGTTTCGGTCCTGCCATAGAAAACGGATTCTTCTATGATGTGATGCCAAAGGATGGTGAGACTATAAAGGAATCTGACTTTGAGAAGATAGAGCAGAAGATGAAAGAACTTGCGTCAAAGGATGAACCAGTGGTACGCAAGGAAATATCAAAGGCTGATGCACTGGAGAGCTTCAAGGCTGACGGACAGGAATACAAGTGTGAGCATATAGACCTGGACCTTGAGGACGGACATATAACAACATACACGCAAGGCAACTTCACAGACCTCTGCAAGGGACCACACATCACAAGCACAGGAGCCATCAAGGCAATAAAAATAACAAGTGTGGCAGGAGCCTTCTGGCGTGGTGATGCCAATCGTGAGCAGCTGACACGTATCTATGGTATCTCTTTCCCTAAGAAGAAGATGCTTGATGAGTATCTCGTGATGATAGAGGAGGCAAAGAAACGTGACCACAGAAAGATTGGCAAGGAGATGGAGCTGTTCATGTTCTCTGAGAAGGTGGGCAAGGGACTGCCAATATGGCTCCCTAAAGGAACAGAGCTACGTCTGCGTCTGCAAGACCATCTGAGAAAAGTACAGACACGCTTCGAATATAAGGAGGTTATCACTCCGCATATAGGAAACAAAAACCTTTATATAACATCTGGACATTATGCTCACTATGGAAAAGACTCATTCCGACCTATAACAACTCCAGAGGAGGGCGAGGAGTATATGCTGAAACCAATGAACTGCCCACATCACTGTGAGGTGTTCGGATGGAAGCCACGTTCATATAAGGACCTGCCTTTACGTCTGGCTGAGTTTGGAACAGTATATCGTTATGAGCAGAGTGGAGAGCTGCATGGACTTACACGTGTACGCTCATTCACACAGGATGACGCACATATCTTCTGCCGTCCTGATCAGGTGAAGCAGGAGTTCCTGAATGTGATGGACATCATAAACATCGTACTTACTGCCTTCGGATTCAACTTTGAGGCACAGATATCACTGCGTGACCCTAACGACCACGAGAAGTATGTGGGAAGTGATGAGGACTGGGCTCTGGCAGAGAAAGCCATTGTTGAGGCATGCAAGGAAAAAGGCTTGCCTGCAAAGGTGGAGTATGGTGAGGCTGCTTTCTATGGACCAAAGCTTGACTTCATGATCAAGGATGCTATTGGACGTCGCTGGCAGTTGGGAACAATCCAGGTGGACTACAACCTGCCTAAACGCTTCCAGCTGGAGTACACTGATGAGGATAACACAAAGAAGACTCCTGTGATGATTCATCGTGCGCCATTTGGATCAATGGAACGTTTCTGTGCTGTGCTGATAGAACATACCGCAGGTCATTTCCCATTGTGGCTCACTCCTGACCAGGTTGCAATACTTCCTTTGTCTGAGAAGTATAACGACTATGCTGCAGAGGTAGCCAAATACTTTGACTCTGTGGGTGTTAGGGCAACAATCGACGCACGTAATGAGAAACTTGGACGTAAGGTTCGTGACAACGAGATGAAGAGAATACCTTATATGCTTGTTGTTGGTGAGAAAGAACAGGCTGACGGCACAGTGGCTGTACGTCCACAAGGTGGTGGAGAGCAATGTGTGATGAGCATGCAGGACTTTGCAAAGAAGATTAATGATGAGTGCGCGGAGATGACAAAAGAATTCTAATCATATCAAAGCATCATACTATTCAAGCGGTATATCCTCAGGGTATGCCGCTTTTTTATTTGCAAATAATCACGGCAAACAGATAGTTTTCCATGCTATGACATTGCTGTAATGATTTTTTTTGTACCTTTGCAGATAGAGCTATATGAAGGTGTATGTCTTCAAGGTATGATGCTCGTGGATATATGATAACATTAAACCTAATATGAATATGAAAAAAGTAGTTTGTGTACACACAGCAATGGCTCTTGTAGAGCCTCTGACAAAGATTTTCAGGGAATATCTTCCAGAAGTGAAACTTAACCACATAGCGGATGACTCACTCATACAGGAAGTGATAGCTAATAATAAAGTGACACCAGCAGTTAAGCGTCGCTTGCTTTCTTATTATATGACAGCGGCAGATTCTGGGGCTGACGTGGTATTCAACTGTTGCTCATCTGTGGGAGACATAGCAGACCTCGGCAACGAGATAGCCCCAATACCTGTTTTCCGTATAGATTACCCTATGGCTGTTAAGGCTGTTAACTCGGCAAAAAGAATAGGTGTTATATCAACTCTCCCAACAACTCTTGAGCCTACATGCCGTTTGTTGTTGAATGCGGCTAAGCAGGAAGGCAAAGAAGTGGAGCTGGTAGAGGGACTGGCTGATGGAGCATTTGCTGCAGGACAGAGTGGAGACGGGGAGACTCATGACAGACTGATAGCAGAGGCTGCTGCAAATATTGCAGACAAGGTGGACCTGTTTGTGCTGGCACAAGGCTCAATGGCAAGGATGGAGCAGAAACTCTCTGAACTCACAGGCAAGCCTGTGTTGTCAAGCCCTGTTTCGGGAGTGAAGGGTCTGCGTGAGTTCCTGAAACTGTAAACTTATGAGTTGTTTCTTTTTGTTATGAGAATGAAGAAAAAGAATGTGATATTAGCCATGCTCGTTATTCTGGGCATGGTTACTTTTCTTGACAGAATAAACATCAGTGTTGCAGGAACAGAGATAATAAGAGACCTGAACCTCACACCAGAGCAATGGGGATGGGTGCAGAGTGCGTTTATATTATCCTATGGCCTTCTGCAAATACCAATGGGTGCATTTGGTGATCGTCATGGTCATCGTAAGGTGTTGTCGCTTATTGTTGTGTGGTGGTCTCTGTTCACAGCATTTACAGGTTTTGCAGGAGGACTGGCGTCACTGCTTCTTATTCGTTTTATGTTTGGAGTAGGAGAGGCGGGTGCTTCTCCTTGCACTACAGGTGTTATCAGCCGTTGGTTTAAGAAGAATGAGGTAGGTAAGGCAC
>JAFQGS010000060.1 GCA_017415455.1 Prevotella sp.
ACAATACCGTTTTTCTCTTTACTTCCGTTCACATAGAACAGCACCTTAAATGTACTTCGCATAATCCAATTCTTTTTGGTTACAAAATTAGTTATCAGCGAGTTGTACATTGTTATGCAGAATGTAGCAGAGAGTAGAAATGAACTCCAACAACCTATAAACTTACCTTGTTATCGGGTAATGATTTGAAAACCGTCAGCCCTCATTACCTTTCATTTCCTTGCACTTTTGCATCGGAGAGGCTTTCATCATAAGTCCTCATAAGTCATTGAACACCAGTGCAGCCATCATTATTTTCCCTCATTCCTTAGATTTTTCCAGAGATATTTGCTATTTTTGCAGAAGATAATAAATGAGGGAATAGTTATGTCAGAGAAAGAAATGAATTCATACAGATTTGGCACAGGTCAGGAACCAACAGACGAAATGCTGGAGCAAGTAATGAAAGAGGTTGCCCAAGATGCGCGCGAAAGTAGCAAAAAGGCAGCTGACGCTCATTTCGAACAAATGCGTAGAAATATCGCTTTGAATAAGGCAAGGTGGAATGAACGCATAAACAATATTATCAATGGTTAAGGATGGATATAAACCGGAATTGATTATCATAGCTGGTCCTAATGGGTCGGGCAAGACTTCTGTGACTAAAAAATTTCTGCATCATGAATGGGCTGAAGGTACAATTTATATCAATCCTGATGAAGTGGCAAACGAAATGTTTGGCGATTGGAATTCTTTGGAAGCAGTGTTAAGTGCTGCCAAATTTTGTGAAGAATGGAGAGAAAGATGTTTGCTTGAAAGAAAAAGTTTTGTTTTTGAAACGGTTATGTCTGCTATTGATAAAGTGGATTTTATAGCCAAAGCAAAGAAATACGGATTCTTTATTCGATTGTTCTTCATTTCAACAGAAAATCCTAAAATTAATGCTTCGCGAATTGCCGACAGAGTGATGAAAGGTGGGCATGATGTTCCTATTCCCAAAATTATTTCAAGGTATTACAAGTCCATTGAAAATTGCAAAACTGTTTCTTCAATAGTTGACCGCCTTTATGTTTATGACAATTCTGTTGATGGAGAAGAAGCAAAATTGCAGTTTCGTTTAGTAAATGGCAAGATGGGTAAGATGTATGTTACTGATTTACCTGAATGGGCACAAACTATTTTGCCTGATGATTTAATTTGAAATAATCTTAGGCAACTTTATAAACTAAAAGAAATTTGTTATTTTTGCAGGAGTTATAAATATAGAGAAATTTATAATTTTCTTATCTTTGTGCGCAAATAAGAAGGAACAAGAATATGCGAGTAGTTTACGAAGACAATCATATAATAGTAGTATATAAGGAAAGCGGGGAGATAGTGCAGGGAGATAAGACGGGTGACACTCCGCTCTCTGATATCGTGAAAGACTATATAAAGGAGAAATATCAGAAGCCGGGTAATGTTTTTCTGGGCGTTGTTCATCGTCTTGACCGCCCGGTGAGTGGTCTTGTTGTCTTTGCCCGCACGTCCAAAGCTCTCTCCCGTCTTAATGAGATGTTCCGCAATGGTGATGTGCACAAGACTTACTGGGCAATAACGAAGGATACGCCGGCGCATGCGGAAGGCAGACTTGAGCACTGGCTTGTGCGGAATGAGAAGCAGAACAAGAGTTATGCATATAGTAGTGAGAAGCCTGGAAGCAAAAAGGCCGTTCTTGACTATAAGCTGATAGGGAAGACCGACAACTATAATCTGCTTGAAGTGAATCTTCTCACAGGGCGTCATCATCAGATACGCTGCCAGCTGGCGGCAATGGGCTGCCCTATAAAAGGTGATTTGAAGTATGGTGCCCGTCGCAGCAATCCAGATGGCAGCATCTCGCTTCAGTCTCATAAGGTGCGCTTTGTACATCCTGTGTCAAAAGAAGTCATAGACCTTGAGGCACCATTACCCTCAGATGCTCTGTGGCAGGCATTAAAGGGGAGATAGTGAGAATCTTTCATTCCTTTTTTTGTAAAAAAAAGATTATTTATAGATTAAAACATTAAAACTGTTTATTAATCGTTCAAAACATTTCATTTTTTTCAAAATAATTATTTACTTTGCACTTACTACCATTGTTTGTCATTGGTGTCATATATATTGTAAGTGCTTATGAGAAGAATATTAAAGTGGACAGGTATAGCATTTCTCATACCTGTCTTGCTTATATTGATACTTGTTATACTCCTTTACATACCGCCTGTTCAGAACTGGGCAGTAAAGAAGGTTACAGACTACGCTTCAGAGCAAACGGGTATGGCGATATCTGTAGAAAGGGTGTGTCTGGCGTTTCCCTTAGACCTTTCCGTTGAAGGTTTCAAGGCGTATAAACCCAATGATTCCATCCCATCCAAGACGGATACCATAGCAGAGGTGCGCCGGCTTGTCGTTGATGTTCAGTTGCTTCCGCTTTTCAGTAAGCAAGTGGAGATTGATGCTTTTGAGTTCAATACTCTTAAGGTAAATACCGCTCAGTTTGTCCCGTCAGCGTGTGTGAGAGGAGACATAGAAAGGATGTACCTTGAAAGTCACGGCATAGACCTTTCCGCAGAATCGCTCCGCCTCAACGACGTTCAATTGTCTGGTGCCGATGTTGACGTGCAGCTTAGTGATACCGTTCCGGAAGATACTACAAGTAGTGAGACGCGATGGAAGATTCTCGCAGACAATATTACCGTTGATGACACCAGAGCTACGATACACATGCCTGGCGACACTCTGCAGGTGATGGCATATATGGGAGAGGCGGTTGTTAAGGATTGTGCTCTTGACCTGTCTAAGGGATTGTATAAGGTAAATGCTTTTACATGGAAAGACGGACAGCTGGCATATGATGACAATTTCGCGGCAAGGACCGCCGGACTGGATTATGGGCATCTGTCCCTGTCGGGTGTAAATATCGCCGTTGACTCTCTTTCTTATTGTGCCCCAGACCTGAGCCTTTTGTTAAGAGAATGCTCATTCCGTGAGAAATGCGGCCTGCATGTCACCCATCTGTCAGGTCCGGTGCTTATGGACAGTCTTCGCTTGCGCCTTCCGTCACTTACACTCCGTACTACAGAGTCATCGCTCGACGCACGGCTTGACATGGCGCTGAACACTTTCGACTCGCAGGCGCCAGGCGTGATGGAACTCTTTGCCGACGGCTCTTTCGGCAAGCAAGACCTGCTTCATTTCATGGGCGGCATGCCACCCGCCTTCTTGCGCCAGTGGCCTAACTATCCTTTAGGAGTAAAGGCGAACATAAGCGGAAATATGCAGAACATGAATGTTGCGGGAATACGTATAGAGCTTCCAACAGCATTCAAACTCAATGCCTCGGGCTCTCTTGGTAATATCATTAATCCCGACAAGCTTGTTGCAGACATAGACCTTAAGGGCAACACCTATGATATCGGTTTCCTTACAGCCATGGCTGGCGAGGGCGTCACAATACCTCATGGAATATCCCTGGACGGTAATGTTAGTGCCAATGGCAATGGCGTATATGCCGCAGATCTTTTTGCTTCGGAAGGTACAGGCCAGTTGTTGCTTGACGGAACATTCGACACGCGCAGCATGGCATATAAGGCAAAGATTGACGCACAGGCGCTGCAGGTGAGTCATTTTATGCCAGGCAGCGGCATGGGTGACTTTACCGGATATGTGGAGGCAGAGGGTAGGGGCTTCGACTTCATGTCACCGTCGGCGAGTCTCAATGCCACCGCACAGGTGCAGAAGTTCTCTTTCGGCAACTATAACCTTGATGCCATAGATGCCGACATAACTCTCAACAACGGTATAGCCCATGCTGTTATAGACAGCGACAACCCGCTTGTCAAAGGAATGATATCCTTCGACGCACTTATGAATACAGATAAGCTGCAGGCGACAGTCTCTGCCGACCTCAGTCATGCCGACCTCCATGGTCTTAATATTGTAAGCCAGCCGTTCACCCTTGCCATGTGCTGTCATCTTGATTTGATGTCCGACCTTGACAAGGTGTATAAGATAGATGGAGTGATAGACGATCTGACTATGCGAGACGCCAAGAAAACCTACCGCCCGGAAGGTATTGTCATGGATATTCTCACCAATCCGGACACCACATACGCAAAGATAGATTGTGCCGATCTGCATCTGAAGATGAAGGCGTCAGGAGGATATGAGCATATCATCAGTCAGATTCAGGACTTAGCAGATGAGCTGACGGGGCAGCTTAATATGAAGCAGCTCAATCACACAGCCCTGTGCAAGACACTTCCAACAGCCGACATCTACCTTGAGGCAGGCAGCGAGAACATCTTCAGCAAGGCTCTGGCAAGAGAGGGCGTCGCCTACGATTATGCCAACATACTTCTCACCTCATCGCCACATTCAGGTGTTAAT
The DNA here is from genome assembly GCA_017415455.1 of Prevotella sp. Taxonomy (GTDB): domain Bacteria; phylum Bacteroidota; class Bacteroidia; order Bacteroidales; family Bacteroidaceae; genus Prevotella. The sequence goes on from JAFQGS010000060.1 coordinate 4,390, forward strand.
GGAGATGTGCGCATCGAGCGTCTTATTGCAGACAGCATACAGCTTGACTCTGTCTATTTCCATATAGAGTCCGACTCTACACAATGTACATACAGGGCACAGGTGCGCAACAACAAAAACAATCCGCAGTATGTTTTCAATGCCATAGTAGATGGCAGCCTGTTTGAGAAAGGCGCCGGAGCCAGCCTGCGTTATTATGATGCCGAGAACCGTCTTGGTGTTCGGCTCGGACTTGAGGCATCTGTTGAGGAGAACGGAATGAGACTGCGTGTAGTTGACAATGACCCGATTCTGGGATATAAGAATTTCAGCGTCAACGCCGACAACTATATCTATATGGGCAGCGACATGCGCATATCCTCAAGACTGCAGCTTCTTGCCGCCGACGGCATGGGTGTGCAGCTCTATTCCAATGACGACAACCTTGAGGCATTACAAGACCTTACGCTCAGCCTTAACAAGTTTGACCTTGAGAAGATACTGTCCGTTGTTCCGTATATGCCGCGCGTGACAGGTATGATGAACGGCGACTATCACGTCATTCAGACCCCCGACCAGTTCTCCGTGTCTTCTACGATGTCGGTTACAGACATGACATACGAGCGCTGTCCTATGGGCGACCTTAGCACCGAGTTCGTATATATGCCTAAAGATGACGGCTCGCATTATGTCGATGCAATCATCATGAACAACGACCAGCTGGTTGGAACCCTCACCGGCACGTATCAGTCGGAGGGCGCAGGATGGCTTGATGCCCGTTTTGACATGAGCCGCATGCCGTTATCGCTTGCCAACGGATTCATCCCCGACCAGATAATAGGCTTCCGCGGCTATGCCGACGGCTCTGTTGCGGTGAAGGGCTCTCTGTCTGCCCCTCAGGTGGATGGCGAGGTGTTCCTCGACTCCTCATATCTTGTCAGTGTGCCGTATGGTGTGGAGCTGCGTTTCAGTAACGACCCGGTGCGTGTGGTGGGCAGTCATCTGCTGCTTGAGAACTTCGAGATGTATGGGCACAACAATAACCCTCTGAATATCTATGGCGACATCAATTTCTCAAATCTTGATGATATAAAGATGAATATGCGCATGCGCACCGAGAACTATCAGCTCATCAATTCAAAGGAGAATGCCCGAAGTGTTGCTTTTGGCAAGGCCTTTGTCAATTTCTTCGGCATGATAAACGGTTCGCTCAGTAATCTCCGCATGCGTGGAAAGCTTGATGTCCTCGGCACAACGGATATGTCTTATGTCCTTCGTGAAGGTCCGCTTGCCACCGACAACCAGCTTGACGGGCTGGTGGAGTTTGTCAATCTTAACGACTCTACTGCCGATGTCGTGGTACAGCCCGCATTGTCGGGTCTTGACATGGACCTTACGCTAAGCGTGGTTCAAGGTGCGCGTATTATGTGCTATCTTAACTCTGACCACTCAAACTATATTGACCTTATGGGCGGTGGCGATTTGCGAATGCAGTATAATCCATCAGACAACTTCGTTCTCACGGGTAAGTACTTGCTCAACAACGGTGAGATGAAATATTCGCTTCCTATTATTCCGCTCAAGACGTTTACGATACGTGACGGCAGCTATATTGAGTTTACCGGCGATCCTATGAATCCTAAACTTAACATAACTGCTACCGAGCGCGTAAAGGCAACGGTAGGCGAGGAGGGAGGACAAGGCCGCCCTGTTGACTTTGACTGCGGTGTGATGATAACGCGCACCCTCTCCGACATGGGTCTGGAGTTCACTCTTGATGCTCCTGAGGATATGAGCATGCACAACGAACTCGCTTCGATGAGCGTTGAGCAGCGCGGCAAACTTGCCGTAACCATGCTCACCACCGGTATGTATCTTGCCGACGGCAATACCAGCGGCTTCTCTATGAACGGTGCTCTCAGCTCCTTCCTGCAGAGCGAGATAAATAACATAACCGGTAATGCACTGCGTACACTTGACCTTAGTGTGGGACTCGACAATACCACCGATGCAAGTGGCAATATGCACACCGATTACTCATTTAAGTTTGCCAAGCGTTTCTGGAACAACCGCCTTAAGATAGTTGTTGGCGGCAAGGTGTCCACAGGTAGCGAGATTGAGAATCAGAACGAGTCGTTCTTCGACAATGTGGTCTTTGAATACCGTCTTGACAATACGGCAAACAAGTATGTAACCCTTTTCTATGACAACAACGCCTACGACTGGCTGGAGGGAACAACGCAGGAGTATGGTGTGGGATTCATATGGCGCCGTAGTCTCCGCCACTTCAAGGATATCTTCCGTTTCAAGAATGAGACCGTGCAGCCGAGACGCGATACTGTGTCGGTAAGGCGTGGCCCGCAGCCGTTACCTGCTGATACGTCAGAGGTAAAGAAATAATCTCAAGTTTCTATTGTTAAGAAGATATAGTAAGCAAAGGAAGACATGCCGCTTCTTTGCGGCGAAGATAAAAGGCAAGCGTAACTTACGAAAGTTAAATAATAATTATTAATAAAAGATTCACCGATATGTCACAACCGATAAGACAATTCCACAGACCTATATATCTATTGTTACTCCTGGTATTCGTTTTTGTCTCCTGTTCAACGACGAAGAACATACCCGAGGGAGACCAGCTTTTCGTAGGACTCACCGATATAAAGTATGAGACATCCGACGATAGTGAGCACTTCATCACAACGCAGGAGGAGGTGGATGCCGCCCTTGCCACAGCGCCCAATGGCGCGCTCTTCGGCAGCTCTTTCTATCGCACGCCATTTCCTTATGGCCTGTGGATATGGAATGCATTCTCAGGTTCCGACAGCAAGTTCTCAAAATGGATGACAAGCTCTTTCGGCAAGGCTCCGGTGCTGATGAGCTGGGTAAACCCCGAGTTGCGTGCGTCTGTGGCACAGTCGGTATTGCGCAATCACGGCTATTTTAATGCTTCTGTAACCCATGAGGTTGTTCCCCAGAAGAATCCTCGCAAGAGCAAGATAGGATACACCGTCAATACAGGCCGTCTGTATATGGTAGATACCTTGCAGTATGCAGGCTTCCCTACCGTTGCCGACAGTCTGATAAGCGCATCGCTGCCTGATGCCAAGGTGCGTAAGGGCGTGCCTTTCGATGCCTCTCTGCTTGAGGCGGAGCGAACAAGAGTGTCAAATCTCCTTCGTGACAATGGCTATTTCTATTATCAGTCTGCCTATGCCTCTTATCTTGCAGACACCCTTGCCGCGCCGGGAAGTGCGCAGCTGAGGCTTCAGATGGCAGGCAACGTCCCCGACAAAGCAAAGCGCAAGTGGTATATTGGCAACATTAATATCAACTTCATGCGTCAGCGCATGGAGCAGCTCACCGACTCCTTCAGCCATCGTTATTTCACCGTGCGCTTCAATGGCCGCCGTCCTCCTATACGTCCGAGAGTATTGCTGCGTGACCTTAAGTTGCGCCCTCGTCAGGAATATAGCTACAGTAAATACATGGAGTCGGCAAATAAAATCAACAGCACGGGCATCTTCAGCTCGGTGCAGTTCGGTTTCACTCCGCGTGACACAACGTCGCTGTGCGACACCCTTGACCTTAGTCTCAGCTGCATCTTCGACAACCCATACGACTTCTACGTGGAGACCAACTATAAGGCAAAGGTCAGCGGCCGCATGGGTCCCGAGCTTGTGCTTGGTCTTACAAAGAAAAACGCCTTCAGGGGTGGTGAGATTCTTGACATAAGCCTTCATGGCTCTTACGAGTGGCAGACAGGTAACAGCATGGCAGAGACATCCTCTGGTGTCAACTCTTATGAGTATGGAGCCGATGTGTCTGTGGAGTTCCCGCGTCTTATCGTTCCTTTCCTTAAGCGCCGTCGTTACTTCACCACACCCTCTACCATTGCCAAGGCTTCCATGAATGTCATCAACCGCCCAGACTATTTTAAGATGCACACGGCATCAGGCGAGTGGTCATATCGCTGGCAGACATCTGAGCGCAGCCGTCATGAGTTCAGTCCGCTGACGCTCAATTATCAGTATCTCAACTATACCACACATCGCTTTGACTCCATTCTGTCTGCCAACCCTTATCTGTATGCAACCATGCAGGATGTGTTCATTCCAAAGATGCAGTACACCTATACCTACAGCAATGCACATAGCAGTCGCAACCCTTTGTTGTGGACTGCCACATTGACCGAGGCAGGCAATATGGTGGCTTTAGGCTATATGGCGGCAGGCAAGAAGTGGAGTGAGAAGAACAAGACCATGTTTGAGAATGCCTTCGCTCAGTTTCTGAAGTTTGAGACCAGCATCAGCAAGACGTGGATGCTTGGACTAAAGTCACACCTTGTTGCACATCTCAGCGGCGGTGTTATATACACATTCGGAAATTCAGATGTTGCCCCTTACGTAGAGCAGTTCTATGTGGGAGGTGCAAATAGTGTGCGTGCCTTCACGGTGCGAAGCATTGGCCCGGGCAGTTATGCACCGGAGCACTCACGCCTGTCATACCTTGACCAGACAGGCGACATAAAGCTGCAAGCCAATCTTGAATACCGTTTCCCTTTGTTCGGCGATCTGCATGGCGCGGCATTCCTTGATGCCGGTAATGTGTGGACTCTGCGTGATGATGGCTATCGCATAGGCTCTAAGTTCCAGGCAAAGAACATCATCAAGGAAATGGCTCTTGGTACAGGTGTCGGCATACGCTACGATCTTGACTTCCTTATCCTGCGTCTCGACTGGGGTGTAGGTCTCCATGTGCCTTATGAGACAGGCAAGAGCGGCTTCTACAATATTCCTAAGTTCAGCGACAGCCATAGCCTGCACCTTGCAGTAGGATATCCATTCTAAAGGATGTAAACAGAATTATCCTCAATTTGCTGATTAAGCTATTGCTTGTGTAACGGTAGGTTGTGATATAAGAAAGAATATAGACGATGAAACATTTATTATACCTGATTATAATATTCGTATTGGTTTGCATGTTCGGCTGCTCCGACCGCCGTGCCACCTATGTGCTCAACCATGCCGACAGTCTGCTGTCCACACATCCCGACACCGTCCTCGTCATGCTTGACAGCCTCCGTGCTGAGCGCTCCTCCGACATGAGCCGCCGCCAGAAGATGCGCCTTGAGCTGCTGCGTGCCGATGCACAGAACAAGGCATTTGTCAACTTCACCACCGACAGCGTGATGCGTGAGGTGACCGCCTACTACGACGCTCACGGCACAGCCCAGGAACGCATGCGTGCCCACTATCTCCTCGGCTGCACCTATCGCGACATGGGCGACGCACCCCGTGCCCTTGAGTGCTATCATGATGCAATAGACAAGGCTGACACCACCTCTGCCGACTGCGATTATAAACTGCTGAGCAGGGTGTATGGACAGATGGCAGTACTTTTTCAAGATGCATATCTTCCATACAATCAGATTGAACAATTGAAGAATAGTTACCACTATGCTTTAAAAGCAAAAGACACGTTAGGGGCTATCTGTTCCTATGACTATATGGGTTCTGCATATTATCTTTTAGACAACTATGACTCTTGTATAATAATTAATGAAAAGAGTTCGTACTTATTTGCAAAACATGGATATAAGATTCAATCAGCTCGCTCTTTAGGTTTGTTGTCATCTGTGTATGTTGATAAAAATGATTTGAACAATGCAAAACGTTGTATTGAAACATATGAAAGAGAAGGTGGTGTTTTTGACCAATATGGAAATATAGAAAAGGGAAGAGAAATCTTTTATTATAACAAGGGCATGTATCTGCTCTCATGCAACAAACTTGACTCTGCAGAATACTATTTCCGCAAAACATTATCTTCTGGTGTTGACAAGAACAATAGAGTAGCAGGTTGTAATGGGTTGATTGAGTTGTATAGAAAATTAGGGAACAATGATTCTATAGCCAAATATTCAAACATGTGCCAATCCCTGTACGCATCTATTAACAAAGACATAATGAGCCAGACTTTACCCAAGATGCAGTCGATGTATGATTATAACAGGTTCAAGCAATCGGCGGAGAAAAAAAGACGTGAGGCAGAAAGATATAGGAATATGATAATCATCGGTGGCATTCTATCCCTTGCTATTATTTCCGCTATAATATATGTAGTAATAAGGAATAAGCGAAGGGCCCAAGATGAGTTCACAGCATTAAACACAAGATATTTCGATACACTTACTAAATATAATCAGTCGGTAAAAGACCTAAGCATGCTGCAAAACGACACCGACAAATACAGAAACCAAAAAGAGAAAGAAACAGAAGCTCTTCGTCAGACACTGGCCGCCTATACTAAAGAAGACGCAGAGCAAGCCAAATGGGATGCAGAGCAATACATGCTTCACTGCGACATCGTCAACGAACTGCATTGCCTGGCAGATAGGGGGATGCCAGCTTCTGTCTCAAATTGGTCTGCCCTAACCGGACTTACATCCCAGCACCTTGTAAAATTCCATCAGCATCTTTCCGCACCCCAATATGCGCTATCCGAAAGAGAGATTATTGTTTGCATCCTTATCAAATTGAAGTTTATGCCATCGGAAATGGCTATCTTATTTGATTGTTCCAAACAGATTATTACAAACATCCGTACCAGCATCAACCACAAATTGTTCAATCAGGAGGGCACAAAGACGTTAGATTACAATCTAAAAAGCCTATAACCACTCGCCGTGTACTTTTATGTACTATTTAAATAATACGCTTATTATCAGAGTGTTATTACTTCTTCTGATTGATTGTCGTGTACTATTATGTACTACTTTTTTTGCTTGTTATGTTTTCTTTTCATAATTTTGGCAGCGTAAACAAACGCTCATTATTATGAAAAACCTTATCATCTTGATGATCCTCTCTATCTCTATGCCGTCTTAGTAAAGGAGTATCCTTTTTACTATGCCGAGGTATAACAAAATAGGACGAAGTTGTGTTAACGTAACTTAATTTCGGGGGGGGTAAAACGTTAATAATTCATTAACAATGAGCGGATTATGAACACAGAATGTGATTATTCGCTATATTTGTATAAAGATAAAAAACATTAAACCTATGAGATAAGTAGTATTTTTCTCTTTCTTTTTGCGTCAGTGAATGTTCCTGGACAAGAGTTAGTGACTTTTATTTGTATTTAACTTTAACCAAAACAAAATATGACTATGAAAAAGTATTTATTATTTCTTCTTGCATTCGTAATGAGTGCATTCCTTCTGTCATGTGATAATGATAGCGAGCCGCCAACAGAGAAGCCGATAGTGGAGTCTCGTATGAGATTAAATGAGTCAGACAGTATTACG
>JAFQGS010000061.1 GCA_017415455.1 Prevotella sp.
ATATGAAAATCAATTCAGCAAAACTAAGAGAGATGAAGCACATAATAGTGGAAGAATACGAGAAAGTGGGCAAGAGGATTGTCGTTGCGGCAGTAGCCCTTGCTCTGTCACTGCTCTCCTTCATGGCCGTCAGTGCCCAGTCGTTGCCTCAGTGGCGGCAGATAAGTGGCGAGGTGAGCCTTTTCATAGCCAACGACCTTGGCCGTAACGGCTATTATGAGCAGAAGAACGTTGCCGGGCTGATGGGAGACATGGCAGCGGTTGTTGACCCCGAGTGCGTCGTGGCACCAGGAGATGTGCACCATTTTGAGGGCATCCGCTCCGTCAGCGACCCTCTGTGGCTCACCAATTTCGAACTCATCTATTCGCATCCAGACCTCATGCTGCCCTGGTTTCCGCTTCTCGGCAATCATGAATACAGAGGAAACACCCAGGCGGTGATAGACTACAGTGATGTAAGCCGCCGCTGGATGATGCCCGCAAGATATTACACCAAAGTGGTAGAAGACAACGGTGTAAGCATACGCCTTGTTCTGATAGACACCACTCCGCTCATAGACAAATATCAGAACGACAGCATTACATATCCCGATGCCCATAAGCAAGACGCCGATGAGCAGCTGAGATGGATAGACAAGACACTTGCCGGGGCAGCGGAAGACTGGGTTGTGGTGATTGGTCATCATCCTGTTTACGCGCAGACACCCAAGAGTGAGAGCGAGCGCACAGACCTTCAGCAGCGCCTTCTGCCGCTCCTCAGGCGCTATGGCAATGTGGATATGTACGTGAGCGGGCATATACACAATTTCCAGCATATAAAACCAAAGGGCGATTCCATTGATTATGTGGTTAACACCTCAGCCTCGCTGGCACGCAAGGTGTCACCGGTGGAGGGCACGGTGTTCTGCAGTGGCAGCGAGGGCTTCTCTGTTCTGACAGCAGACAAGACATCGCTCAGACTGCACATGATAGACAAAGACGGCACGGTGATACATACAGTTACACGGCAAAAATAGTTACTACATTCCACAAAAAAGACCAATAACTGTCGTTCCATGGTAAAAACACCCTGCAGAAGACCATCAACCAGCCTCTGAGAAGGCATCTTTTGCAACCCGGAAGGGCATCAAACGCAACCTGTTTGATGTCCTTTTGTGTGTGGTTTTGTTACTTGTTGATAATCAGGGTGTTATGAATGGAAATATGCTTGATTTACGAACTTTTGCAATTCCAATTCGTATTTAACAATTATAATTTATAAATTTGCATCTGAAATGCCTTGGTTGAGGCTGTCCTCAATATGTTTTGAGCGGCAGGAAGCCTCACATCCCAGGCTTGTTTAAAGCACGAACAGAAGCAACGATGAGACAATATGTAATCACTGCTCCGGCAGAACTTAACGCATTGATAAACCTGCCGGCGTCTAAAAGCATCAGCAACAGAGCGCTGACAATACATGCTCTCTCTGGGGGGACAGTACTTCCAGACAATCTCTCAGACTGTGACGACACAGATGTGATGATAAAGGCACTGCAGAACATGCCCGACGTCATAGACATCAAGGCCGCAGGAACAGCCATGAGATTTACAACCGCATATCTGTCAGTGACCGAAGGCACTCATGTCATTACCGGAACAGAGCGCATGAGACAACGACCCATCGGGGTGTTGGTGGACGCACTTCGTTTCCTTGGCGCCGACATAGAGTATGAGGGAGAGCAGGGCTTCCCGCCGCTCCGCATTACCGGGCGCCAGTTGGAGGGCGGACGGATAGAGATAAGAGGCGACATCAGCTCGCAGTATATATCCGCACTGCTCATGATAGGACCCTCGCTGAGACAGGGTCTGGAGCTGCGCCTCACCGGAAACATAATATCACGCCCATACATAGACCTCACCTTGTGTACCATGAGAGACTTCGGCGCAAAGGCAGAGTGGGTGGGCAGCGACACGATAAAGATTCATCCGCATCCTTATGTGCCAACATACTACTTCATAGAGAACGACTGGAGCGCGGCGTCTTATTGGTATGAGATGGTGGCTTTGAGCCATGACGCCAATGCGGAGGTGAAACTGTCGGGACTGATGGACGGCTCCTTGCAGGGCGACTCGGTAGTGAAGTATCTCTTCAGCATGCTCGGAGTGAAGACGGTCTTTGACAGCAGGGAGCGCGGAGTGCCGACAACGGTGACGCTAAGGAAGACTGGCGTGAGGCCGGCAAGGCTCGACTACGACTTCATAAACCAGCCCGACATGGCGCAGACGTTCGTGGTTTGTTGCGCAATGCTTGGCATACCGTTCCACTTCAAGGGTCTTGCCACCCTCAAGATAAAGGAGACCGACCGCATAGAGGCACTGAAGACGGAGATGAGAAAACTGGGATTTGTCATCAGAGACGTGGACGGACGTGAGCTGATATGGGACGGAGAGCGATGCGAGCCACAGCCCGATGCTGCCATAGACACATATGAAGACCACCGCATGGCAATGGCTTTCGCACCGGCGTCGTTGCTTATCCCGGGGCTGAGAATTAACAATCCGCACGTTGTGAGCAAGTCGTATCCACACTTCTGGAACGACCTTCAGATGGCGGGATTTGAGGTGCTGGAGAACGAAATGGCATAAGACAGGCAATAAAAACATAGTTTTTATAGTTTATATAGAGTGAGTTCACTGAAAAGACAACATATCATCTGTGTCATTATCGCTGTTGCAGCAGCGGTAATGGTTGGCTGTTCTACGGAGAAAAACACCGCGCAGACGCGCTGGTGGCGCTCCTTTAATGCCCGTTACAACACCTACTTCAACGGCTCAATGGCATATATCGACGGCTCGCTGGAGAAAGAAAACGGCAACAAGGACAACTATACGGAGATAATTCCGCTTTATACTGTAGGCAATAAGGCCAGTCGTGAGCTGGGCGCAGCTAATTATGACCGTGCCATTGAGAAGTGTCAGAAGGCGATAAAGAGAAACAGTATAAAGCGAAAACCTGAATGGACGAAAAGCAGAAAGAAGACAGAACGCGACATAGAGTGGCTGAACAGAAAGGAGTATAACCCCTTCCTGTGGAAAGCATGGCTGCTAATGGGACGCTCGCAGTTCATGAAAGGCTCATTTGATGAGGCTGCGTCAACCTTCGCTTACATGGCACGTCTGTACAGTACGCAGCCTGCCATCTATGGAAAAGCACGCGCGTGGCTGGCAAAATGCTATGTGGAGCAAGACTGGTTGTATGACGCTGAGGATGTGATAACTAAGATAAAGCGTGACTCTATACACTGGAGAGCACAGAAAGAGTGGGACTATACGCTGGCGGATTATTACATACACAAGGGCGACTTCAGGACAGCCATTCCTTATTTGCGCAAAGTTATAAAGCACGAAATGCGCAGAAAGCAGCGCGCAAGAGAGTGGTTCTTGATGGGACAGTTGCAGGCTGCCGTGGGAAACAGGCAGGAGGCATACAAGGCTTTCAGGCGAGTTATACGTCAGAATCCGCCATACGAGCTGGAGTTCAACGCACGCATAGCCATGACTGAGGTGATGGCGGAGGGTAACTCGCGCCAGATGATAAAGCGACTGAGAAGAATGGCGGCGTCAGACAATAACAGTGAGTATCTGGATCAGGTCTATTATGCCATCGGTAACATATATCTTGCACAGAAAGACACCGTTAATGCCATTGCGGCTTATGAGAAAGGAAACAAGGAGTCGGTGAGAAACGGCATAGAGAAGGGCGTCCTGCTGCTGCATCTGGGAGACATATACTGGGCTAAGGAGAAGTTCAGTGATGCCAGAAGATGCTATGGTGAGGCGATAGGACTGCTTGACAAGGAGCGTGATGATTATGAGCAACTGTCAAAACGGTCGGTCATCCTTGACGAACTGGTGCCTTATACAGATGCGATACACCTGCAAGACTCACTCCAGGCATTAGCAAAGATGCCCGAGAAGGAGCGCAATGAGGCAATAGACAGGGTGATAGAGGCTCTGAAACAAAAAGAGAAAGAGGAGCGTGATGCCCTTGCCGAGAGTGAGGCGGAGCAGATGGTGGCGGCTGGTAGTGCCGTGGGAAGAAACCAACAGACTACAGCTCAGAGGCCGACAGCTGCCGGAAATCAGTCGGGATTGTGGTATTTCTACAATCAGATGGCGGTGAATCAGGGTAAGAGTGCTTTCCAAAAGATATGGGGAAAGCGTGAGAACGTGGACGACTGGCAGCGAGTTAACAAGACAGTGGTGGCTTCTGCAGAAGGGATAGAGGAACTGACGGATGAGATGAGAGACTCTATTGCAGCCGTGGAGGCTGTCCAGGACTCGCTGGAGCAGGTGATGGACAGTGCCGTTAATGACCCGCACAAGCGTGAGTACTATCTTGCACAGATTCCATTCACGCCCGAACAGGTGGCAGAGAGTGACAATATAATAAAGGACGGACTGTATAACTCGGGCATTATCTTCAAGGATAAGCTTGACAATCTGCATCTGAGTGAGAAGAATCTCAGGCGTCTTTGCGACAATTACACCGACTTCCAGGATATGGATGATGTGTATTACCATCTGTTCCTGTTATATTCAAGGAAGGGAATGGCGGCAACAGCGCAGACATATCTGGACAGTCTGAAGGCTGTTTATCCAGAGAGCGAGTGGACGGTATTGCTGTCTGACCCTTATTTTGAGGAGAACGCGCGCTTTGGTGAGCACATAGAGGACTCGCTGTATGCGGCTACATACGAGGCATTCAAGAATGACAGGTTTGCTGAGGTGAGGTCTAATACTGATGTGTCTGAGCAGAGATTCCCGCTCGGATATCACCGGGATAAGTTTGTTTTCATAGGCGGACTGAGCAAGCTTAATAATGGAGATGCCGCCGGTTGTGTGGAAGACATGAACACAGTGGTGGAGAAATATCCGCAGAGTGATGTCAGCAGCATGGCTGGAATGATAATAAACGGCGTGAAGGCGGGCAGAAGGTTGCACGGAGGTAAGTTTGATATGGGCAGCGTATGGGAACGACGTGCTGACGTTCTTAGCGACAGTGACTCTATTGCCGTGCGTCAGTTCCTGCCTGAAAGGGATGTGGACTATACGTTTATGCTGGCTTATCTGCCTGACTCTGTTAATGAAAATCAGTTGCTTTTTGAGTTGGCGAGGTTCAATTTCACCAGTTTTATGGTCAGAAACTTTGACATAGTGATAGACCAAACGGATGAACTTAACCGCATGATGGTTAAGGGATTCAGGAGTTATGATGAGGTATTGCAATATGCAAGACAACTATATTCTGTGGGAAAAGTGGCAGAACTGGCACAGAAATGCCGCTCAATAATCATCAGTGACAAGAATCTTGAGTTGCTTGGAACGCAATATAGCTACAATGATTATGATGAGTTCTATGAGAAACACTTTATTCCTCTGCGTGTAAGTACGGTGAAACTGCTGACGGAACCTGAGACAATAGAGTATGAGAAGCAGCCGGAGGTGGAGAAACTGGAGGAAGACGAGCTCTATAATGGTGGCGTAATAGATGATGACACTTACATAAACTTAGGTGTGGAGGACGTTGATGCGGATAATTCTTCTATCGAAGTGCCTGCGGAACAGGGTGATGATGCTGTGCAGGAGATGGATTTGCAGCAGACAGAACAGTCTCAGCCACAGACAGAAGAGGCTCAGCCGCAGGGTGAGGACAATGGACTTGTTCTGCCGGTGGATGCAGATGAGAGTAAGAATGATGCTGAAACGGACAATGGAATAGTTCTGCCTGCTGAGCAACAGGTGCCTGCTGACGTGCAGAAAGCTGACGAAGGGGCACTGGTTGTGCCTGAGACGGTTACGGAAACCAAGGATAATGAGGTTGGAAAAGCGGCTGAATCTGCCGTGAATGATGCTGTTATGGAAAGTAAGAAAGCAGCGGATGATAAGCCTGTGGAGAAAAAGCAGGAGCAGAAAAAGCCTGTAGTGAAACCTGTGGAGCAAGAGGATACGGGCATAGACTTCTCTGATGGATTCGGAAGTGAGCTCCAGCAGGAGAGCAATAGCAAGGCGAAGCAACCTGCAGAGACGCAGGAGTTCAACCTGGAAGATGAGTATTATGAATTAGATGGATTTTAAATATGAGCAACGGATTATTACTTTGGGTTGACGATGAGATAGAACTTCTAAGGGCGCATCTGCTGTTTCTTGAGAAGAAAGGATATGAAGTAGTGACCGTTAGCAATGGCACTGACGCGATAGATATGTGCAGGACGAGGACGTTTGACCTCATTCTGCTTGATGAGATGATGCCGGGTCTGAGCGGACTGGAGACTTTGCAGAAGATAAAAGAGCTGTCTCCGGCTACTCCTGTGGTAATGGTTACGAAGAGTGAGGAAGAAGATATAATGAATCAGGCCATCGGTTCGAAGATAGCTGATTATCTGATAAAGCCTGTTAATCCAAATCAGATATTGCTTTCGTTGAAAAAAAACATTCACAGAAAGGAAATAGTGACAGAGGTTACACAGTCGGGTTACCAGCAGAACTTCCAAGATATCTCATCGCAAATTGATGAGTGCAAGACTTATGAGGACTGGATGAATGTGTATAAGCGGCTTGTTCATTGGGAGCTTGAGCTTAGTAATGCGGACAGTAGCATGACGGATATGCTCGCAATGCAGAAAGAAGAGGCTGACAATGGATTCGCAAAGTTCATCAAGAAGAACTATCTGGACTGGATTGTAGAGCGTGGTCAGAATGTAGCTGCTAATTCCCCGGGCCCCGGTATGCCGTATAAAGGGCATTATCAGCAGGTCTCAAGGATGGCGGCCCAGGCCTTGCGACAGTCTAAATCGGCAGGGAACGCAGCGCCGGCGACGGCACAACTGCCTCTGATGTCGCCTGATATATTCAAGAAAAGGATATTTCCTTTGTTGGATAAAGGGGAGAAGGTGTTTATGATTGTTATTGATAACTTCCGTTATGATCAGTGGCGTGTGCTCTCAGAGGAGATTGGTGACATGTTTGATATTGACGAAGAGTTGTACATGAGCATACTGCCTACTGCCACACAATATGCCAGGAATGCTATATTCAGTGGCCTGATGCCGAACAAGATAGCAGAGATGTTCCCGGATTTATGGGTGGATGAGGACGAGGAAGAGGGAAAGAATCTTAACGAGGGACCGCTGATTAAGACGCAGATGGAGCGTTTCCGCAGGAACAACACATTCTCTTATAATAAGGTTAATGACTCAAATGGAGCCGATAAGCTGCTCGGACAGTTCAAGTCTTTACAGCAAAATGACTTGAATGTGGTTGTTATCAATTTCATAGACATGCTCAGCCATGCCCGCACAGAGTCCAGAATGGTGCGTGAGTTGGCAAGTAATGAGTCTGCTTACAGAAGTATTACGCTCAGTTGGTTCCGTCATTCCGTTCTGTCTGAGCTCTTCAAGCTTCTTGCCCAGAGTGACTATACGGTGATAATAACAACAGATCACGGCAGCATACGTGCCTCAAAGCCTGTGAAGATAATAGGAGACAGGAACACAAATACCAATCTTCGGTATAAGCTGGGTAAGAATCTGAGTTATAATCCGAAAGAAGTCTTTGTGATAAAGGAACCGGAGAAGGCCCAACTTCCTGCTCCTAACCTAAGCACTTCGTATGTCTTTGCCATAGGAGATGCGTTCTTTGCCTATCCGAATAATTATAACTATTATGTGTCTTACTACCGGGATACCTTCCAGCATGGCGGCATCTCGATGGAGGAAATGCTCGTTCCGCTTGTTACTTTGAGAACAAGGAAGCGCTGACAGGGCATATGCTATTGTGCTGGTAATGCGCGAATACGACGCATTGCTTGTTCCTTAACAAACAGAATTATTATATATGGAAATTAGAATAGATAACATTGAGGGTCTGAAAGACGCCGCACGTCAGTTTGTAGAAGCCTCTGGCGATGGCCGCATCTTTGCTTTCTACGGTGGGATGGGTGCCGGAAAGACCACGTTTATTAAAGCAATCTGTGAGCATCTGGGCGTAAATGATGTTATAACATCTCCTACCTTTGCCATTGTTAATGAGTACACATCATCTGTGTCGGCAGAGTCCATATACCATTTTGACTTCTATAGGATTAAGAAGATTGACGAAGTGTTTGACATGGGATATGAGGAATACTTCTATAGTGGCTCTTATTGTTTCATAGAGTGGCCCGAACTTATCGAGGAAGTATTGCCGGATGAGGCTGTGAAAGTAGAGATAACCGTTGATGCTGATGGCTGCAGGATAGTGAGAATGTAGCTGTGTTGATTCTTGTTGATATCCTTTTGCGTTGCGAACAGGCATGAAACGCGTCCTGATCAGGCATCTTTCGGAGCCTGTTTGGATATCAATTGCCGCCCGGTTTATGATATATCTCCCTGAGGGGAATCATAACAAAGTCTCTGTCATGCATAAGAGGATGGGGTATCCTAAGCTCGGGCAGGTTCACAGTGATGTCATCATACAGTAGGATATCTATGTCAATGAGGCGGTCTTTGTATTCACCATTGGTCGTCTTATGCGTTCTTCCGAGAGCACTTTCTATCTCCTGAGTCCTTTTAAGCACCTCAGTGGGAGTGTATCCCGTCTCCACTCTCACCGCACAGTTCATGAAACTGTTCTCCGATTCAAATCCCCATGGCTCAGTCTCTATCATCGATGATACGCCAGTCACGTCTCCAACGCTTTCCCCGAGCATCTTTATTGCGTTGCGAATAGTATTCTCCTTGTTTCCGATATTTGCCCCTAAGCTGAGGTAAACAATATGTCTCATGATGCGCTGTGTTATGAAATGGTGTGGGATATATATGTTATTATAAAAAAATAAGGGAAGAGAAGCGTCTTGTTGAATACCCTCTCTCCCCTGTATTTTGTTAACTTTCGTTGTTCTTAGTCATTAAGAATGAGCATTGCGTCACCATAACATCCAAACTTGAAGCCGTTCTTAACGGCCACGTCGTATGCCTCCATAACCAAGTCGTAACCACCGAATGCGGCGGTTGACATCAGCAACGTGGACATTGGATGATAGAAGTTGGCAATCATGCAGTCTGACAATCCAAACTCATAAGGCGGGAAGATAAACTTGTTTGTCCATCCCTCATATTCCTTCAGGAGCTTATCTGTTCCCACTGCTGTCTCTGTTGCCTTTGCGACACTTGTTCCAACGGCGCACACATGATGGCCGTTCTTCTTCGCCTCATTAACAATGCGGCATGCCTCAGCGTCCACAAACATCTGCTCTGAGTCCATCTTGTGCTTTGTGAGGTCCTCAACCTCAATATCCTGGAAGTTTCCTAAAGCGCAGTGTAATGTTATGAAAGCGCTGTTTACGCCTTTTATCTCCATGCGTTTCAGCAACTCACGGCTGAAGTGCAGGCCTGCGGCAGGCGCTGTCACAGCACCCTCATTCTTGGCGAAGAGGCATTGGAAGTCAGCCATATCCTCTTCTTTTGCCGCCCTTCTGTCAACGATATATCTTGGCAGTGGCGCCTCTCCTAATGCGAAAAGCTCACGTTTGAACTCATCGTGTGGGCAGTCATACAGGAATCTCAGCGTTCTTCCTCTGCTTGTTGTGTTGTCAATCACCTCGGCAACCATGGTTCCGCTTTCATCAAAGAACAGCTTATTGCCTATTCTTATCTTTCTTGCCGGCTCCACCAAAACGTCCCACAGTCTCATCTCCTCATTGAGTTCTCTTAGCAAGAATACCTCAATTTTGGCGTCGGTCTTCTCCTTTGTGCCGTAAAGACGAGCCGGAAATACCTTAGTATTATTGAATATGAAGGTGTCACCCTCGTCAAAATAGTCGAGTACATTTCTGAAATCCAGTCCTATCGGATTACCATTCTCGTCCTTTAAAGGCTCTCCATTCTCGTCTGTTTTGTACAAGTCTATCTTCTGTGATTTCCTGTGCAGCACCATGAGTCTGCACTCATCGCGGTGATAGGGAGGCTCCAGTGCGATGAGTTCCTCAGGAAGTTTGAATTTGAATTGTGATAATTTCATATTTATAGTGCTATTTATGTTCCTTTGTTTATGCAGTTGTCCTCTATTGTCTGGCTGTCAAGCCATTCCTGGAAGTTGTCCAGACTGATGCAGTTCTCTACTCTTACGTCACCCACTCTTGTGCGGCATAACCTTGTCAGATATGCTCCGCTGCCCAGCGCCTCGCCAATATCTCTTGCCAGAGCTCTTATGTAAGTGCCCTTGCCACATACCACTCTGATGCTTAGCAGCATACTCTCCTGGTTGAAGTCGGTCACCTCTATCTCGTCAATCTGCAGTGTCTTAGCCTTCAACTCAACATCTTTCCCCTTGCGTTTCAGTTCATACGCCCGTTTACCGTCAATCTTACAAGCCGAGTATGCAGGTGGAACCTGTTGTATTTCGCCAATAAACGTTTTCAGTTTCTCGTCTATCAGCTCCCGTGTTATATGCTCAGTTGGGAACGTCTGGTCCACAGGATGCTCCATGTCATAGCTTGGAGTGGTCGCTCCCAGTTGCATTGTCGCCGTGTATTCCTTTGTATGTCGCTGCAGCTCATCAATCTTTTTTGTCATTCTTCCGGTGCAAAGTATGAGCACACCAGTGGCCAGCGGGTCAAGCGTTCCTGCATGACCGGTCTTCACTCTCTTAACACCCAGCTTCTTTGAGATGAGATATCTTGCCCTCGCTAACGCTCCGAAGCTTGACATTCCGTAAGGTTTGTCAAGGTATATTATTTCTCCTTCAGTAAAGTTCATGTCTTAAACCATTTCCAGTGAGTATCCCATCATCAGCATTATAAGAATCAGCGAGCCAACGATTATTCTGTACCAGCCGAATGCTTTGAATCCATATTTTGTCACATAGCTTATGAAGAACTTTATGGCAAGCATCGCAACGATGAACGCTACCACATTACCCACAATAAGCACAGGCATATTGTCCATTATAATCTCAGTCCCGCCCTCTTTCAGCAGTTTGTAAATCTTGTACACAGTAGCGGCAAACATCGTCGGGACAGCAAGAAAGAAAGAGAACTCCGCGGCTGCTTTTCTTGTCATCTTCTGCGCCATTCCTCCTACGATGGTAGCCATAGAGCGAGAAACTCCGGGTATCATTGAAATGCATTGGAACAATCCCACCATCAGCGCCCGGCGCTCAGTGAGTTTCGTATCCTCGCTACACTTGTTGAATATCTTGTCACAGAAGAGCATGAACACACCTCCGATGACCAGTGTCACAGCCACAACCTCCACCCGTTCGAGCATCGCATCTATTGCGTCGCTGAACAGAAGACCCAGTACTGCGGCAGGAATGAATGCCACAAACAGTTTCCAGTAGAAGTCAAATTTATGCAGGAATCGTCTCAGTGGTGTAGCATTCTCAGGCATCTCTGTCCTGTTCAGCCTGAAGAATCGTTTCCAGTAGAGCACCACTACAGACAGTATTGCTCCGAATTGTATGATGAATGTGAATGCCTTTACAAACTCAGTGCTCTCCACTCCGAGCACATTCTGTGCTATTATCATGTGTCCTGTTGACGACACAGGTAAGAACTCGGTCAGTCCTTCGACTATAGCAATGATTATTGCCTCTATGATATTCATGTCGCCAGACTGTTTACTTTACTTCGTTTTCTTCTGGTACAACGTCCGTATTGTCATTCTCCTTCGGCTTGTACATTATTGCTCCCACGATAGACAAGAACCCAATAGTGCATACTACGGGTGCCACCTTTATCCGCATAGTGCTGAATATCTCCGGGTTGAAGTGTGTCTCGTCAGAGCCGTTGCCGCTCATCAATATCATTCCTATTATCACAAGAATCAGTCCGGCAGCCAGTATGATGTAGTTTGTCTTGCCGAACGCCAGGTTTCTTTTGTCCATTTTCTATATTGTTGTTAATTGTTTACTAATGATTTGCGCCCTTTGCGCTTCCTCTTGTCTGCTTAAATCTTATACAGTTCGCCTGCTGTCATTTTCAGGAATCTGTTCACCGACAGCCATGCGCACAACATTGTGATGAGTATTCCGAACAAGAACACCGCTCCGCCTGTTATCGCCAGCACCTGCCATGTTATCACAGTGAGCACCTGTGGCTCATAGTTGTAGAGCGCATAAATGCCCGCTCCCAGTGCTATGTTTGCTATTATTGCCGCTATAAGTCCCTTCACCACGGCCTTTTTCACGAACGGCTTGCGTATGAATCCCCATGACGCGCCCACCAGTTTCATTGTATGTATGTTGAATCTGCTGGCATAAACACCCAGTTTCACTGTGTTGTTTATCAGCGTGAAGGACACACATGTAAGCAGTAAGGCGAGAATCAGCAACACGATGTTTATCTTGTTAAGATTCTCGTTAACACTGTCCATAAGGTCTTTGGGGTAGGATATGTCTGTGATTTGCGTGTTCTTGCGCAGCTCTTTGGTAATCCATGCCAGCGAGTCGTTGTTGGCATACTGCGCGTTCAGCTGCAGTTCGAGCGACGATACAAAAGGATTTGCGCCTATAAACTCGCTCGGGTCGGTGCCCATAGCTGCCGTCTGCTCTTTCAGTACCTGCTCTTTGCTGATGAATTTTATGTTGTTCACGTAAGGCTTTCTCTTTATCTGCTTGCTCAGTCTCATTGCTTCGGGGTTTGTCATGTCCTCGCTCAGCATCATGGTTACTGTCAGGTTCTCCCTTACATAGGCAGAAAGGTTCTGTGCTGTGAGTACTGAGAACACCACCATTCCTAATAAAATGAGCACCAGTGAGGTACTTATACACAACGTTATACCTTGCAAGCTGCGGCGCCTACAAGTCTTATTTCGCTTCTTACTCATCTTTTTACGGGCTATAATACACCTAATTTGTTGCAAAGTAACAAAAAAAACTTCGCTTAAACAATAGTTTAACTACTATTAACAAGTGAGTATCTGGAAAATGATATACCTTTGTCCGGAATAACGTCAATGCCCTGTGGCAAAGTGGTGTCAGTATGTTCATACGGCAAGTGCGCTGCAAGGGTATGCTGACAGGTGGTAGAATAATAATCAGAAAGAGGAGAATATGAGTACAGTAATATATCCGTCGCCCATTTTCGGGCCAGTGAAGAGCCGTCGTCTGGGCATCTCTCTCGGCATCAATCTGATGCCAGCCGATGGCAAGGTGTGCACATTCGACTGCGTATATTGTGAGTGCGGCTTCAACGCCGAGCGCCGTCCAGCGCTCCGTCGTCCCGCCAGATGCGAGGTCAGTGATGCCCTTGAGCAGACCCTTAAGGCAATGGGCGAAGCCGGAGAGCTGCCCGATGTGCTTACGTTTGCCGGCAATGGAGAGCCCACGGCGCATCCCTTGTTCGCTGATATAATAGCCGACACGCTGCGTCTGCGTGACAAATACTGTCCGAAGGCAAAGGTCTCGGTGCTCAGCAACGCAACGATGCTTGGCCGTGAGGATGTCTTTAAGGCGCTGCTGAGCGTTGACAACAACATCCAGAAGCTTGATACCGTGTCGGCGGAGTATATCAACAGCATCGACCGTCCGCAGTCTTCGTCGTACAATGTGGATGAGGTTGTGGAGCAGTTGAAAGCCTTCGGGGGCAAGGTGATTATACAGACACTCTTCATGAGGGGAGAGGCTGACGGCGTGCCGGCCGACAATACGGGCGAGGAATATGTGGAGCCGTGGCTCAAGGCATTGCGGTATATCGCGCCAAGAGAGGTCATGGTCTATACGATAGACCGTGAGACACCGGCTAAGGGGCTGCTGAAAGCCTCGCCGGAGGAACTTGACGCCATTTGCGCAAGGGTGCAGGCGCTGGGCATAAAGTGCTCAGCATCTTATTAGCAGACACACCTCTGAGGCGCGTCAGATTGTCGCCTGTCTGGAGGTGAGAGAACAAACACATTCCAGAAGGGCATCAAACAGCCTCTGAAAAGGCATTGAACAGAAGACAAAAGGTCATCAAACGTGATGCGTTTGATGACCTTTTGTTGTGTATACTGTAACGACCTGATTATCAGTATGCTGTAATGTTGGTTATGGGTAGTTTCTGAGGGTGTCTGAAACCACATGTGATTACAAAACAGTCTGCCGTCAAGGATATATGAGATTATCGTCAGACAGGTTCTCAAGCACCTCCGTCAGATACCTCTTAGCCTCCCATCTGGCCATTGGCAGATCCTGCATCAGCCAGTTGCCGCAGTCCTTCGGTGCTGCTCCCGGTATCTCTCCGTCATACTCTGCGATAAAGGCGAAAGTGCGTTTCATCAGGTCTATGATGTCCTTTGACTGCAAATCACCCTTCAGCAGCAGGTAATTGCCAGTGAGACAACCCATTGGTCCCCAGTAGATTACCCTGTCTTTCCACTCCGTGTCATTACGAAGGAAAGTGGCGGCAAGGTGCTCTATGGTGTGAATGGCACCATTGTGAAGCACCGGCTCGCGGTTAGGCTCCTTCATGCGGATGTCGAAGGTGGTGATGGTCTCGCCTCCTACGCAGTCCTTTCTTGATACGAAAATTCCGCGTTTCAGTTTGTTATGGTCTATTGTAAAGCTTGGTATCTTCTCCATTTTCTTATGTATTATGTTTTCGTTAATTGTCGTTTTCGCTGCCGCCTGTCCTTGCCGAATCCCCGGAAGGCGGCATGACGTATGGCATGCTGTTATAAACTCTCAAGGAAAGTCTTAGTAACCATGAACGAATCGTTGGATATCTTGTCCCAGAAGTCAAAGTATTGCTGTGCCTTGTTGTCCTTCAGCGGGATGTCGCTGATTATTCTGAAGCTTATGAACGGCACCCCGTAGATGTGGCATGTCTGTGCTATTGAGCAGCTCTCCATGTCCACAGCCATGGCGTTCGGGAAGTCGCTGAGTATGGTTCTCATCTTATCTCTTGAGTCAACAAACCAGTCTCCGCTTACGATGAGTCCTGCATGAATCCGCGTTCCGCAACTTACCGCCTTGGCTTTCTCCACTATCCACTCTGGCGCTTTGAATGAAGCAGGCATCCCAAGCACCTGTCCCATGGCGCACTCCGTGCCGCAGTAGGCGTCGTGATAGCAGCACTCGGTGCCCACCACCACGTCGGTCACCTCCAGACTGACATCTGCTCCGCCGGCAACTCCCGACGATATCACAATCTCGGGGGCATAGTTGTTGATGAGCTCGGTAGCCCCTATGGCTGAGTTCACTTTCCCAATGCCGCATTGCTGCAGTATTATCTCGTTGTCACCAGTCTTTCCTCTGAAGAAAACTTTTGTTCCGTGCCGCTCCTCGGAGACATCGCTGAGCAGAGACTTGAGCTGTGCCAGCTCCTTCTCCATTGCTACTATAATTCCTATTTTCATTTGTCGCAAATTGTAATTTGTCGCAAAAATACAACTTTTTCAGCAAATAGTTGCCTTAAATGAATGCTTTTAAGTAACTTTGTAGCATTAAATATAAGGAGTAGAATATAAACGTTTATATAAATGAAGACATTAAAGCAATACCTGCCAGACGTGCTGGCAGTGTTTATTTTTGTGGTTATATCGTTTGCGTATTTCTATCCGGCAGACATCGAAGGGAGAATACTCTACCGCCATGACTCGTCTGCCAGCAAGGGAGTAGGCAAGGAGATAGGCGACCACATGGAGCGTACCGGCGAGCTGACACGCTGGGTTAACTCGGTGTTCAGCGGCATGCCGACATACCAGACGTCACCATCATATGACAGCATGGACGGCCTGTCGTTCTTTGTCAAGGCATATCATCTCGTACTTCCGGAAAACGTATGGTATGTGTTTGTGTATCTGCTGGGCTTCTATATA
>JAFQGS010000005.1 GCA_017415455.1 Prevotella sp.
ATGCGCAGTGTCGCAAGGCTGTCAACCGTTATTCCTCCATATACAATCTTCGGCTTACCTCCGCTTATCAATGTGTCATTTTTGATTCTGAGGTTATTGATAAACTCCGCATCCCAAGTGTAAGCTCTGAGATTTACTTTCTGAACCACGCCGCTCTCAAGCATAAAGACAAGCTCGTCCTCGTGAAGTTGCGGATATTCCTTACCATTGAGAGGTGCCGTCAGCTCCACGAACACACATATACTGTCATTGTCGCGTATCTCTACGTCTGATGTCTGGAATCCCATCTCTGGACTAAGATATACTCCGTCAACATTTACACGATATCCCGTCTGATTGCCATTCTGAAGTCTTACGTTAACACATCTTATTCCGTCGCCTGATTCATTGTAAATCCAGAACTTCTTTGTAGGTGTGGGTACTTTGGAGAATACCGTATCCATCATCACCGTATCGGTACCAAATGTGAGAATATTTGATGTTGATAAAGTGAAAGAGTCGTCATCAGAGCATGATGCCATTATGAATAATGACATAAGTGCAAACGTTAGCAGTCGTATATTTCTCATTTTTGTAATTTAAGTGTTTATATACACACAAGATTCCTTTACGTCACAAGACAAAAAGTCTTTTGTCTGTATAAAACAAACGTAATATCTTATTATATATTGTGTGCCTGGAGCATATCACACTCCTCAAGCCATATAGTTGCATCTGTATCGCTCGGCATCATAAGGTCGCCACGCGGACTTAATCCCACTGGCAGTACTTTAGGTCCGTCTGGCAGGCATGAGCGTTTGAACTGTTGAGAGAAGAAACGCCTGAGGAATATCTTCAGCCATTTTAGTATCTCCTCGTTGTCGTAAGTCTTCCTAAAGGCATTGCAAGCCAGCATGTATATGCGTGACGGACGATATCCATGTGTCAGCATGTGGTATATGAAGAAATCGTGTAGCTCGTACGGACCAACAAGATCTTCTGTCTTCTGAGTTATCTCTCCGTCGCTGTTTGCAGGAATAAGTTCAGGACTTATCGGTGTGTCAATAATGTCGCAAAGTATTTTTCCCGTGTTTTCGTCCATCTCATATTGTGCAACGTAACGCACAAGATATTGAATAAGTGTCTTTGGAACGCCTGCGTTTACTCCGTACATACTCATATGGTCGCCATTATATGTTGCCCAGCCAAGAACAAGCTCGGACAAATCGCCTGTTCCGATAACAAGAGCACCCAGTTTGTTTCCCATGTCCATCAGAATCTGAGTACGTTCACGCGCCTGACTGTTCTCGTATGTAACATCATGAATATCAGCATCGTGTCCGATATCACTAAAGTGTTGCATTACGGCATTCTTAATACTAATCTCGTATGTGGTTATTCCGAGATTGCTCATTAAGTCAAGCGCATTGGTGTATGTGCGGTCTGTTGTTCCGAAGCCTGGCATTGTAACACCGATAATATCCTTTCTTGGCATTTTCAGTTTGTCAAACGTCTTTGCACACACAAGTAATGCCAGTGTGCTGTCAAGCCCTCCGCTGATACCAATAATAACTCTCTTCGCGGAAATGTGGGTTATGCGCTTGGCTAACGCAGATGTCTGTATGGAGAATATCTCATTACAAGAGTCACGCATTTCCGTCTCATTTGGGATGAAAGGATGTGGATCTATTGTACGTCTCAGTTCGAAATCACGCAATTCTATTGAATGTGCATTAATAATTGCCGCGCTTTCCAGCGGTGTACTGTCTGTAATGATATTGTTACGGCGTCGTTCACAGCGTAAACGCATGACATCTACCTGGGATATAACAAGCTGTGGGGTGTCAGTAAAGCGGTCGCCCTCTCCTATCGTATCTCCGTTCTCACAGATATATGTATCTCCACTGAAGACAACATCCTGGGTACTTTCGCCGAATCCTGCAGATGTATATACGTATGCTCCGGACGTCTGCCTGCAGAGAGCCTGGATTTGTCTCTTTATGAATGAATATCTGCCTAATGTGGCATTGATACCAGACAGATTAAAAATGATATCAGCGCCGGAAAGTAATAAGTCTGTACCAGGAGAATTAGGTGAAAGCACGTCTTCGGACAACTCTACGCCAAAGAGAACATCCGTATATGTGCGGAATAACTTCGGGGTATTGTCAATCTGTATTGTCTTGCCGGCAAAACGAATTGTGTGGGATGGCAAATGCTTGGCAGACTTAAACCATCTCTTCTCGTTATGTTCACGGCTGTTTGAAAGAAAACATTTTGGCACAATACCCAGTATGTCTCCTTTCTGTATAACTGCAGCACAGTTGATAAGTGTGTTCCCAGATAGCAGAGGCATCCCTACAATGCTGATTATGTCCAGTTGTCTGGTGAAATCAAGCAGTTTAAGAATTGACTCTTCCACCTTCTCCATCAAGAGACTTTGGGTCAAGAGGTCATTACAAGTGCAACCTGTTATGCATAACTCCGGGAAAGATATTATTTCCACACCTTTACCTTCAGCCTGTGCAATAAGGGACTCTATCTGCTGGATGTTGTAGTTACAATTGGAAACCTTTATAAGTGGAACAGCAGATGCCACTGTGATAAATCCGTTCTGCATATTATACTTAGTTTTATTGAATGTTCATTGCTTTATTTACTTTATTGTCACCTGTGTGGCGCCATATCCATACTCCTGGAACGAAGCGTCCTGATATGGGAGATTGCGGTATTTATGCCGCAGTTCTGTTATGATGGCATTACGCAATATGCCGTCTCCCTTGCCATGGATAAATATCAATTTGCAGTTCTTTTTCTTTTTATACTCCTCTATTGTCTTTCGGAAGACATCAAGTTGGTAATTTAAGATCTCAGAAGATGACATGCCGGCCGTGGTGTTGAGTAATTCATGTGCATGCAAATCAATGACTACCGGTTCATTGGTATTGCCGGTTTTGCGTGCTGTCTGCTTAAGTGGTCGTGAATCGGATGCTGCTTTCTGCATCATCTCCTGTTTGAGCTTCTTTGTGTCAATGACTAAAGGACGCGCCGGAACATCGTTTTCTACAACAGGATATATAAGTGCGTCCTGTTCAAAGAAGTCGTTTTCCTGGAATGAGTGCAGTTTGTAGAACTTCACTCCGTCAATTCTCAGCTGGACATCAACCGTTGGCTTTAATATAAATGTCTTGTCTTGCTTATATCCGAATAACTGTATATTAACATGTGCAAGTTCATTAAGTATACTTCTGTCAAACTCTTCTATGAACAATTTTGTATTGGGTTCTATTGTTCCTGTTGAACGAAGATGCCAACCTGCATTTTCAGCATGAGAATAAACATAGCTGACGAAGTAGTTGCTGTCATTAATGATATAGGCTTCAAATGTGGTTGTGGATATTTCCTTGATATCTACAGGAACAAACGCCAGATACAGGGAGAGGTTGTCACCGCCTTTCCTTTCCTCCACCTGTGGCTTGAATGTTATTGGCAGGTCGGCGGGCTCTGGTTCGCTGCTGGCTATATCATGGTGATTAGACGCAGGAGCCGTCGGTATCTTTATGTCATAACACTCTTCACCGATTACTACAACATCAGAAATGGATGTCGGGATTTGGAAGCCGTCCTCGTCTTCCACCAAAACAATATTCTTACCATTGAAGCCGGCAATGACTCCACCGCCTTTCTCACTGATAAATCTAACTTTGTCTCCTATTTTCATAATAAAAGTAATTTCTTTATGGGATTAATATAGAACTGTCTCCGTAGCTTAAGAAACGGAAATCATTACTTAACGCATAGTTATAAATGTTTTTCCAGTCACCATTGACAAAAGCACTTACAAGAAGCAACAGTGTGCTTTGTGGCTGATGGAAATTTGTTATCAATGTCTTGACAATGTTATACTGATATCCAGGAACAATAATTATCTGAGTGCTGGCATTCAGAATGCTCAAATTATTCCTTTTCATATAATCAATGATGTTATTTATTGCCTGGGATGGAGCAATGTTTTTCTCAACATTATATGGATACCATTGGTCTATATGCAGTTCTGCATCAGAAATGTCTGGATTATCACCAATCTTGATTCCTAAATAGTAGAGGCTTTCCAAAGTACGGACACTTGTAGTACCTACGGCAGTGACAGTACAGTTGCTTCTGAGAATGTTCTCCAGTGTTTTTATATGCACACTGATAAACTCAGTATGCATACTATGGTCTCTGACATATTCTGATTTTACCGGTTTGAATGTACCCGCTCCAACGTGCAGGGTTATCTCATCACGGATAATTCCGCTATTGTCAATGTCCTTAAGCACTTCATCGGTGAAATGCAGACCTGCTGTAGGCGCAGCCACGCTGCCTTTTATCTTTGAATAAACAGTCTGATAATTGTGCTTGTCACTCTCCTCTGTCTTGCGATTCAGATATGGCGGGATGGGAAGTTCGCCCACTGCGTCAAGAATCTCGGCAAAAGACACATCGTCATTATCCCAGTTGAATTGCACGATATGCCCTGTTCCTGATTCACCGACACGTGTGACTGACAGGGTAAGATGGGTGTCTCTTATGCTGATTTGCTGTGATAGCTGACCGTCTTTCCATTTTTTCAAGTTACCGATGAGGCACACCCATTGACAACTGTCCTTAGTCTGAAACATCTGTTCATAGTCAGAAGGATTATGCGGCTCTAACAAGAACACCTCAATAAGCGCTCCAGTTGACTTGCGGAAATGCAGACGCGCCTGAATGACCTTGGTGTTGTTGAATATCATCAACTGGCCTTCAGGAAGATATTTGGAGATATTGAAGAACTTGTCATCCTTTATCTCTCCCTTGTTGTATATTAACAATTTACTGTTGTCCCGATGCTGAATCGGAAATTTTGCTATCCTCTCATCGGGTAAATCGTAATTATAGTCCTTTATTTGTATTTGTTCATTCTTGTTCATGACTGTTGTCTTATGGCATAAATACAGCTTTTATTATTACCGCACATACAATTAATATCAGAATAACGGGAATTATAATGATTTCTTTTGTAGTATAACCCGTGTTGTTATAACCATTATCGCGGATAATTTCGGAAACTATTGTCTCGTTGTTCTCATTTTGATTTATCAAATCTACTACCCTTCTACTATACAACCAGTTTTTCGTCTTATTGTATAAATAGAAACATAATACTCCCATCAAACATCCCCAACTCAACCCTACAATGATATCTGACGGGTAATGTACTCCAAGATAAAGACGCGTCCAGCAATTTACTAACGACCATGCGACCATTGAGATACATAGCACAGTGTTTCTTGTCAATAATGATATGAATATTGCCAGGCTGAATGTGTTAGCCGCATGCGAGGAGAAGAAACTATATTGCGTTTCTGACACGCCGTCGGCAATATGCAGAAGGTGTCTCACGTTAATATCATTCAGAGGTCTCAGCCTCTCAACAGAGGGTTTAATAAACATGTCATTAATCCCGCCGGAGAGAAAGACGCATAATAGTGCGAAGATGATGATGGTGGATATATCTAAAACAGATTTGTTTTTCTTGACAAACATATATATAAGAGCAATATAAACAGGTATCCATGTCAATGCGGATGTCAGTGTCGTCACAATATCATCCGCGATTAATGAGTTGCTGTTGTTAAACAACAACAATATCTCAATATCCATGTTTGACAGTTCCTGCATAATCTCTATTCTTGTTATGTGTATATTATCCGCATTCCGGCATATTAAAATATGTTTATCATATCTTCTCTATGTCTTTGCATTGAATCCATCCTGTTCTTCCGTCGTCAAGGCGTATGTTCCTCCATTCTTTCATGGTCTCATCGGTTATGTAAACCTTTGTTCCCTCATGCAGAATAAATAAATCCTTTGAATTAATAGTCGGGGTTTCTTTTATCGCAGCAGAGTTGCTCATTATAATCGCGCTTCCGCTATCTTTTATATTTGTGTACTGCTGATAAGCGAAAAGATTAAACATGATAAAAAGTATCAAGCCCGCAATGCCACAGAAGAAACCGACCTTGCGTAATGACACCCGTGATGAGAACAGATAGACAAGAGCCATTATCAGTGATATGGCAATACTTATGATGGCCAGAATGGCTAACTCATTAACATTGAACATGTTCCGTATTGAGCGATATAGCTTAAAGAAGAACATTTCTGATCCTGGCTGAATCTTATCTATGGTTTTGGAGCGCGCCAATTCCAGGTTGAAAAGTATATCATTGTCATCTGGTGAATAAATATGAGCACGCTCATAACAGATGATAGCCTTTGGTATATTGTCAGAGCGATAATAAGCATTACCGAGATTATACCATATATCAGATGTGTTCTTACCGCTCTTTAGCAGACTCTCATAGCTCTTAATAGCCTGTTGATAATTGCCTGCGGCGAAGTCTTTGTCAGCATCATCCTTTGTTCCCGCTGATATTGTCATAGGTATTAAGAGGAAAAGGCAGAATATATAGAATCCTGTCCGCTTGCCGGTCCTTTTCTTTTTCACAGTGTTTTCTATTTCTATAATAACGCCGTTTGCCATATCATATATTTTGCTCATATTGTCCGCTGTGTTATTTCCTGGAGCATAACGTTCGTATTCGCAGATATTTAATGTCTCAATAAACCTGTCAGACAATTCCTCGTTCACATTACATTCCTTCAGTTCTGCAACAATATTCTCTCTTGAGAGTTTCTCCGTAGGTATGTTAAGCTTATCCCCGGCATATCCTAACATGGCTTTCAGAATCTCGTCATAGAAAAGCTCCGACTTGTTCTCTCTCATCATCTGCTCTGCCTTTTTCAGACGTTTCATAGCCACCTTGTTTGCTTTCTTTATACGCATTCCTATAATGTCTGCGTTGTTAATGGCTCTCTTTCTGAATGCAATAAGAAGAGCAATAAAAAGGATAAAAAGCAGACCTATGGTAAACCAGTATTTACTTGAGGCATAAAATAGTTCTGATGGGTTTACCCCATTTATATCACCAGCCTTGATAGGCTTGATGTCTTTATTCTCAATATTGCTATAACTGTTTACTGTTGAAGTAGTTTTGCCCTTTGTTACTTTTATATTAAGCGCTGCAGACTTAATGGTTTTGTATTTATTTTCATTGAGGTCATAATATGTGAATTCAGCCGGTTGTATATTGAAGTTTCCGGAATTTCTCGGAACTACAATGAAGTCATATATCATATTACCCTCAATTCCATGCTCTGTAAGCTGTGTCTTATCGGTTATCTTTGGGTCGTAACACTCAAAGTCTTTAGGGAAACTTAGTTGGGGCTTCTTTATAAGCTTCATGTTTCCATTACCGCCAACGACAACTCTCACAGTTATCGGCTCATTAGTCTTAACCTCGTTTTTATCTATTTGTGCGCTGATGTTAAATGAGCCCACACCTCCGGAGAAGTTCGCAGGACGTTTCGGCAGGGGTTCCACCTGTATTGTTACGCCAGGTGCCTTGATGCTTTTCTTAACCTCCACATAGTTGGAGCCTCCATTGAATAAAGCCTCAAAGGGATCTACATCATTATTTTGCTGAATAACATTGCCTTTGAATGTGATACTTGGAATCTCCAGCGTTCCTGTGATTTGGGGATACATGACATATTGGCTCCATGTCACGCATTTGTATGCTTTCCCGTTGACTCTTTCTACATGGAATGTCTTCTGCTGATTGGGGTTTATCTCTTGTGTGTGAAATCCTGTCAGGTCAGGCATTTTACCTTCAAGAGATGTAAGATCAACCAAAGTGTAAACCTTATATGACAATAGAATAGGTTCTTGCTCATAAACCTTTTTCTTGTTTGCTGACACTTTGATGAATAAATCCGAAGAACCTATATGTGTTCCTTTTGATTTTAATCCATGATTGTCGTTGTCGTCGTGCATCCTCGGTGCTCCGTTTGTAGAAGGAGCAACGTCTGCAACCGTAATTGTTGCTGACCCCGAACTCACTTTCTTCCCATCTACAGTTATGTGCGCAGGAGGAATACTGAATTTTCCCTCTTTAAGAGCACATAATATAAAGGTATAGGTTGTAGATGACGAACTTTGTGTTTTTCCGTTTGCCATTACGAAGCTTGACTGAGACGATGAGTAAGGACCCGTTATCTTCTCAAAAGCATCAGGTATTGTCCCTATTCTGAAATCTCTTACATCTTGCGACCCTATGGTATATGTAAGTCTGAAGTTCTCACCCACAGATACTTTCGATGGTGCTTTCACCTTAAGCGATTGAGCCATCAGCGCAAAAGGTGATAATAATAGAATGAGTGTGATTATCTTTTTCATTACCAGTTCTTTCTTAGTCTTCTACTGTTTGGGGCTTGCATTTTTTGTTTTATTCTTTCCTGAGTCTCTTTTTCTTCCTGAATAGCAGCGTTCAGCAATTGCTCCGCATTATCCTTGCTCATCTGCTCTTCGTTGTTTGTCTCCCCTTGCTTCTGCTGTTCTTTATCTTTCTGTTTGCTCTCCTCTTCGCTGTTATCTTTATTGTTGCTGTCGTTCTGCTTGTTTTGCTGATTGTTCCTCATCCTTTTGCATAATGCGAGATTATAGCGCGTCTCATTATCAGCAGGGTTGTTCCTTAATGCCTGCTTATAAGCCTCAATAGCCTCTGCGTACAACTGGTGCTTCTGGCATATTGCGCCTATGTTGTGATATGACATTGCCTTTCTTTTCTTTGAGGTTTCTATCTTTCCTGCGTTCTGGAAATAGGAAATGGCAGCGGAGTCTTTCTGCTGCATCATCAGCGCACAGCCCAGGTTATACAATGCCTGTGGGTTGTCTTTGTTGATTGCAAGTGCTTTTCTGTATTCCGTCTCAGCCTCTGAGAAGTTCTGCCTGGCGTAAGCGACATTGCCGATGCGTATATTATTACGCTCAGACTGTGCATAGGTGTTCAACGTGCATACAGATAATAGCAATAATATTATTGACAATGCCTTTTTTTGCCTGCTTCTGAATATTTTAAGCGACTTGAACACTTTGCTTTTGCGTTCCAATATACAGATTTCTATTATCAGTACAATAATGGCGAGTATTCCAAATGCCTGGAATTGCTCGCTCTTGTCGCTGTAGAACGTTGACACAACCTCACCTTTCTGGAATTTGTCCAACTCATTTATCAATGTCTCCTGCGCGTCATTTGTGTTGTCAACATGAATATATGTTCCTCCGCCGGCTTGTGCTACCTGTTTGCACATCTGCTCATTCATGACAGATATGACGACTTCGCCGTTTTCGTCTCTAATATACTCGTTTCCCTGCAACGGAATCGGGGCGCCCTCAGGAGTTCCTATTCCCAGAACAAACAGGCTTATGCCCTTTTCCTTTGCCATCTTTGCCGCTTCAAGGGTTTTATCCTCGTGATCCTCACCGTCTGTTACTATTATTATGGCCCTTCCAATTCCTTTCTCTTGTGTAAAACTATTCGCGGACAGCTCTATGGCGTCAGCGATATTTGTTCCTTGTAATTGTATCAGCTCGGGTGATATGCCGTCAATAAACATCTTCGCTGATATATAGTCGCTGGTTATTGGCATCTGCACGAATGCGTCTCCCGCAAAGACAACAAGTCCGATTTTGTCGTTATTGAGCTTGTCAATAAGATTCTCCACCAACAATTTGCTTTTGCTTAGTCTCGACGGTGCCACGTCTTCTGCAAGCATAGAGTTGCTGATGTCAACAGCAATCATTACCTCTATGCCCTTCTTTGTTTCTTTGCTGCTGGTTTTCATTGCCATCTGTGGACGTGCCAGCATTATAACAAGCAGCAGAACCGCGGTTATGGTAAGAGTGAACTTCGTGATATTCCTGACACCAGACCTTTCTGGTGCAAGATTGTTCAGCATATCACTGGTTATATGTTTGTTGAGCCGGCGTGTCATTCTCTTTCTGCTGACGAAGTATATTAGCACTATCACAGGAATAATCAGCGCCAGATACAAGTATGATGGATTCTCAAATATAAACATCTCTGATAGTTTTAAACCGTATTTATGGTAATCTTCTTAAAATGGTATGCCTTATCAGCAGTTCCATTATCAATGCTATTAACGCGATTAGTGCAAAAGGCTGGTAGGCATCATATCTGCGTGAGTAATTCTTGACACTGAGTTTTGATTTCTCCAGCTTGTCAATATCGTCGTATATCTTTTTCAACTCATCGGTATTTGTCGCCCTGTAGAAATTACCATCTGTGCTGGATGCTATTTTCATAAGAGTCTCTGTGTCAACATCAGCCTTTACATTCATATACTGCACTGTTCCGCCTACAATCGTAGGGTATGGCGCAATTCCGTTGGTTCCAACGGCGATGGTATAGACACGTATGCCAAAGCTCTTTGCCATCTGTGCCGCTGTCAACGGTGATATCTCTCCACGGTTGTTACTGCCGTCGGTGAGCAATATTACCACCTTGCTCTTTGTCTTGCTGTCCTTTAGCCTGCTTATGGCGTTGGCAAGTCCCATGCCAACTGCTGTTCCGTCACTGATATAACCTCTTGCGGCAATGTCTGTACGTATGTTGTTCAGCATGTTGAGCAATGACTTCCTGTCTGTTGTCATAGGACATTGTGTGAATGCCTCGCCGGCGAATATTGTAAGTCCTATGTTATCGTTGGGACGTCCTGATATGAACTCGTGCGCCACATCCTTGGCAGCCTCTATCCTGTTGGGCTTCAGGTCTTCAGCAAGCATACTTGTTGACACGTCCATGGCAAGCATGATGTCTATGCCTTCCACGTCGTTCTCATTCCAGCTGTTATGAGTCTGAGGTCTCGCAAGTGCCAATATAACGAATATGAAGCAAATCATACGCAGAACCATAGGCAGATGTATGATTCTCATCCTCCAGCTCTTCGTTGCGTATTGATAAGCGAAAGTGTCACTCATTCGCAATGTCGGCTCACTCTTCTTTTTGTAGAGGAAATACCAGACAATGTATGGTATGAGCAGTATAAGCAGTAATAAATATTCTTTATTTGCAAATTCCATAATTCTATATTAGCAGCAGATATACTCTATATATTGTGTATGCGATGATTCCAGCAGATGCGGTGATGGTAAGTACGATGCCCCAGATAGCTAATTTGTGTGAGCGCATCTGCCCTATCTCCTCTTTTGTCAGCACAGGCTTCTCCTCTTTCTGCACAGGCACCTCTTGCTTGGTGGCATTGATGAACTCAATGGCGTTCATGAGGTTGGCGTCGTTCTCGTTGAGCATGGTGGAGTATTTGGCAAACTTCACCAAATCGGCAGTGGTGAAGAGATATTTCAGCTCTTCTATCATCTCATTGCCATTTGCCTTGTTCAGACTCTCTATTATCTCATTGGTGGTCATCTCGGTGGCATTGAATCCGAATCTCTGCTTAATGTATATCCTCAGCGTGTCCGTAAGCCTTGTGTAATACTCTTTCGCATTATCTGTATTAAGCGGCTTCTGGATTTTAAGTGCCTCCATTTCCGACATCGCCTTCTGATAAGGAGTCTGTTTCTTAATGATTCTGATAGGCTTTATTATCGGCTTGTTGTTTCTTATGCAAGAATAGAAATATGCCGACAGTGCCAACAGCAGTATCATCAGTACGCTCAGCCACCACACACCTTCCCATTCGCTCCACAGGAACGGATTGCTCTGGGCTGGCTTAGGAGGGAAGAACTGATTGGGATGCAGCGTATCTACAGGCACCGTTAATACCTTTAGTGCCAACGTGTTGGACGTATAGTCTTTATTGCCTACTTTAACATGCACAGGTGGAATATAATAGAGTTTCTCATCGAAAGATGTCAGCAGATATTTCTTTGTTGCTACGAGTGAGTTGTCGTCAATCTCAGTAGTGTCTGCGGCTGTCTCTTCCAACACCTCTACGCCTGGAGTAATATACACTGAGTCAGTAAAGATCGGGAATACGGCTTGCTGTCCTTTGTTCATGGTGACATTCACCGTCATATAAACCTGTTGGCCTATAAGAATCTCAACAGTGTCAATCTTTGCCTCAACCTGCACTTGTGAGTACAAGGGGAGATTAGACATCAGTATGCATATAATAAATATAACCTTCTTCATTTTCATCTTCTTCTTGCAAACAGACGTAACAGTGATTTCACATAGTCCTGATCGGTGGATATGGACACATTGTCAACCTTGCTCTTTGCAAAGATGTTGTCAAGCTCTTCGGTCCTTCTCTTCCAATAGTCGTTGTGGCTTTGTCTTATCTTCTTGCTGTTTGTGTCGAGATACATCTCATGCCCGGTCTCGGCGTCTGTTATCTTCACTAATCCGATGTTTGGCAGTTCTTTGGCTATTGGGTCATAGATTCTTATTGCTGCCACGTCGTGCTTGCGGTTGCATATTGTGAGTGCGTTTTCAAAGTTGTCTCTTGTGTAGAAGTCGCTCATCAAGAACACTGTGCATCTTCTTTTTATCGCACTGGTCAGAAATTCTATGGCATTGCCGATGTTTGTCTTCTTGCTTTGCGGGGTGAAGTAAAGCATCTCACGTATTATGTACAACACATGACTGCGTCCTTTCTTCGGCGGTATGAACTTCTCTATCCTGTCGCTGAAGAACAGCACACCTATCTTGTCATTGTTTTGTATGGCACTGAAAGCAAGAGTGGCGGCAATCTCCGTTTGCATATCTTTCTTCAACTGGCTTTGTGTGCCGAAGTCCAATGATGCACTCACGTCAATAAGTAGCATTACGGTAAGCTCACGCTCCTCCTCAAACACCTTCACATAAGGCTTGTTGAGCCTTGCCGTCACATTCCAGTCTATGTCTCTGATGTCATCGCCATACTGATACTCGCGCACCTCAGAGAATGCCATTCCCCTTCCCTTGAAGACAGAATGATACTGACCTGCGAAGATATTATTACTAAGTCCGCGGGTCTTTATCTCAATTTTTCTTACTTTCTTTAGTAATTCTGAAGTATCCATTAAGGAACCTCCACCTTATTTATGATTCTGCTAATGATTTCCTCACTTCTGATATTGTTTGCCTCCGCCTCGTATGACAGGCCGATTCTGTGGCGCAAGACATCATGTGCCACTGCTCGCACATCTTCAGGCACAACATATCCGCGATGACGTATAAAGGCATAGGCGCGTGATGCCTTGGCCAGATTAATGCTTGCTCTTGGGCTGCCACCGAATGTGATGAGGTCTTTCAGCTCGTCAAGTCCGTATTTCTCAGGATAGCGGGTGGCAAAGACGATGTCTGCTATATACTGCTCTATCTTCTCGTCTATATAAACCTGACGCACCACCTCGCGTGCACGGATTATCTCCTCTGCCGTGGTCACTGGCTTCACCTCAGCCATTGAGCCTTGTATGTTCTCACGTATGATAAGTTTCTCCTCCTCTATGCTCGGATAGTCTATCACCACCTTCAGCATGAAACGGTCCACCTGAGCCTCAGGCAGCGGATATGTACCCTCCTGCTCTATCGGGTTCTGTGTTGCCATCACGAGGAAAGGATTGTGCAGCGAGAATGTCTCGTTGCCTATTGTCACCTGATGCTCCTGCATCGCCTCAAGCAAGGCGCTCTGAACCTTTGCCGGGGCGCGGTTTATCTCGTCTGCCAGAACAAAATTCGCAAACACAGGACCTTTTCTTACGATAAAGCTCTCTGTCTTCTGAGAATAAATCATTGTTCCGATAACATCAGCCGGAAGAATATCGGGTGTAAACTGTATTCTGTTGTATTTAGCATCGACAAGTTGCGACAGCGTTTTTATGGCAAGGGTCTTTGCCAGTCCGGGCATACCCTCAAGCAATATGTGTCCGTCGCTTAACAATCCAATCAGCAAAGAGTCAATGAGATGTTTCTGTCCTACGATGACATTCTTCATTCCGTTAACAATGCCATTAACAAAACTGCTCTGCTGCTCAATTCTGATAGTCAGTTCTCTAATATCTAATGATTCTGCCATGTTATTAACTTTTAGTGAATATTAATTGCAAAAGTACAATAATAAAACATTTCTACCGAATATTGGATTATAAATAATGTTTAAAATGACTTCCGAACTGTAGATTTTAAGAAACTTTTGTATAATTATCCGGCATAATATGGTGACTTTTGCTCCGAAAATATCAATCGGGTGGTGATGTGTGACGATTGTGACAGTAAAAAATGCAACTTTTTTATTTTTGTGTTACATTTACCCCCCCCGGGTAAATGTAACATATTTATAGTAAAGTTGCCATTTCTACCGTCACAATCGTCACACTGTCACAAAAAAGCACCTGAAAACCATGGTGTTTTTACTCATAAATACCATAGTAACGCACTGAAAGTATGGTATTTACAAGCGATAACTATAGTGTTTGTTAATTAAAGCCACAAAAATGCAAAAATGTGACAATAATTGGAATTAATGTCATTTTTGCCAGACATTAATTCCCCGAAAAATAACTCTTTTTATTAAACCTATGTTAATATTTAACGGAATTTAAGTTAAAACACCCCTAAATCGGATGAATTAATGTCTGCCAAAAATGGCATTAATTCAAAAAAAGTGACATTAATGTACAAAATCACCTAACAAATCAATTATTATTCTTTATTGAGATGATGCAACATGCCAATAGGTTCGAAAAAAATATTTATTTTTGCAGTATAACGACAGCAACTCGCATGACGGTTTACAATAAAGATTATAAGCTGCTGTTATTCGGTAATAGAAAATCTATGAAAAAAGAAGCATCCATTTTAGAATACAAAGGATATAGAACCGAACTAAAATACATATTGGGTATTGGCAAATTGTGGGGCAGAATATATTCGTCTGAAACAACAAGGCCAATAAAGGACTATGCTTTTACAGCAGGTAATATCGGTGAAGCGAAACAATATTTTGAGTCATTGGTCGATTCTATCATCTATATAGAGTCTCTTCATAAGCGATGCAAGACATGGAATGAGATAAAAGAAATGTGGAAAAAGACAAACGACTACCAAAGTATCAGTTGCGTGTTTAATATCCTGCCAGACGAATTTATGCAAAGAATACAAGACAATAATTTTGACACTACCCTTTTAAAAAAAACAAGAGGCGGCATATACGAAGTCCCATTATACTATGTAACCAAAGCATGGGACATAATATTGAAAGGCCCACTCTTTCCTATTGACTACAAGATTGGACCTGAAGAAGAACCCGACTGCACAGAAGATGATATCAAAGCTTTCCTGACAGAGCAGCAAGCAACCAGAAGCAGATGCCAGGCATGCAAAGACAATGACAAGATGAAGATTATATGGAAAGAGCATTTCGATATTGACATTGATGAACTTCCCGTTGACTTCATGCGGTTCAACATGCATCTTCCACCGTGCGCTTCTGACGATAGTTTTAATGATTACTTCGGAAATCCTGTAGATGGTATTGAAGAATGGATATTGAGTGGCATAAATCACAAGAACGTCGAATCAATATCTCACGATGACGTATCTGCCTTAATGGAGTTTACAGCAGAAGTTCTATTAATCAGAGAAAACCAAATATACAATATAAGAAAATAGGAAGACATCCCAATAGAACAAACAGATTCGGATATCCCGATGATAGTGCGTGAGTGCATAGTACATCCCCTCTGCACATTCCAAGGTTGTATATACGCTTCCTTAGCATCCTCTTCTGCAATTGTTTTTGATATGAGTTTGAAAATTCAATGTTCAAGCCCTCAAACACCCACCACCCCATTCGAAAAACATGACACAAGGTGACACAACTTACGGATAAACAGAGAATAAGTAG
>JAFQGS010000062.1 GCA_017415455.1 Prevotella sp.
AACTACGGAAAGGTACTTGCATACGTGATGAAAAGAAACGACTATGCCAAAAACAACATGGATTATTCTGAGGACGAGGATTACGACATCTTCGCCGACGACCATGACGACAGGCTAAAAAGCAGCAAGACCACTACCACACAGAGCAGGAAGAAAAGCAGCAACAGGGCCATCGACGTCTTTGGCACCGACCTTACCGATGCCGCCCGCAGCGGAAAACTCGACACCATAGTGGGCAGAGAGGCGGAGATAACAAGAATAATGGAG
Source organism: Prevotella sp. (assembly GCA_017415455.1). Lineage (GTDB taxonomy): Bacteria > Bacteroidota > Bacteroidia > Bacteroidales > Bacteroidaceae > Prevotella. The sequence continues at coordinate 268 of JAFQGS010000062.1, forward strand.
ATTCTGTGCCGCAGGAAGAAGAACAATCCGGTGCTCATCGGAGAGCCTGGCGTCGGCAAGAGCGCCATCGTAGAGGGACTGGCATTGCTCATCGCCAAGAACCAGACGTCACCGATACTCTTCAACAAGCGTATCGTGAGCCTTGACATGACATCTGTTGTGGCAGGAACAAAATACCGCGGACAGTTTGAGGAGCGCATAAAGAAGATTATCAACGAGCTGGAGGAAGACAAGAACATCATTGTCTTCATCGACGAGATACACACTCTGGTTGGCGCAGGTGCCACACCTGGCTCCATGGATGCCGCAAACATCCTCAAGCCGGCACTGGCAAGGGGTGCCATCCAGTGCATTGGCGCAACAACGTTCGACGAATACAGAAACAGCATAGAGAAGGACGGCGCGCTGGAGCGCAGATTCCAGAAGGTTGTGGTGGAACCTACATCAAAGGAGGAGACACTCGTCATCCTCAACAACATAAAAGACCGGTATGAGGAGCATCACAAGGTGACATACACCGATGAAGCCATAGAGGCGTGTGTAAAGATGACCGGGCGCTTCATCACCGAGCGGCAGTTCCCCGACAAGGCCATCGACGCCCTTGATGAGACCGGTGCTCATGTCCATCTCAGAAACATCCAGATACCGCCTGAGTTCAAGAGCCTTGAGACAGAAATAGAGACTGCCAAGAGGAACAAGCAGAAGGCGGTGGCGGAACAAGACTTTGAGAAGGCTGCCACCTATCGCGACCGTCAGTGCCTTTGCGAGGAGAAGCTGAGGGAGATGAAGCAGGAGCTTCTGAAGAGCGACAGCAACATCGTCACCGTAACAGCGGGCGACGTGGCTCATGTGGTGGCACGAATGACAGGCATACCGGTGCAGCAGGTAGAGGAGGCTGAGGGAATACGCCTGAAGGGAATGCACGGCCACCTCAGCAAGTATGTCATCGGTCAGGACGACGCGGTGACAAAGGTGACAAAGGCTATACAGCGTAACAGAATCGGCATGAAGAACCCCAACAGGCCCATAGCGGCATTTATGTTCCTCGGTCCAACGGGTACGGGTAAGACATATCTCGCCAAGCAGCTCGCCAGGTTCATCTTCGGCACCGAGGATGCCATCATACGCATCGACATGAGCGAGTACAGCGAGAGCTTCAACACCTCTCGTCTTGTCGGAGCGCCTCCGGGATATGTGGGCTATGAGGAAGGCGGACAGCTTACTGAGAAGGTAAGGCGCCACCCCTACTCCATTGTGCTGCTCGACGAGATAGAGAAGGCTCATGGCAACATCTTCAACATGCTGCTGCAAGTTCTTGACGAGGGCCGCCTGACCGACGGATACGGAAGAATCGTTGACTTCAGGAACACCATAATAATAATGACCAGCAACGTAGGCTCAAAGGAGGTGAAGGACTTCGGTCGGAGCATAGGCTTCTCGAGCGTCTCCGGCACCGACTCTGACAGCCGCCGCATGGAGGGCATCATAAGGAAGAGTCTCAGCAAGCAGTTCAGCCCTGAGTTCCTCAACCGAATGGACGAGATAATAACCTTCGGACAGCTCGATATTGAGGACACCAAGACGATTGTGGGCCTTGAGATGACGGAGCTGCTAAGCCGTCTGGGCGAGATGGGCTACACCATCTCCATAACAGACAAGGCCAAGGAGCACATCGCCAGGAGCGGCTACGACCAGCAGTATGGTGCCCGTCCGCTGAAGCGCGCCATACAGAACCTTGTGGAGGACAAGCTGTGCGACATGATTCTCAACGGCGAGATTGCTCCCGGCTCTGACATCACCATCGGCAAGAGTCCTAACAAGGAGGAACTGACCTTCAAGGTTAATGAATAACAGGAGGCGGGGGAGCCCGACACGCTCCTCTGTCTCCGCAACACCATACCCATACGGCATTACACACAGCCTCTCTTATCATAAATCAAGAATTATGCGAGAGGCTGTTTTTTTATTTTTTTTTTCTTATGTTTTCTTTAACACTTCACCATTATTTTTTGTATCTTTGTAGGTGAATTGTTGGCCGCGAATCATATCTTCTTTTTTTAAGAAAAACACGAAATTTTTTACCGACAAATTTGATGAGTAAACGAGTTGACGAGTTGACAAGTTGACGAGGAGCCTCACCCCCAACCCCTCTCCATAATGAGAGGGGAGTAAGTTGACGAGTTGACGAGTTGACAAGTTGATTGCAGGGTTTAATGTTTAACGTTATCGTTGACGTTATCGTTGACGTTATCGTTACAAGTTAATTGTAGCAGGACTATTGTCTAAACTCCTGACGTGTTGTTGAGCGAAAAACTCCTACACTCCTACCTCCTACACTCCTACACTCCTTATAAAATAAAAACAATATACCGATGAAGACAAAGATTACTGATATCATCTTGAGCCTTTTTGGCAATCCGTGCTCCACACCAAGCACACGCATAAGCATAAATGAGTTTTACAGACTGGTGAGATTTGACAATGATGTAAGGGATAAGACCGACAGCTACAGAAACATCATGGCCACCTTGGGAAAGCATAAGGCAGACCTTGAGGTGAAGCAGAAACGCATGCCGGCGGTGGCGGCGGCGGTGTGCTTCGACGGGCGCGGCCGCAGAACAGAGAACATCACGTCATACACCGGACTGGCAATGGTGGACCTGGACAACGTGAAGGACCCCGACAGGGCATTCGCCAGGATAACAGCCGATGAGCACACACTGCTCGCCTACCGCACCATCAGCGGCAAGGGACTGCGTGTGCTGTACCGCTATGAGCGTGACAACAACGGCAACGCTGCTGACGATGCCGGAGTCATTGACCAGTCGGCATGGCGGGCGGCGTTCACGAAGGGCAACGAATACTATGCCGCCATCAGCGGCACGCCGTATGACAAGCAGTGCAGCGACATAACACGTCTGTGCGGACTGGCTCACGACGACGAGGCCTACTTCAATCCCAATGCCGTGCCGCTGACAGTAACCGACGAGGAGGTGTTCCTCGCTAATTTCAGCAGCTCGCACGAGCGCGGCAGAAAGCGCACCATATTTGACACGGGCACCAACAACGCCTCGCCGGAGGAGGCGTGGAGGAAGATAAGCAAGCAACTGAGCAGCAGGGGCATAACTTATCAGAACGGCTCGCATCACAACTTCGTGATGCACGCGGCGTTCCTCTTCAACCGCTATGGCGTGGACATCGACGAGGTGCTGGAATGGGCTGCCAGGAACTGGGCCGACTACAACGAGCGCGAGCGTGTGGCTACGATACGCAGCTGCTACCGCAAGACGGAAGAGCACGGCACACTGGCATGCAAGAGAAAACGACAGCCCACTCACAACTCGGCAACGGCAACGCTGATGGAGATTCACGAGTGGCTCGACAATCACATGACTGTTATATATAATAATGTGACGGACATGATGATGTACAAGAGAAAGGACAAGGCTTCTGCCAAGTACAACAACATTGACGACCGCGTGGTGTGCTCCATACGCTCACAGATGGCTAAGGACATGGACAAGCGCGTGCAGAAACAGGACATCATGGACGTGCTGCGCTCCGACTTCTCTGCCGAGATTCATCCCGTGCGCGACTATATAAGGAACCTGCCCGAATGGGACGGAAAGGACTATGTGGCGGAACTGGCAGGACACCTCACGGTGAAGGCGGTGCAGCCGGGACAGGGCTATAAGGAGGCGCACGACCTCATGATGTGGGCGCTGCACAAATGGCTGGTGGGAACGGTGGCGACATGGATTTACGATGATGCCATAAACCACCAGATATTCGTGCTCATAGGACAGCAGGGCATCATGAAGACAACATTCTTCCGCTCGCTGCTGCCGCAGGAACTGCGCTACTACTTCCTGGAGAACTCGCACAACTCGTTCCGCACAAAGGACGATCACCTGGCGCTAACGGAGAACTGCCTGGTGGAGATTGAGGAGATTGACATGCAGCGCATGAGCGACGTGTCGGAGCTGAAGGCGCTCGTCACGGCAAACAAGATAAAGGTGCGACGCCCCTACCAGCGACTGCCCGAGGAGAGAAGCCGCATGGCATCGTTCTGCGGCAGCGGCAATCAGGAGCATTTCCTTATCGACGACACCGGCAACCGCCGCTGGCTGTGCTTCCTGGCTACACATATCGACGACCCGCGAACATGGAATCTCAACTACGAGCAACTGTATGCGCAACTGTACACCGAGCTGCGCGGCGGATTCCAATACTGGTTCAACAGTGATGACGAGCAGCGCATGCAGGTACAGAACAGTTTCTTCCGCGTGGAGTCCGACGAAGAACAGCTCATACGCTATCGCCTGCGACCGCCAAAGGTCGGTGAGAAGATAACACTCATGAACGCATCTGCCATCAGCCAGTATATAAACGGAGGAGCCGTGGGCAGAGGACTGTCGTCAAGAAAAATAGCCATGCTGATGCCTAAAATGGGATTTAAAATGGTTCATAAAAGAGATGGAAACTTTTACAGTGTTTTTGTCATTCCTCCCGACCAGTTGGATGATGCGTCTGATATAACCGAAGAGAGCAAAAAATCAGGTGAACAGAACCTCGATTTCAAGGATGATTTACCGTTCTAAAATACAAAGTGTGAAGGATGTGAAGGCAAAAAATGCAACTTTTTTATTTTTGTGTTACATTTACCCCCCCGGGGTAAATGTAACATATTTATAGTAAAGTTGCTATTTTATCCTTCACATCCTTCACATCTTCACAAAAATCACCTGAAAAGTATGCGTTTTTTTTGACATAAACACCATGATAACACACTGAAAGTATGGCACTTACGAGTAAAAAGTATGCT
>JAFQGS010000063.1 GCA_017415455.1 Prevotella sp.
ACGGCACTATCGACTTCAACGACAAGAGCGTTACTGAGAACACACGCGTTTCTTACCCAATCAACCACATCAACAACATCCAGCCAGGTTCATCTGCTCCAGCTGCAAAGAACGTTATCTTCCTTTCTGCTGACGCATTCGGTGTACTGCCTCCAGTATCTATCCTTACTCCAGAGCAGACACAGTACTACTTCCTCTCTGGATTTACAGCTAAGCTCGCTGGTACAGAGCGTGGTATTACAGAGCCAACTCCAACATTCTCAGCTTGCTTCGGTCAGGCACTCCTTGAGCTGCACCCAACAAAGTATGCTCAGGAGCTCGTTAAGAAGATGAACATGTCTGGCGCTAAGGCATACCTCGTAAACACAGGTTGGAACGGTACAGGCAAGCGTATCTCTATTCCTGATACACGCGGTATCATCGACGCTATCCTCGATGGCTCAATCCTGAAGGCTGAGACCAAGAAGATTCCTATGTTCGACTTCGAGGTTCCAACAGCTCTTCCAAACGTTAACCCTGCTATCCTCGACCCACGCGACACTTACGAGTGCGCATGCCAGTGGGAGGAGAAGGCTAAGGACCTTGCTGCACGCTTCATCAAGAACTTCAGCAAGTACACAACAAATGAGGCAGGTAAGGCTCTCGTTGCTGCTGGTCCACAGCTCTAATTGAGGAATTAAAGATTTAAATATAACGCAAGACTCGTTGCCGCTATCGGTGACGAGTCTTGTTTTTTTTCATGCCAGACCCTTTTGTGAGCCAGCTGTTGGCTCCTTGAGCTATGCCGCAACATGTTGCGTGGTCTTTCGTAGTGGTGATACATGATAATATTTCTTGTTTTATTTCATAGAAATAAATATGGTGGAAAACACGTTATAAATGATGTTTTTTGCACATAAAACACGTTTTTGTGGTTAAATTGTGTAAAAAAACTTTTTATAAATTCATAGTTTTTATTATTTGTAGTAACTTTGAACTCATTTTGTGGGTTATCCTATATTATAAGGTGTAAAATGCCCATTTGCAATGAAGCATAGGGGCGTTTCTTTAAAGAACTATTATGAGTAATAATGACAATAAGCCAGGAATGGTTTACCGCTTTTTCAAGACCTATCTGCGTTTTCTGCATGATAAGGTTTATTATAAGAAGACATATACCATAAACAACGAGATAATTCCCGCTGACGGTAATCCGTTACTGATAGTGTCCAATCATCAGAACTGCCTTAACGACCCGTTAGGAATATTGTTCTCCTTCCGCGACCGTAAGGCAAACTTCATAACGAGAGCAGACGTTTTCGCAATGTCTCCGCTTGCAAATAAATTCCTTCGTGCCATAGGACTGCTGCCTGCATTCAGATTGGATTATGAGGGAGAGAAGGCGCTGCAGCAGAATGAAGGAACCTTCAAGGCATCGGAAGAGGCACTTATCAATGGCAAGACCGTCATAATGTTTCCTGAGGCAGGGCATCAGGACAAGCGATGGCTCGGCAATTTCTCCTTCGGATATACAAAACTGGCATTTGAGGCTGCGGAGATAGGCGGCTTTGAGAAGGACGTGCAGATACTGCCATCGTGCAATCACTATTCTGATTATTTCGGTATGCAGAGGCAGTTCCTGGTAAAGTTCGGACAGCCAATATCGCTGATGCCTTATTATGAGCTTTACAAGACAAAGCCACGCACAGCGCAGAGAACGGTGAACGCGCTGGTACGCAAGCAGATAGAGGAGCTGATGCTGAACATCACTGACCTTGATAATTATGAGGTGATAGACTATATCCGCCTTACTTATGGAAAGAAGTTTGCCAAAGAGAACAACTGCAATCCAAGTCATCTGCCGTCACGATTGCTGTCGGACAAGAATCTTGTTGCGCGGCTTGATGAGGCAAAGGCAGGCAACGCAGAGGAGGTGGAGCAGATATATAAGCGCATGCTGACAGTGAAGAGCGGATGTAAGCGCATGGGAATAACTCATCGCCAGCTGGGTGAAAAGCCTTCCGTGGCATCGCTCATACTGCGCATACTGATGCTTGTTGTACTTCTTCCGTTATGGATCACATCACTGTGGCCAAGCCTTCTGTGCTATCTTGTACCAATGGGAATATTCTGGAAGAAGGTGAAAGACCCTATGTTTGAAGGCACTTTCCTTTATGCTCTCAACGCACTGTTCCTGATACCGCTGATGAGCATAATCACAATAATATGCTATCTTGGCACTTGCTGGTGGTTGGGGCTCATACATGTGGCGCTGTTCCCGGCGTTGATGCTGTTCGCATGGTATTACAAGGAGTGGAGCATGGAAACGCTGCGCGATGTGATAAGCCTGAACAAGAAAAAGGAAGTGGCTTTGTTGCGTAAGATGAAAGACGCGGCATACGAGAAACTGGATAAGATATTAACAAGAAAACAATAAAACCACATTTATGTTAAACAGAGTTGTAATAACAGGAATGGGCATTTACTCATGCCTTGGAAAGACATTAGACGAAGTACGTGACTCGCTTTATAACGGCAAGTCGGGAATCGTTTTTGACCCAGAGCGCAAGGAAATGGGATTCCGCTCAGCGCTAACAGCAAAACTGGATATACCTGACTTGAAGAAGGAACTTAGTCGTTCGCAGCGTGTTTACATGCCGGAACAGGCAAAATATGCTTATTGTGCAACAGTTGACGCACTGCGTAACGCAGGAATAGACCAGGAATATCTTAACACACATGATGTAGGATTGCTTTATGGTAACGACAGCTCTACGGTGCCGGTGGTGAATGCCGTGGATAAGATGCGTGAGAAGAAAGATACTACATTATGTGGCTCGGGAGCCATATTCCAGTCAATGAACTCAACCGTGACAATGAACTTAGGATGCATTTTCAAACTCAAAGGTATCAACCTTACAGTGTCGGGAGCATGTGCCAGCGGCTCTCATGCCATCGGACTGGGTGCGCTGCTGATACAGAACGGTTTGCAGGAAATGGTGGTTTGCGGTGGAGCTCAGGAGGTGAATGCCTGGTCTATAGGCTCATTCGACGGAATATCCGCATTCTCAATACGTGAGAGCGAACCAGAGAAGGCAAGCCGCCCGTTTGACAGAGACCGTGACGGACTGGTGCCTGGCGGTGGAGCGGCAACAGTCATAATAGAGAGTTACGAATCTGCGGTGCGCCGCGGTGCGCCGATATTGGCGGAAATCTTAGGTTATGGATTCTCATCTAACGGAGACCATATATCATCTCCGAATGTAGAAGGACCAACTAAGTCGCTGCTTATGGCTATCAGGCGTTCCGGAATATCGGTTGACGAGATAGGATACATAAACGCTCATGCCACATCAACACACGTGGGAGACACCAATGAGGCAAAAGCCATATTCAACGTTATAGGCGACAGACGCATAGAAGTGACCAGCACAAAGTCTCAAACGGGTCATGAGATGTGGATGGCAGGAGCAAGTGAGGTGATATACTCTATGTTGATGATGAAGAATGGATTTATTGCGGGCAACCTGAACTTTGAGAATCCTGACGAGGACTCAGCAAAGCTCCTTATTCCGAGCACACGTATAGAGAAGAATTTCGACACATTCCTCTCTAACTCTTTCGGATTCGGAGGTACCAATTCCACACTTATCGTAAGAAATATGTAAGCGTGTGCAGTGTCTGCAATACATATAACAGTAAATAATAACAAGAATATTAAGTAAACCAATAAATTAATTTTTTACAATGGAAAAGAACGAACTTATCGAGAAAATCAACGAAGTACTTGCAGAAGAGTTTGAGGTGGAAGTGGAAGATATCACTCCAGAGGCTGATATCAAAGACACTCTTCAGCTTGACAGTCTGAGCCTTGTAGACATGGTCGCACTCATTGAATCAGAGTTCGGCGTGAAAATCAAGGGTACAGAGGTTGTACAGGTGAAGACCTTCAGTGCTCTCTATGACTTCGTTTACGAGAGAATGGGTGCATAATGAGCAGCACTCCATTGCTAAAAGGGGAAGGGCTTTATGCCCTCATCCCCCAAAGGCCACCGATAGTAATGGTGGATACTCTTGTTAGTGCCGATGATAATGGTGCCGTAACAGGGCTTCATGTAAATGCAGATAATATGTTCTGCAGTGATAATGTGCTGCGTGAGGCTGGCATGATAGAGCATGTTGCCCAGTCGGCGGCAGCATTTGCGGGATATGCTCCATATCTGAGGGGTGAGACTCCAAAACTCGGATTCATCGGCGAGATTAAGAAATTCAGAATCGTTCGTCTGCCCAAAACAGGCGAATACATCACAACACATCTGAACATACTTGGTGAGGCGGCAGGTGTAACACTGATATCTGCTCAGACGGAGAGTGCTGACGAGGTGCTTGCCACATGTCAGATGAAGATATTCATAAAAGAAGATTAAATGACGTTAAGTGAGACAGTGCGCGTACAAGTGCGTTTCTCTGAGGTGGATTCCATAAAAATGGTATGGCATGGCCATTACATAAAGTATATGGAAGATGCCCGTGAGGCATTCGGCAGACGCTATGGGCTTGAGTACATGTATATATATCGCAGCGGATATCTTGCTCCGATGTTTGATATAAAGATGCGCTATCACAATACAGCAACAGTAGATGACATACTGCTTGTAACCATTACATGCCGCAAGTCGAGGGGTGCCAAACTGATTTTTGACTATGAGATAAGAAAAGAATCAGACCAGTCGCTGGTGCTTACGGCAGAGTCAACACAACTCTTCACTACTCTGCAAGGCGAGTTTGAGCCCTCATGCCCGCCTTTCCTGGAGGAGTGGAAGAAGAAATATGCCATTGACAAATGATAGAGATGCTAATAAAAGATTACTATTCTATTGACAACGCAACCGTCACTGACGACGGAAAAGGAACATTCGAAGTGTCACTAAATCCTGAATGTATGGTATATCAGGGACATTTCCCCGGGAATCCAGTATCGCCGGGAGTATGTAACATACAGATGATAATAGAATGTGCCCGGCAACTTACCGGCAAACAACTTATGCTCAGCAATCTGCAGCAATGCCGGTTGACAACACTTATCACACCACAAACACATTCAAGGCTTAAGATATCACTGGCAACAGAACCTAAGGGGGATGTCATAAAACTGAAGGCTGACATCTCAGACGACAGCGGGACATGCCTTGAAATGAAAGCAGAATTGAGCATAGAGGGGCAATAAGTATGCTCAGGAGAAACACATCGCTTTCAGAAAACAATATTAAATGTATTAAATGGAAAGATTTTTCATATCAATATACCGCTTTTTTGAGAAGAGAAGAAAGCTGCTATACACGTTGCTTGTTATCAGTACCGTGCTGTTTGCGGTTTTCGGACTGCGTCTCAATTATGAGGAGAATATCATAAAGCTGCTGCCGCAGACGGAGAAAGCGTCAGAGAGCGGCCTTGCTTTTGGAAACCTTAGAGTAAAAGACAAGATTTTCATACAGATTACCAGCAGGCCGACCAATGGTGATAATACGGTATTGCATCTGACTGCCGACACTCTTGCGATGCTTTGTGATGAGTTTACCGGAAATCTGCTGCAGAAGGATTCCACAACGCATTATATAGAGAACATACTCTGTTCTTTTGATGATGACATGAAGATGATGGCTCTTGACTATGCCATTACCAATGTTCCCATATTCATCAGCGACGAGGCTTATCCTTTGTTTGACTCACTTCTCTCTGCCGACAGCATAAGAGAGCAGATGCAGAGAAATGCTGAACTCATCGCCAACGATGACGAAGAAGGCAATGCGACAATGATGGTAAGTCAGGATCCGGTAGCATTACGCAAGGCATTGTTGCGTCAAGGCAAGTCGCTGGCAGGTGGCATGGGGGGATTTGCGGTTATTGACAACCATCTTTTCTCACCCGACTCAACAGTGGCACTGGCATTCATAGCGCCGCGATTCAGTTCGCTTGATTCTAAGTCGGGCACAAAACTTATAGAACTTATAGAACAGGAGATCCAATCCTTTGAGGAGAAACATCCACAGGCTGAGATTCTTTTTCACGGTTCACCTGTACAAAGTGTATTCAACTCACGTCAGATAAAGAGTGATCTCTGGCTTACCATAGGCATATCGCTTGTCATTATATGTATTATTATAGGTGTGTGCTTTAAGAAGAAGTCCACGCTTGTAATGCTTCTGTCACCAGTTATATACGGAACGCTATTTGCCCTGGCTTGTGTTTACTGGATAAAGGGCAGCATGTCGTTGCTTGTCGTTGGTATAGGAGCAATAGTATTAGGTGTGGCGCTTAGCTACTGCCTGCATATTCTCACTCACTCTAAATATATAGAAGATCCTATACAAATTCTCAAAGACCAGTCAACTCCCGTTTGCTTAGGATGCCTTACTACCATCGGAGCCTTTGCCGGACTGCTGTTTACAGAGAGTGAGCTGCTTAAGGATTTTGGTATTTTTGCCTCTTTTGCCATGATTGGCACAACACTGTTCGCCCTTATCTTCATGCCTCACTTCTTCAGGAAAGGTTGTAGTTCCCGCTCAGAGAAGGCCTTTGTCGTGTTGGATTCCATTAACTCCTATCCTTTGCATGAGCGCAGATGGTTGAGATGGGGAATAGAGGCGGTATGTGTTATGTGTCTTTTTACTGCCGGAATGGTAACATTCGACAGCAATCTCAGAAACATAGGATACAATGAACCGAAGGTTATACGCTCAAATCAGTTATATTCTGAGAAGAACAACGGTGGAAATGCATCCATGTATTATGCAGTAAGCGCAGAGACTCTTGACAGTGCTCTCATATATAATAAGGTGCTGACATCCGTTCTTGACTCTCTTCAGTTGGAAGGAAAGCTCATCAGTTACTCAAAAGCAGTATCCCAACTGTTTGTCCCGACATCTGAGCAACAGCGCCGTATAGGCTTATGGAGCAGTTATTGGACGGCAGAACGCATATCCGACGTGCGTCGTAATGTTAGCGTTGCGGCAAAAGAGACGGGTGTGGATACAGACATCTTTGAGCCGTTCTATGCAATGCTTGAGTCTGACTATGAGCCATCGTCGCTCTATGATGCGGATGTCTTCCCAGAGAGTCTTGTTTCAAACTTCATAGAAAAAACCACAGATGGTCCCTATATGGTGTTCACATCTGCGCAGATGAGCGAGGAAGACAAGTCCGTTGTCAGCAATATTGTGGCAGAGAAACCTCATGCCGTTGTAATAGACCCGTTCTATTATACCAGTGATATGGTGAACCTACTCAACAACGACTTTAATACCATACTTGGTATATCCACCGCTTTCGTGTTCGTCGTGTTGCTTCTTTCTTTCAGAAGCATACCATGCGCTGTTATTGCCTTCATACCTATGGCGCTCAGCTGGTATGTGGTGCAAGGCATTATGGCTGTTTTCGGTTTGCAGTTCAATCTTATAAACATCATCATTGCCACCTTTATATTCGGTATTGGTGTTGATTATAGTATATATGTAATGACAGGTCTCATATCCAAGGCCCGTCATGCAGACGATAATCTTCTGACCTATCATAAGACGGCAATATTCTTCTCGGCATTGGTATTGATAACCGTTGTCATATCACTGCTCTTTGCCACACATCCAGCTATTAAGTCAATAGGCATAAGTACACTGATAGGTATGAGCGCCACAATACTCATCACCTACACTCTTCAGCCGGCTTTGTTCTGGTATATGATGCGTTTTAGGTTTTTCTCAAAGCAATTCTCTGATGAAAAGAAATAATGTCGTTATAATAGGAGCAGGGCTTGGTGGTCTTGAATGCGGTTATATTCTGGCACGCAACGGTATGAAAGTGACGGTGCTTGAGCGTGAGTCGCAGATAGGCGGATGCATACAGACATTCAAAAGAGGCGATGTTACCTTCGATACCGGATTCCATTATATTGGAGCCATGGGCGAAGGCGAGGCTCTCAACAGACTTTTCGGCTATTTTGATCTGTTGTCGCTACCATGGACAAAGCTTGATGAGGATAATTTTGATGAGGTAGTGATAGGCGAGAGACATTTTCACTTCGCTAATGGGCACGCGAGGTTTGCTGAGACCCTTGCCCGTGAGTTTCCGCATGAGAGAGAAAACTTGCTACGCTTCACGTCATTGTTGAAGCAAGTTGGCGACAACATATTCACAACCTTTGGCGCAGAGGGCACCAATCTCAGTGGCTCTCTCTTCCAGCAGTCTGCCTATCAGTTTATCAATGATACCATTGGCGACCCCCTGTTGCGTAAGGTATTGTCGGGCACATCATTGAAGATGGAGCTCAATGCTCCAACCCTTCCGCTATATACATTTGCTCAGATTAACGACTCGTTCCTTCGGAGTGCATGGCGTTTAAGGGGTGGAGGTGCGCTTATTGCCGATGCTCTGGCAGATAGCATAAGGAGAATGGGCGGTGAGGTTATAACCAACGCTCAGGTAACTAAGATATATGAGACAGACGGACAGGTGACAGGAGTAACTATTGGAGGCACAGAGCATATTAGCGCCGATTATGTTATCTCCAGTGTTCATCCGGCATATACCGTGGCTCTTGTTGAGGAGAGCAGTCGCAAGATGCGCAACTCATACCGCAAGCGCATAGCATCGCTTGCAAACACATTCGGTATGTTCACTGCAAACATCAGGCTGAAACCAGGGGCAATGCCTTATCTCAATAAGAACATATACATACATAAGCCTGAGGCAGACCTGTGGAATGTAAAGACAACGGCAACAGAAAGTGTGCTTGTCAACTATTCTGTACCGGAAGATGGCTGCACTACTGCCGCAAACATAGACCTTCTCTCTCCGATGAGTTGGGAGGAAGTGAAAAAGTGGGCCTATCTGCCTGTGGGAAGGCGTGGTGACGACTACGTGGAGTACAAACAGCATAAGACAGAGGACTGTCTGAGGCTTGTGGAGAAGACGTTGCCCGCACTGCGCGATGCCATAGACCACGTATATACAAGTTCGCCATTGTCATACCATAGTTATACGGCAAGTGCTGAAGGATGTGCATACGGCATAAGGAAAGACTACAACAATCCTATGTTCACGGTGCTTACACCACGCACGCCGATACAAAATCTGCTGCAGACAGGGCAGAGTCTTAACCTGCATGGAGTGCTGGGAGTGTCTATGACAGCCTTCCTCACATGTGCCGAGATATTGGGAATGGACAAGATACGTCAGGAGCTCAAACTGAAATAATGACATGAAAACAGTTCCTGTCCCTTAACTTCTAAACATTAATATTCAGAAATTAAACATTAAATAAAATGGGATATGCATTAGTTACCGGCGGAAGCCGCGGAATAGGTCGTGCGGTGTGTGTCAAACTCGCACAGATGGGATATAAAATAGTAATCAACTATGTCTCTAATGACGAGGAGGCAGAAAAGACACTGCAAATGGTGAGAGAGGCAGGCAGCGATGGAGAGCTTCTGAAGTTTGATGTCAGCGACAATGCTGCCACAGTAGCTGCCATTGAGGCATGGCAGGAGTCACACAGCGGAGAATTTGTAGAGGTGCTTGTGAATAATGCCGGCATAAGAAAAGACAATCTTATGTTGTGGATGGAGCCAGCCGACTGGGACAAGGTGTTGGGGATAGGCCTGCATAGTTTCTACAACGTCACACGTCCGTTGCTGCAGCCAATGCTCGTAAAGAAGCGCGGACGCATCATCAACATGGCGTCGCTGTCAGGAATGAAAGGTCTGCCAGGACAATGCAACTACTCTGCCAGCAAGGGCGGACTTATTGCCGCTACAAAGGCACTGGCGCAGGAGGTGGGACGCAAGGGTGTGACGGTGAACGCTGTTGCGCCTGGATTCATACGCACCGACATGGTTGACGGACTTGATGAGAAGGAACTGAAGAAGAATATTCCTCTTAACAGGTTCGGCGAGGCTGACGAGGTGGCTGAGCTGGTGGCATTCCTTGCATCAGACAAGGCGGCATATATCACAGGTGAGTGCATTTCCATCAACGGAGGTCTGTACACATAATATTTAAACAACAGAAAGGATACACATCATGAGAAGGATATTTTTAATATTGTTCACCGTGTTATGCACACTTGCCGCACAGGCGCAAGACAAGGCATTGCTGTCAGGGATAGAGAAAGCCAACGCAACGGTGAAGTCGCTGGAGGCACACTTCGTGCAGACAAAGACACTGAAGGCAAAGAAGACATCGGTGAAGTCGGAGGGTACTATATATCTGCAGGGCGCCGACAAGATGGCGATGGTATATCAGAAGCCTTCAACCGACAACCTTACAATCAACGGCTCGCAGTTTTTCATGCAGCGCGGAAAGAAGAAGAGTCTTTTCAATACAACAAAGAACAAAATGATGCGCAGCCTTAGCAACACACTGCTATACTGTGTTCACGGCAAGGTGCAGACACTGGCGGCAGAGAACAAGGCTAAGCTTACGACGGCACAGACTGCCGACGGCATAACGGTGACACTGAAGACTGAGAAGAAGTCGGCACGCGGCTATTCAAAGATTGTACTCGTATATCATCCTACAACAAAACTGCTGACACGCATGCAGATGGACGAGTTCAACGGCAACAGCACATTATACCAGATAAGTGGAATAAAGAAGAACGCCAGCGTAAATGCCAAGGTGTTTGAGATAAAGAAATAAGCAAAAAAGAAGGGCATCCCGAAAGGAGTGCCCTTTATCTTTTATAACGTGAACGACAACCATCGTTCGTTGTTTACTGTATCCATATTTGTTTCTATTAGCGGGGATTCGTATGAGGTTCCCGCTTTATCATTTCATTCCCATTCTCTTTCCTGTTGCCATCAGAGTATAGTAGAGCAAGGCACCGGTGAAGAGTCCGGCAATGGCATCAATAGCATAGTGGGCTTGTATGTACACGGTGGCGAAGAACATGAGAGTGAAGAATGGAACGAGCAGCCAGAAGAACTTGCGGTTGCCGGTATGCCATGCCAGCAGTACGAGCACGGTTGTTATACCCACGTGGCTGCTTGGGAAGGCTGCCGTAGGGCGTTCGCCAGCCTGTTTTGCACCTTCCACCATTTTATAGAACAGTCCGTCGTGATGTCCCGGGCTTGGCAGGCACTCCTGATGTGTGTTGAAATAGTCGTTTACGTTAGGGAACACGCCGTTCACTATGTTGTCAATGCCAACCGCCTTGAAATAGAAAGTAGGACCCGTTACAGGCACGAGCACGAAGATGACGTAGAAGATGAAGAACGACGTGAGTATTACGAATGCCGCCTTCTCAAACTCGTTATACCTGAACAGGAAGTAGAATAATGTAACGAGCAGAATCATGGGGTAGTAAGAGGCGTATCCCATATCCATCATCTCGCTGAATACAGGACTTGAGAATGTCTGATGGAATACTAATGCCGGCTGCAGTCCGAAGATGCTTTGCTCCCATTGTGCGAATACATGGTCGAGGTTAGGCAACACACGGTTAAGCTCGTAAGTGTCAGGATACCACCAGCCGAGGAATGCCAGCTGTATGGCAATGCGCAGGAACCGTGTCAGTCGGCAGGGTAGTATTCTGTAAAGTCCCCACAGTACTGCTGTTATGACGAGTATACATCCGCGGCCCCATATCATTTCACCGGGATGAGTTAGCTTAGAGTAGTTGAGCGCCATGAAGACGATGGTGAAAAGCATATATGCCAGCATTATCCATTCAGCAGCCAGCAGTCCTTTACTTGGTTTCTTCTCCAGTAGGAAAAGTTTTTTTATGAATTTTATCATTGTTGCTCTTGTCTTTCTTGTTATTAGCTTGTCTGTTTTATCCATCCGTTATCCTTATACCATTCCATGGTAAGATGAACTCCATCCTTCAGATCATACTGCGGGATGTATCCCAGTTCGTCCTTTGCCGGTGTGATGTCGCATTTCCAGTTGCGCTGCCTCATGATGTTGTACTTGTCGTTGTTCAGCGCCGTGGGCTTGCCTGTCAGGCGTCCTATATGCTCCCCTACGAATGTTATGACGCGCAGCATCCATATAGGAGCCTTTATGCGCAGCAGTGAGCTGACGCCCAGCTCCTGCTTTATGAGGTCGCTGAATGCCTTTGAGTGATAAGCGTTGCCGTCGCTTATGAAGAACTTCCTTCCGCATACATCGCGCTCCATGGCAAGGAACACTGCCTGTACCACGTCCTGCACATAGACGAATGTAAGATGCTGAGGTTTGTATCCTACGGCGAAATCTATATGGCTCGCGATGCTTTTTGCCATCATGAAATAATCCTTCTCACGCGGTCCGTAAACGCCCGTCGGTCGCAGGATGACAAAAGGGAATGCCTGCAGCGACTCGAGGTATTGCTCGCTCAGCAGTTTGCTCTTTCCGTATATGGTGTTTGGCTGTGGCTCGTCGTCCTCCTTTATCTCTGTGTGAGGCACCTCCTCTCTTACAGGGCCGCATACGCTGAGGCTGCTGATATATACAAATCGGCTGAGATTGATGCCCAGATGCACCAATGCCTGTACAAGATTCTTTGTACCCTCGGTGTTTATCCGGTAGAAGTCAGAGGCGTCAGTGCTTTTTGTTATGCCCGCGGCATGTACCACATAGTCAAAGCTGAGCCCTGCCATCTGCTCCATCATTCTCTCCGTGCTGTTAAGGTCGAGCTTAAGAAAATGTATGCGTGTGTCCTGGAGATACTCCCTGCTGCTTGTCTGTCGTACCGCAACCCACACGTCCATTCCTCTTCTCAGAGCCTCCTCGGCTATAAAACTTCCTATGAACCCCGTGGCTCCTGTAATAAGAATACTGTTTTGTTCCATCATCTGTATTATGCGCATAGCACGATGTTATCATCCGTTGTAAAAGGCATGGGTATGCTATGCTTGCGTAGTAATATATAAAATATGTGTGCAAAGTTAATGCAAAAAAGCCTTATTCGCTCTAAAAAGACGTAAGTTTGTCATGATTATTACTCAAAGCATGTTGCATTTAGGCATAAAAAAGCAAAATAATCATAAAGGATAAATGATTTTTCAGGATAATTTCGTTACTTTGCTAATAGAATACAAATGGCATGTCGCTGTTGTATAACGTGATGACAGGATGCGCCTGTAATAATAACTAACATAATACGAATGTTATGGCAAAGGCAAAAAACACAAGACGACGTCTGAACAAGAGGCAGATGGCAGAGTTGCTGCAGGATTTCTTCATACAGCATCCAGACGAGAATATTTCGTTCAAGAACATTTTCAGGCAGCTGAACCTTGACACCCATCCCATGAAAATGCTTGCGGTGGATGTCATGGAGGAAATGGCATGGGACGACTTCATATCCAAGGTGGCTATGAACGCATACCGTCTGAACACCAAGGGACAAGTACAGACGGGCCGTTTTGTGAGAAAGAGCAACGGAAAGAACAGTTTTATTCCCGACAACAGCGACAAGCCTGTGTTTGTGGCAGAGCGAAACTCCATGTTTGCGCTTAGCGGCGACAGGGTGGAGGTGATGTTTATGGCACGCCGCAAGAATCACATCAAGGAGGCCATGGTCACAAAAATCATAGAGAGGGCACACGACAGTTTTGTCGGCCGCTTGCAGGTGGAGCGCGATTTCGCGTTTATGATACCAGACGGGAATATCTTCGCACATGATATCTTCGTGCCAAAGAAGAAGCTGAAAGGCGGAGAGCATAACGACAAGGTGCTGGTGAAGATTGTGCAATGGCCTTCCAACGAGAACAAGAATGTGATTGGCGAGGTGGTGGATGTGCTGGGAAAATCCGGAGAGAACGATGCGGAGATGCACTCCATACTGGCGCAATACGGCCTGCCCTACAAGTATCCTCAGAATGTGACGGCTGCCGCTGAGAGAATAAGCGGTGAGATAACCGAGAAGGACCTTGCCGAGAGAGAGGACTTCAGAGATGTCTTCACCTGCACCATCGACCCTAAGGATGCAAAGGATTTTGACGACGCACTGAGCATAAGAAGGCTTGACGCCGGACAGGGTTCACGCAAGAAGAGCATCAAAGGCTCGTTGTGGGAGGTTGGTGTGCATATTGCGGACGTATCACATTATGTCACCGAGGGGTCGGTGATAGACAAGGAGGCATACAAGAGAGCCACGAGCGTCTATCTGGTGGACCGCACCATACCGATGCTGCCGGAGAGATTGTGCAACTTTATATGCTCGCTGAGACCCGACGAGGAGAAACTCGCCTATAGCGTTATATTCACTATGGACGAGGAGGCTGATGTGAAAGACTGGCGCCTGGTGCACACTGTTATCAAGAGCGACCGCCGTTTCGCCTATGAGGAGGTGCAGGAGATTCTTGAGATGAACGGTGTTGTGGACGGAACCGGCATGCCTGCTCCGTCTCCCGGCAAGGAAGGCTATAAGGGCGAGCATGCCGACATGCTTGTGATGCTGGACTTGCTGGCTAAGAAACTGCGTGCCGCCAGGTTCAAGAATGGTGCGGTGAAGTTTGACAGAGAGGAGCTAAGGTTTGACATTGACGAGACAGGAAAGCCTACGAACTGTTATTTCAAGAAGTCGAAAGACGCCAACAAGCTTATTGAGGAATTCATGCTGCTGGCCAACAGAACCGTTGCCGAGGGCATAGGAAAGGTGGCTAAGGGAGAGAAGGTGAAGACATTGCCATACAGAATACATGACATGCCAGACCCTACAAAGCTTGAGACTCTGCGCGAGTTTGTTGTTAAGTTCGGTTATAAGGTAAAGACCAGCGGAACCAAGGGTGAGATATCGCGAAGCATGAACAAGCTGATGGACGACTGCGAGGGCAGGAAGGAGCATAACGTGATACAGACCGTTGCGCTCAGGGCTATGATGAAGGCTAAGTACTCGGTGTATAACATAGGGCACTACGGACTGGCTTTCGACTATTATACCCATTTCACCAGTCCTATACGACGTTATCCCGACATGCTGGTGCACCGCCTGCTGACACGCTATCAGCAGGGAGGCAGGAGCGCCAACAGAGATTTGTATGAGGAGTATTGTGAGCATTCGAGCGACATGGAGCAGATAGCCCAGAATGCAGAGCGCGACTCCATAAAGTACAAGATGGTGGAGTTTATGTCAGACAAGATTGGAAACGTGTATGATGCGCACATCAGCGGCATAACATCCTATGGCATCTATTGTGAGATAGACGAGAATCATTGCGAGGGAATGGTGTCGATGTTCGACCTTGACAATGATTATTATGAGTTTGACGAGCGCAACTATTGCCTCGTGGGAAGGCATCATCATAACAAATATCAGCTCGGCGATGCAGTGAGGATACAGGTTGTGAAGGCTAATCTGGAGAAGAAACAGCTTGACTTTATTCTTGCCGACGACTGAAATTAAGCCGGCGGGATGCTTGGCGGCATATATGTGCGCACTGGCTGGGTGTCTGCCTGTTGCGCCTTTTGCCGGTCTGCTGATGCGGTTGACGTTGTGGATAGCGATTGCAGGCTATGCGGCTTGCAGTCGCTGTTTTTTCATGCTCTTTCCGTAAGCGACGTTCTGCGTCTGCCATATAGTTTCCCGATGTTCTGCATGACAGGAAAATAATGCTGGCGGACAAGCGTGATTTTTTTCTTTTTTTTTGACAAACGCAACTTCCGAAATAGAGTTTCACCCTATGCGAAAGATGCCCTTTTGCGGTCTTCAAACAGCTGTCGTAAGCCCGTCACTCAGTGTTAACAAACCCAAAAGATGCCTGACAATTGGCGTAAAGCGATTTTTTCAGCAATAATTTTTGTGTTTTCCATAGTTGCTTTAGTGCCTATAATTGCATTACTCCTAATCGATGCCTTTGCCATTCCTATGCCATGGCATCATCATGGAGGCGGAATGGCGGTATGGTTGCATATGAGACGGCGCTGCGATTACTATGCCATTGCGGTATGATAACAATGCCATCATGGCGCGATGGCTATTTTATGGCACTGCCGTGACAAAGCCATCATTCCGCCATGACGTTGCGATGCTGTGGTCGTTAATATGTAATGGCACCGCCGTTAATATGCGATGATGAGGCGAAAGAATAGATATTTCTTGTCAAGGAGATGCGCCTTATTTTGTAACCTTCTGTTTGTCAGTGTGTTACATTTGCGACTACAATAACTCATCATTCCGCGCTGATTGTGTGCATGAGAATGCTCATTTCTTGTCATGCGGCAGCGTGCTGTAAATGCCTGCGTACTGATTTTTTGAAAATAATTTTGAACTTTGCCAATTCCTGTGCCGTTTTTTCACGTTCATGCAACATGCGTTCTCGCAATTTTCCCGTCGGCATTCCGAGGCTGTTGCGACATATTGCATATTCATCAGAAATCCATGTGCTGGGGAGCAAGGCACAAAGGTGCGGTGGCTGCTTTGAAAGACCCGCAACGAGGCAGTGTGCGGAGAATAGCAATTGACATATTTGATGCGTAAAAACTAATAAAAATGCAGTTTTTTCTGCATAAATGCATAAATTAACACGAATAATTGCATTTTTATTTAAAAACATTTTGATAATTCAATAAACTTTAAGACCTTTACACCTTATTATTTATAGGATAAGTTTAAAAAGCTATATAAAGATGGCAGAAAAATTAGAAGTAAAAGAATTGGATCAAGTTGTAGTGCGTTTCTCGGGCGACTCGGGCGACGGTATGCAGCTTGCAGGTAACATTTTTTCCACGGTTTCAGCAACCGTAGGTAATGGTATTTCTACGTTCCCGGACTATCCGGCAGACATCCGCGCCCCACAAGGTTCGTTGACGGGTGTGTCTGGTTTTCAGGTTCACATTGGTGCAGGCAAGGTTTATACTCCAGGTGACAAGTGCGACGTTCTCGTAGCAATGAACGCGGCAGCGCTGAAGACACAGTATAAATTTGCCAAGCCTCAGGCAACAATCATCATCGATACCGACAGCTTCGGTCAGAAGGACCTCGAGAAGGCTCAGTTCAAGACTGAGGATTATCTCGGCGAGATGGGTATCGACAGCGACAGGGTGGTGGCTTGCCCTATCACACAGATGGTGAAGGACTGTCTTGCTGACAGCGGAATGGACAACAAGGCCATGCTGAAGTGCCGCAACATGTTTGCACTTGGCTTGGTGTGCTGGTTGTTCAATCGCGATTTGGAACTTGTAAACAACTTCCTGCGCGAGAAATTCGCCAAGAAGCCTGCCATAGCAGAAAGCAATATCAAGGTGGTACAGGCCGGCTATGACTACGGTCATAATGTTCATGCCAGCGTTCCTGCCACCTATCGCATAGAGTCAAAGGACAAGGTTAAGGGCCGCTATATGGACATCACAGGTAATAAGGCAACAGCCTACGGACTTATTGCAGCTGCAGAGAAGGCCGGTTTGCGCCTCTTCCTCGGTTCTTATCCTATCACTCCTGCAACAGACATCCTGCACGAACTGTCAAAGCACAAGTCATGTGGCGTCATCACAGTACAGTGCGAGGATGAAATCAGTGGTTGCGCAAGTTCTGTTGGTGCTGCTTTCGCTGGTGCTCTGGCAGCCACATCAACATCAGGACCTGGCATCTGTCTGAAGTCGGAGGCCATCAACCTCGCCGTTATCGACGAGCTGCCATTGGTTATTATCGACGTTCAGCGTGGCGGTCCGTCAACAGGTCTGCCAACAAAGAGCGAGCAGACAGACCTTCTGCAGTCATTGTACGGCCGTAACGGAGAGAGTCCGATGCCGGTAATAGCAGCCACCAGTCCTACCGACTGCTTCGATGCTGCATACGCTGCGTCAAAGATAGCTCTGGAGCACCTCACACCGGTGATTCTGCTTACAGATGCGTTCATAGCTAACGGTTCTGCTGCATGGAAACTGCCTACAATGGACGAGCTGCCAGCCATAGCTCCTCACTATGCCACACCAGAGATGAAGGGCAACTACACCCCATATTTCCGCGACGAGGAAAGCAAGGTGCGCTACTGGGCAGTGCCTGGTCAGGAAGGATACACACATATCCTTGGCGGTTTGGAGAAGGACGGCAAGACAGGTGCTATCTCTACCGACCCAGACAACCACGACATGATGTGTCGTCTGCGTGCCGAGAAGGTGGCAAAGATTCCTGTACCAGACCTTGAGGTTGAGGGTGACGAGGATGCCGACCTGCTCATTGTCGGTTTCGGCAGCACATACGGCCATCTGTACAGTGCCATGGACGAGTTGCGCAAGCAGGGCAACAAGGTTGCACTGGCACAGTTCAAGTACATCAATCCGCTGCCAAAGAACACGGCAGAGGTGCTTAAGAAGTACAAGAAGGTGGTTGTGGCAGAACAGAACCTCGGTCAGCTTGCTACATGGCTCCGTGCCAATGTTGATGGCTTCGCACCTTATCAGTATAATGAGGTTAAGGGACAACCCTTCGTTACAAGCTCTCTTATTGGTTCTTTCGAAGAGATACTAAACAACTAATTATATTTACGACAACGAATTAATCGAATTAAACGAATTATAATGGGGGATTTGTTATATAGAATGGAAGTCCATGAGATTATAGGTGCAGCAATGAGTGTGCATCGTGAGCTCGGATGTGGATTTACAGAAAAAGTATATCAAGATGCCCTGGAGATTGAGTTTAGAAATAATAATATCTCTTATGTTCGTGAGCCAGAACTATCTGTGATTTATAAGGGTGAGAAGACGGGAACTGTTTTTAAACCAGATTTTGTCTGTTTTGATTGCATAATAGTTGAATTGAAAGCGGTAAAAGAATTGGAAGATATCCATCGGTCGCAGGCTATAAACTATGCAAAGGTGTCACAAAGTCCATTGGCTTTATTGATTAATTTTGGTGAATTGTCTTTACGTTTCGAGCGATTGCCAAATTTCAATCGAATTAATGAACTAAAGAATAATTCGTCTAATTAGTTAAATTCGTTGTGTACAAATATAAAAAAATATGTGAGTAAACTGCACAATCGAATTAATGAACTAAAGAATAATTCGTTTAATTAGTTAAATTCGTTGTGTTTATAAAAAATATACTTTGTATAATTTAAAAAATTAAAGATATGTGTGAATATACAGCCCAAGATTATAAAAAAGGACAGCCACGTTGGTGTCCTGGTTGTGGCGACCACTTCTTCCTCGCATCATTGCATAAGGCAATGGCGGAGGTGGGTGTAGCTCCACACGACATGGCAGTAATCTCAGGTATCGGATGTTCAAGCCGTCTGCCATACTATGTCAATACTTACGCAATGCAGACCATCCACGGTCGTGCGGCAGCCATCGCCACAGGTGCTAAGGTGGCTAACCCAAACCTGTGTGTGTGGCAGATTAGTGGCGACGGTGACGGACTGGCTATCGGTGGCAACCATTTCATCCACGCCATGCGCCGTAATATCGACCTTAACATGATTCTGCTCAACAACCGTATCTACGGACTTACCAAAGGACAGTACTCTCCAACATCGCCACGCGGCTTCGTGAGCAAGTCAAGTCCTTACGGAACAGTAGAAGACCCGTTCCGTCCGGCAGAGTTGTGCTTCGGCGCGCGCGGTCATTTCTTCGCCCGCTCGGTGGCTACCGACAATGCCGAGACCGTTGAGGTGCTGAAGGCGGCATATAAGCATAAGGGTGCGTCTGTATGTGAGATTCTCCAGAACTGCGTCATCTTCAATAATGGTTGCTACGACCCGATATATAACAAGGAAGGTCGCAAGAAGAATGCCATCTATGTTCGTCACGGTGAGAAGCTCGTGTTCGGTGAGAACAATGAGTTCGGACTCGTTCAGGAAGGTTTCGGCTTGAAGGTCGTTGAGATAGGCAAGGATGGATATACTATTGACGATATTCTTGTTCACGATGCCCATTGCGAGGACAACACACTCCAGTTGAAGCTTGCCATGATGGACAACGAGAGCGGTTTCCCTGTAGCCCTCGGCGTTATCCGCGACGTTGAAGCACCGACCTACGACGATGCCGTTCATGAGCAGTTGGCAGAGGTGAGCAGTCAGAAGAAGTATCACAACTTCATGGAACTGCTTGAGACCAATGACACTTGGGAAGTAGTGTAATTATCTTTTAGCAGGTATTAAATGATGAATCTATTCCTATAATATTATCTGGTAGCGGACATTTTGATATTGTCTGCTGCCAGATATTTTATAAATAACCCTCTGATTAGGATTTTATACCTGTGTCGGATTTTATGTAATGGGCTTTGTGTGTTGCCTGAACGCCAGGTCTTTTGTTGATTGCCTGCACATCAGAGTATATAAAGTCTGTGGTTCACAAGGATGAGGTATGCCTTGTTTGTGTTCCATGCTCCTTGGATAAGTACTATTGAATGAAACCTTCCGGGCTTGAAACCTGTTACAGGTTGTAGCGGCTCTGAAAATAACGAACCTTAAAAACACAACTATGAAAAGATACTTCTTGCTGGTGATATTTGTATTATTGTCTGTTATTGTAAAAGCACAGGACTCGCAGGCGTGGGAGAAATATTTCTATCAGTTGGCTGAACTTGAAGATATAGAATCATCATCGTTGCAATCGGTGTATGATATCTTATGCGACCTTGATGACAATCCGATAAATATTAACACAGCAACGAGAGAAGATCTTATGCTCATTCCGTTTCTGAACGAAAAGGATATAGAAGACATCAGCGCCTACATATATCAATATGGACCATTGAAGACAATGGGAGAGTTGTCCATGATAGAGTCGATAGGTCATAACAAGCGGATGCTTCTTGGTTATTTCGTTTATATTGGAGACCCGGAGAAAGAGTCATTCCCGTCTGTTGGCAAGATGCTTGGCAACGCGCATCACGAGATTATGGCAACAGGTAAGATTCCAACATACAGCCGTAAGGGTGACAAAGATGGTTATCTGGGTTATAAGTACAAGCATAATGTGCGCTATGACATGACCTACGGCGATTACTTCAGGCTTGGAGTCGTTGGCGCCCAGGATTCAGGAGAGCCGTTCTTTGCGCATAAGAATAGTGCCGGATATGACCATTATTCTTTTTATCTTCAGCTGAAGAAACTGGGAAGAATAAAGAATCTCGTTGTTGGAAGGTATAGGGTGAACTTTGGAATGGGTTTGGTGATAAACAATGATTTCACTCTTGGCAAGGTCGCCATGCTTACATCCCTGGGCAAACAATCGTATAATATACGTCCGCATTCGTCCCGCTCGTCATCAAATTATCTGCAGGGAGCGGCAGCAACAGTACAACTCTCCAAGGGACTGGACATCAGCG
This sequence comes from Prevotella sp., assembly GCA_017415455.1. Classification (GTDB taxonomy): domain Bacteria; phylum Bacteroidota; class Bacteroidia; order Bacteroidales; family Bacteroidaceae; genus Prevotella. The sequence goes on from JAFQGS010000063.1 coordinate 21,239, forward strand.
GTTTCGTGTCTTATCGCAAAATAGATGCCACTCTCAATAAAGACAGTTCCATATCAACCATTCTTGACAACGGATATCATCGCACAGAGACGGAGATGTCAAAGAAAAACAACACCTCCCAATGGCTTGCCGGAACCAATATAAGGTATAAATTCAAGAACTTTCATGTCGGAGCGACAGCCATTTACACATCACTCAACCGCAGTCTCAGCCCTAAGACCGAGACGCTTTATCGTCGTTACTATGCAACTGGTGACAATTTCTATAATATAAGTTTGAATTATGGATACCGTAACAGCAGGATATCCTTCAATGGTGAGACCGCAACAGGCGATTGTGGAGCTCTGGCAACAATCAACACACTTAGTTTCCGTGCCTCAGACAGGCTTGATCTCCTTGCAGTTCAGCGCTTTTATTCATATAAGTACTATTCTCTTTTCTCGCAGAGTTTTAGTGAAGGCGGTTATGTTCAGAATGAGAGCGGCATCTATCTTGGTGCCAACTGGCGCCCGCTTCGTAATCTAAGCGTCATGGCTTATACCGATTATGCTTATTTCGCATGGCCGAAATACCAGATATCAGACGCGTCACATTCCTTTGATAATATGCTTACCCTTGCCTATACGCCAGGAAACTGGGCTTTTACAGCCCGTTACAGGCTGCGGATAAAAGACCGTGATAATGAGGAGAAGACATCACTCATACGTCGTGTAGAGCAACGTGGCCGCGTGTCTGCAGCCTACAATGCCGACAGTTGGTCGTTGAAGACTCAGGCAGATATATCCAAATGCAAGTACAAGGATGACAGTTTCGGGTGGATGATCAGCCAGTATGCAGCCCTTCGCTTGTCAGATAAGCTCCGTTTCGGTGCCGTCTTCGGTTATTTCAATACCGACAGCTACGACAGCAGGTTATATATCTACGAGCAAGGAATGATGTACGACTTCTCGTTTCCTGCCTTTTACGGGGAAGGTATCCGCTATTCGTTGCTTATGCGGGGCAATATCACACCCCGTCTTATGATTACCGCGAAGGCAGGAACAACCAATTACTTTGACAGAGACAAGATAAGCAGCAGCTATCAGCAGATAAACCACTCCTCCATGACAGACATAGAAGTACAATTGAAATATAAATTCTGATTCCCGTTAGGTAAAGGTCAGGCTATGCTCTCACTCTGTCATAACCCTTATTTATAAGTATGAGATAAGCACATCCCATACAGCTACAATGTGACAAACCGATCCTGCGAGCACGAAGAAGTGGAAAACGCTGTGCATGAATCTTTGTTTGTTGAGGCTGTAGAATATCGCTCCCGTTATGTAGCATACTCCCTCTGCTACAATCCATACAACAGCCGCAGTGCTTACAGTGTCGATGAGCGGTTTGAAAGCAACCAGAACAGAAAGCCCCATGCCCACGAAACATATTGTCTCAAGGTTGCTGTGGTCTTTCAATCGGACAAAACTCATCACCGTTCCGATGATGGCACAAGTCCAGATAAATATCAGAAGGCTCCATCCCCAGTATCCTTCCTCCCTCAGGGCGATAAGCGTCAGCGGCGAATAACTGCCTGCAATATGCCAGTATATGGCAGCATGGTCCCATCGTCTCAGCTTCTCCTTCCATTTGCTTCTGCGTGGCAGAGCATGATAAACGGTAGAGGCTATGTATGAGCAGAGCATCCCGAAGAGGTAAAGCAATACCCCTGCCTGTGCCCATTTGTTGTCGGCTTTTACACACATAATGATAAAAAGTACGCCTATTATGACACCAATCATAATGCCTGCGGCATGTGACCACGTGTTCCATAATTCTTCCTTACGTGTGTATTTTATTGCCATTTTTTTGTTGTTTTTTATGTATCATTCATCGCTCCACAGCGTTTCTTTCCTTGTTTCGCACCATGTTTGCAACTTGTAATATCCTTGTTGAATTTTCATTATTATATACTATAAACGCATAAAAATACATGTTAGTATCTGTTTCCATGTTATTTTTTCATTCTCCGATACAGGTAAAAGGTGTAAAAAAATGACTAAAAGGGTGTAAAATTAGAGAAGTGCAATAATGAGTCGCCATTATGTGTATTTTTCCACCTTATAATTTTAATTGTTCTTTACCTTTGCAATGTGAAATTTAAGTCACACAAATCATAGCCATTCAAATCAAATACGATTTTATGGTGCAATTAATTAAAAACCGTTTGAGGTGACAGGGATGAATTTTTTAGGGTAAGATGATTGTTGTCATTTGTCCAAATAAGGGATGGTTGGACAAGTATCAGGAATCTGCCGTCGGGGTTTTCCCCACGGGGTTAACATCCGGCGGCATTTTTTTTAGACTTTAGTTTGTACACAATAGTAGTAATTAGTAGTTATTTTTTTAAGCAAACAGGGTGTGTCTTGTGAAAGACGCACCCTGTTTTGGTTTACAAAAGACTTTTCACAAAGTCCAACTCATCATTGTGACAAGTGTTGAAAGGATAAGAATTATTCTTAGAATTATCAGAACTTTTTCCCAATCTTTATTCCTCATTATCGCCGTCTCCTCCGTTAGCACCTATTGCTCCCAGTATGGCAGACGCTATGGCGATTATCACTTTTATTATTACTTTCCAGTCGTTCAGTTTTATCTCACTCATGATTATTCTCCTTTTTTAGTTTAGTTAGTTATGTTTTGTTCTCAGGTTGTGGGCACTCCTGCTCTGTCTCAGGCATAGAGTGCCCTGTGCCTTAGGTCACTGCTTATTATTGTCCGTCAGTTTCCTCCTCCTCAACAACGGTGTTCTTAGGCAGCTCTTGTATGTTACATCCCGACACGAAGCTTCTTACCCTGTTGCGGTTGCTGTCTATTTTCACCTCAGGCTGGAACAAAACGTGCAGGTCCTTGATGTTGTTTGTGACGTTGAACTCCTTCACTGTTGGCGAGCCTTTTGAGCTTACGCCTATCTTGAAAGACCCGAGTCTGTCTATCTTCACCTTGTGTGAGTTCTGCAACTCAGTTGTCATCACCTCCACCAGCTCGCTTATCACCGCCAGGATGTCCGCTCTCTTCAGTGTGCAGTTGTTCTGCATGATGTCTGCCAGGTCGTTTATTGTAGTAGTGCTGGTCATCACAGTTCTTGCAAACCAGTGTCCTTTGTTCTTCGCATTGCTTCTGTTGTCTTGATATAGTTTATAAAAAACAGCCATAATATTATTTCCTTTCTTTTTAGTTTAATTGTTAATACTTTAGTTTTTGTTAATCTCTTTTTGTGTTGTTTTTTCTGAAAGCTTTCATGTTGTCGCCCCTTTCCCTCTCCGCTTCCTGCCCGGAGCTTAACCGGTGCGCTCCTGCCTGAATTGGTGTCAGTTCCGTGTTGACATGTGCAAAGGTATGAAGAATGTTCTTGTGCGCCAAAAATCTATGCGATACACAATACGATACACAATGCGATACATTTCATAATGTGTTGAGTATCAGTGTGTTGTAAGGTGCGATTTTTCACTGTTTTAGTAGTAGTGCATGTTCATACATCTTCTGATAAGTGAATATTGCCTTGTTCCTTTGCGTGTCTGTGCCCTGTAAACATACGCCCTTGGGTTTGCCGGTTGCTTTGTTCCGAGCACGTTGTAAGCCATAGTCACCATCTCCTTGAACGACATCGGATTTCCCTCAGTTGTCATAATGCTCTCCGACAGATATGCGATGTAAATGCCCTCTATCAGATCCGTGTTGCAGGTGCACCATCTCTGGCAACTCTCCTTCTCGCCGTTTATCAGTTTTCTCACGTCCTCCGTCATTCTCTCACGGCATTTTGTCTCCAGTGTTTTCATGTTTCCTCTCTCCTTGTTGGTTACGTTTTCCATGTCTTCTCTTAGTTTTTCTTTTAGTGTTAATAATACCTATATATTATATATAAGGTGTAGATAAGTTATCCCGCACACCCGAGTGTGTCCTTTTCTGAGCCATTCAGTTTTAGTTATTCACATCAACCGGTGCAAAAATAGCATCAAATGGTGCACAATATGTTCACAAAACGATATTTGTTTGTTAAAAAACCGAAACTCAGGTGTTTCCCCTCCCGTGTTTAGGGAAACTCCCCTTGCGTTTAGGGAAAACATTTTGCGCAGTCCGTTTTATATTGCTTTCTTTGCAGTAGAAAAAAGAGTTAGTAAACAAGAAGTATAACCTTTAAAACGAAAATGTCATGAAGAAGATTTTACTTTCACTCACAGTAATGCTCACCACAACGTTAAGCATAAGCGGAATGAGCCTCAGTCAGTCACGCACCGAGTCATTGTTCCTCACCGATAAGATGGCCTACGAGCTGCAGCTCTCCGTAAGTCAGTATGACGCAGTATATGAGATAAACCTCGACTATTTCCTGAGTCTCCGCTCATCAAGCGACATCTACGGCAGTGGCTGGACCCGCCGCGACATCGATCTCGGCTATGTCCTGAACAACTGGCAGTATAACCGCTACCGCAGTATTGACTATTTCTACCGCCCCGTATATTGGAACTCAGGCTGGAGATACAGCATATACACCAGATACACCAACCGTTCGCACTTCTACTACGGCCGTCCGACGGTATATTCCACATACAAGGGCGCACACAACTGGCGCAACAACGGTAACAAGAGCTGGTATAAAGGACGCACATTCGACAACAGTCATAAGATGACCGTTATCCACAAGCCGTCAGGCAGCCATCCGGGCAGCAACCGTCCGGGCAACAGCGACAACTGGCGCACCACCAACAAGAAGCCTGATAACAATGTGAGGCCCAACGGAGGGCATCATGACAGCGCTCCGAAAGTGACAAACAACCGAGGTGCTCACGTGACAACACCCCTAAAGTGACAACAAACCGAGGCGGTTCTCACGACAACACGCAGAAGGTGACAACCAACCGAGGCGGCACTTTCGGTGGAAAGAGAAAATAAGAGAACACATCAGAGCATACAAGCGAGAGCCACATGCGGCAGCAAAAGAACTTCATTCCACATCAAACAGCCGCAAAGATGTAGTCGGATTTGTATAGCACTGATAATCAGATAGATATAAAGCCTGTAGAAAAAGGTCATCAAACGAGTTATGTTTGATGACCTTTTGCGTTGCGTTAAGGCATCATCCGGCACGCGTTCAGGCATCAGTCACAGCCAGGGGCGACAATCACCCTGCTGCCTTATGACACCGCCGCCGCCGTTATGCGGCATGAGCCATCCCCTTGCAGCTGCCGTCCCGGCATGCCAACGGCATCCGGCTGAGCCGCCCTCAATGCCAAATGCCACCCGGCGGCGGCAAAAATGCCATGCCCCTCTGTTATTTACCGCCCATTATTAATTTGATTCTCAATTCTTTATTGTATCTTTGCAATGAAAAGAAACACCCTCTGCCGTATGGCGCAAGGGCATTATAAACATCATCTTAACACAAACGACAATGCACAGCCTGTGGTCAGACGAATATTGGGTGCTGCTGATGCAGCTCTACCAACGCAAGCCCGTCGGAGTAAAACCCATGTACTCCCGCGGCATGGTGGACCTCAGCCTGGAACTCCACATACCTCCAGGCTGCCTCTACGAGCAGATGTTCCGTTTAAGGAGAATAGACTCGCCGATGATTCAAAGACTATGGGACAGGTATGGCGACAATCCCCGCCGCCTTACACGCGATGCCCGCCAGTTGCGCGCTATGAAAGCATTCAGCACCAGCGGACTCTTCTTTGACGGCGTGGAGACGGTAGAGTCATTTGAGAAAGACTTCCGTCCGCTTCCCGACAGGACAGACATCACACCCGTGATGCTCATCGTGATACTCGACCTTTACTTCCGTCTCACACCCATTACCATGACCGACGAGACCCCCGAGGTGGTAGAACTGGCGCAACTTCTTAAACTGAAGCCATCCAATGTTACCGAGGTTATGGAGATATTCCAGATTTGCGACCCCTATCTTAAGCGCGAGGCATTTGTGGTAAGTCCGCTGATGTGCCCCTGTCAGGACATCTGGAACAGATACGGCAACGACAACCCGGAGGCTCTGGCGGCATTGGCGGCACAGCTGAAAGACTACTTCAAGTGACAAACGGGCAGCAGGTAAACATTCACAATGGCAATAACACAGAGACAGGAGCAGATTCAGGAGCAGAAGCTTGTGCAACAGCAGAAACTCACTCAGCAGCATATGATGATGATTCATCTGCTGGAAATGCCGTTGACTGAGCTGGAACAGAGCATCAAGGCAGAGCTGGACGACAACCCGGCACTGGAGACCGCCGACCATGTTGATGCCATGATGGCAGGCGCCGAGGGCACTGCCGGCATGGGCGACGACTCCGCCGACGAGGACTTCGAGGCCCGGACAGAGCGCGAGGAGCGTGAAGACGCACTCGACACGGCGCTGTCTGGATTAGGCATGGACGACGAGATGCCCGAGCCTTCCTTTGCAATGGACAATATGGAGAGCGCCGACTACGAGGAGATTGTGTATGGAGACCGCATGTCTTTCTATGACCGCCTGAAGGAACAGATGGTTGATGTGGAGCTTACCGAGGTGCAGGAATATATCATAGAGTATATCATCGGCTCGCTCGACAGCGACGGACTGCTGCGGAAAGACACCGGAAGCATCAACGACGAGCTGGCAATATACCATAACATAGACACCACCGACGAGGAGATAGAGCACGTGATAAGGATACTGCAGACCTTCGACCCGCCGGGAATAGGTGCCCGCAGCCTGCAGGAATGCCTGCTGCTGCAGATAAAAAGAAGAAAACCGTCGGCCGTAGGAGAACTGATGACAACGGTTATAAGCTCTTGCTTCGACGCCTTCATGGGCAAAAACTGGAAAAAGATAGCCCAGACGCTGTCGCTGGACGACGCTCAGCTCAGCGCAGTACGTGACGAACTGCTGCGCCTTAATCCAAAACCCGGCTCGTCGCTGGGCGAGACAGAGGGGGTGAGCATGCATCAGATAACACCCGACTTCATCATAGACACCGCCGACGACGGCACGATATCATTCACCATAAACAACGGAGAGATACCCGAACTGAATATCTCGCCGTCGTTTACCGACATGATAAAGCGCTATCAGAAGAGCAAGGCGCAGATGACAAGACAAGAGAAGGAGGCCCTGCTGTATGCCCGTGAGAAGGTGGAGCGTGCCAGAGGATTCATCGAGGCGGTAAAACAACGCCACCGTACGCTGTATGTAACGATGAAGGCTATTATTGATATTCAGCGCAAATACCTGACAGACGGCGACGAGGCAGACTTGAAACCCATGATACTGAAGGATGTGGCAGACCGCACCGGGCTTGACATCTCAACCGTGTCGCGCGTCAGCAACATGAAATACGCACAGACAAGATGGGGCACTTTCAGGCTGCGCCACTTCTTCAGCGACAGCATAAAGTCCGACAATGGAGAGGAGATGTCAACCAGAAAGATAAAGGCGGCGCTGAAAGATGTCATAGACAGCGAGGACAAGAGTTCTCCGATGAGCGACGACGCGCTGAAAGATGAGATGAGAAAGAGAGGATATCCCGTGGCAAGACGCACCATAGCGAAATACAGGGAACAGATGAACATACCCGTAGCAAGACTGAGAAGAAGATGACAGAAAGACAGATAATATTCACTGCGAAGTATCTTGGAAAGATATTCGCGCCATACTACCTGCCGATAGTGGGCATGATAGCGCTGTTTCTGTTCAGTTATCTGAGTCTGCTGCCGGTCAGCTACAAGGCATTTGTGCTTATCCTGGTATATATCTTCACTGTGTTGCTGCCCACACAGCTCATCAGGTTCTACACGAACTATAACGGATGGAAGCCCTTTCACCTGAAGGACAAACAGCGGAAGGTGGTACCCTACATCATATCCATAGCCTGCTACTGGCTGTGCAGCCATCTTATGTATGCCATGCACATACCGCATTTCATGGTAAGCATACTGGCGGCGGCCCTTGTTATACAGATAGTATGCTTCCTGATAAACATCTTCTGGAACATCTCCGAGCACATGGCAGCCATAGGAGGAGTGACAGGTGCGCTGATGGCATTTGCCGAGATGTTTGTGTTTAATCCCGTATGGTGGCTGTGCCTGCTGTTCATAATAGCAGGAGTGGTGGGCACCAGCAGGATGATATTGCGCATGCACTCGCTCGGACAGGTGACGGGTGGATTCATCATTGGCGCTATATGCGGACTGTTCGCAGTGAACCTGATATGACGGAAGACGCATAACGCAACGTTACGTACAATAAGGAAAAACAATAAAACATAAATAACATGACACCAATAGTAAGCATCATCATGGGCAGCACAAGTGACATGCCCGTAATGGAGAAAGCATGTAAGTTTCTCGACGATATGAAAGTGCCTTTCGAGGTTAACGCGCTGTCTGCGCACAGAACACCCGACGCAGTGGAGAAGTTCGCGAAAGAGGCCAAAGGCAGAGGCATAAAGGTAATTATTGCGGCGGCAGGCATGGCGGCGGCATTGCCAGGAGTGATAGCGGCAAGCACCACACTGCCGGTGATTGGAGTGCCGGTGAAGGGCAGTGTGCTCGACGGTATGGACGCAATGCTCAGCATTATACAGATGCCTCCGGGAATACCTGTGGCGACGGTGGGCGTGAACGCCGCAATGAACGCCGCCATTCTGGCTGTGGAGATAATAGCAGTGGCAGACGAGGAGATGGCAGAGAAGATGGCGGCTTACAAGGCAGGACTTGGAGAGAAGATAGAAAAGGCAAACAAGGAACTGGCAGAGGTGAAGTATGCCTATAAGGTAAACTAAACAGAAAAATATGGACTTGTTCAATTACAGGCGGCGTGAGAGCACGGTGACAAACGTGGGAGCCACTCCGATGGGTGGTGAGAATCCGGTGCGTGTGCAGTCAATGACAACAACATCGACCAACGACACGGAGGGCAGCGTGGCCCAGGCCAGGCGCATTATAGATGCCGGCGGAGAGTATGTGAGACTCACAACTCAGGGAGTAAGGGAGGCAGAGAACCTTAAAAACATAAACGCCGCATTGAGAAACGCCGGATATACGGCACCAATCGTTGCCGATGTCCACTTCAATCCGCATGTGGCGGAGGTGGCGGCGATGTATGCCGAGAAGGTAAGGATTAATCCGGGAAACTACGTTGATCCTGCACGCACGTTCAAAGAACTGGAATATACGGATGAGGAATATGCTGCCGAGCTGGACAAGATAGAGCGTCAGTTGCTGCCGCTGATAGATATATGCAGGAGGAATAACACTGCAGTGCGTGTCGGTGTGAACCACGGCTCACTGTCGGACCGCATAATGTCAAGATATGGAGATACTCCGGAGGGCATCGTTGAGAGCTGCATGGAGTTTCTGAGAATATTCAAGCGTGAGAACTTCACCGATGTGGTGATTTCAATAAAGGCAAGCAATACGGTCGTGATGGTGCGCTCGATGAGGCTGCTCGTTGATGCCATGGAGCGTGAGTGCATGGCTTATCCGCTGCATCTGGGAGTGACCGAGGCTGGCGAAGGTGAGGATGGACGCATAAAAAGTGCCGTGGGCATCGGAGCACTGCTGGCAGACGGCATCGGAGATACTATCAGAGTGTCGTTGAGTGAGGAACCGGAGGATGAGATACCGGTGGCAAGGCATCTTGTGGATTATATCGGCAGGAAGGCCGGTCATATGTTCATCCCCGCTGAGATGTGTGACAGGTTTGACTATCTCAGACCAGAGAGGAGACAGACAAAGGCGGTGGGTAACATCGGCGGTGACAATGTGCCGGTGGTGATAGCGTCGCAGATGGCGGCTGGCAAGGTGTGCTATGATGAGGATACTCGTCCCGACTATATATATGTAGGGTCGCAGATGCCTGCGGAGGTGGATGCCGGACAGGCTTATATAATGGACTTCGCAGCGTATAATGAGTATGTAAGCGGCAGGCAGGAAAGCAATGACGGCAGTGGGATGTCGCCTGAGGTATATCCCATCTTCCCGCATACGGCAATGCCTTTTGTGTCGATGGTGAAAGCCGGGAGAAAGTTTCTTGTACTGCAGTATGGCGTTCCTGTGGCAGAGTATGTTGCCTGTCTGAAACATAATCCGGAGGTTGTGGTTGTATGTGTGAGCAATCATGACAACAGGCTTGGCGAGCAGAGGGCGCTGCTTCATGAGCTTATGCGCAACGATGTGTCTAATCCTGTGGTGTTCTGTCAGATGTACAGACACTCAAATGAGGAGAAGGGCGACTTCCAGTTGGAGGCTGCCGCAGACATGGGGGCACTGATGATGGACGGACTCACCGACGGACTGTGGCTGATGAATGACGGAACGATTGGCATGCAGGATATATGTGGTACGGCTTTCGGCATATTGCAGGCTGCAAGGCTGCGCACTTCAAAGACGGAATATATAAGTTGTCCGGGCTGTGGAAGAACGTTATACGACCTGAGGTCTACCATAGCACGCATCAAGGAGGCCACAAAGCACATGAAAGGGCTGAAGATAGGCATCATGGGATGTATCGTGAACGGTCCTGGCGAGATGGCGGATGCCGACTACGGATATGTCGGAGCGGCAAGGGGAAAGGTGTCGCTCTACCGCAGAAAAGAGTGTGTGGAGAAGAATATTCCGGAAGAAGAGGCTGTTGAGAAACTGTTGAGGCTGATAGAGTCAGATGCTGCCAGAAATAAATAAGTATGTCTGACAGGCCCCAATGGCGCCAGCAGCTACTATGGTATAAGGATGCTTACGGACTGATTACGGGTGCTTTCGGATGACGGCAGAGCACAATCCGCACAGGGGAAGGCTCCTTTACGGAGGGAGTGTGGAGAGCCTGTTGAATATAATTAATATTGGAACGCGCGCGTATAGGGAAAGAAATGAAGTCCGGGAACAGGCTATAAGACTTGATATAAAAAGAAAAGAGGATGCATGAGCACCCTCTTTTCTTATGTCCTTAGCCAAATATTAGTTGATGGCGTCTGCCAAATCAGCACCAGCCTTGAACTTAGCTACCTTCTTCGCAGCGATGTTTATCTTCTCGCCTGTGAGCGGATTAACGCCTTCACGAGCTGGACGCTCGCTTACACTGAATGTACCAAAGCCTACCAAAGCAACCTTGTCACCTGCTACGAGAGCGTCCTTTACAGCTGCCATTGTAGCGTCAAGAGCCTTCTTTGCGTCTGCTTTTGTCAGTCCTGAACCAGCAGCGATTTTCTCAATAAGTTCTGTCTTGTTCATAATCTTGCTATTTAAAATATTAGTATTAGGATTAATTAATATGCGTAATTGTCTCGCAAATATACTTTATTGTTTTTATAAATCAAACAAAAAATAAAAAAAAGTGATTATTTTGATAAAAAAAAGTTGTCAAACTGCTTATTTCATGCATGATAACAGATATTTTTAGTACTTTTGCCAAATAAACATTATAGATTTTAAGAATTAAAACATGCGCAACATACCAACAATAACAAAGAACTTGCTGATTATTAACGTGTTGATGTTCGCAGCGACTTTTGTTTTCAAATCGCGCGGAATCTTCTTTGATGATATCTTCGGACTGCATTTCTTCCCAGCCTCAGATTTCCATGTTTATCAGTTTGTTACTTATATGTTCATGCATGCGGACATCATGCATCTATTCTTTAATATGTTTGCTTTATGGATGTTCGGATGCGTGGTGGAGAATGTATGGGGACCCAAAAAGTTCATTCTCTATTATATGGTGTGTGGAATAGGTGCCGGACTGATACAGGAGCTGGCACAGATGGGCGAGTTCTACATGCGGGTGAGTGCTCAGAATCCGTCTATCTCATTGTCGGGAGTGTTTCAAGTGGCAGAGATGGGCGCCGATGCGCTGAATGGATGGAATACGGTAGGAGCCTCTGGGGCGGTATATGCTATATTGCTCGCTTTCGGTATGACGTTTCCTGAGGAGAAGATTTTTATCTTTCCGCTGCCTGTGCCCATAAAGGCCAAGTGGTTTGTCATGATATATGTGGTTATAGAGTTGCTCTCAGTGATGTCTGTCTCAAATAGCAACGTGGCTCATTGCGCACATCTTGGAGGTATGTTATTTGGCTGGATGCTGATAAGATACTGGCGGAAAAGTGGTCCTGGAGGTGGTTATGGATATGGAGGAAACAGCTCTTTCGCCTCTAAAATAAGGGACGGATGGAAGAAATATACAGCCCCGAAGAAAGACAATAAGACCAAGGACAACGCAGACTGGGACTATAACCGCAGGATGAAGGAAAGGCAGGATGAGGTGGACCGCATACTGGACAAGGTGAGAAGAAGCGGATATGCAAGTCTGACAGAGGAGGAGAAGAGAACGCTCTTCAATAATGGGAAATAGCCGTTTAGTATCAGACGGTGCCCAAAAGAAACTTGATGGTGATATGTTTAAGAAGATAAGGACAATTACGATAAATTTGATTGCCGCGGCAAATATAGTCACGGCAATCATTATGTTAATGATAGGGTATAGCGGAAGAGTATGTCTTGCAGATTATCCGTTGTTGGCGAATATAGGTTTGGTATTCCCGTTGTTTGTTATTCTGAACCTGCTCTTTCTCGTCTTCTGGCTGATATTCTATAAAAGATGCGCCCTGATACCGTTTGTCGCATTTGTTTTATGTTATTATCCAGTCCGCGATTATGCTCCACTTAATATGTCGCAGGATACACCGGAGGGCGCTCTTAAGATTCTTTCATATAATGTCTGTATGTTTGGAGCAGAGACATTGCCCGATATGAGGAATAATCCGATAATCAATTATATAAGGGAGTGCAATGCAGACATCGTATGTTTGCAGGAAGCAAGAATAGACGCGCAACTCATTTCTGAGACCAAGGATATATATAATTACCGTGATTCAGCGGTGAAGTATCCTTCTGGTACGGCGCTGGTTGTGCTCAGTAAGTATCCGGTTGTTGGAAAGGAACACATCAATTATGCGTCAAGAGGCAATATAAGTACTGCCTTTTATATAAAGATAGACAATGACACAGTGGTCGTTGTCAATAATCATCTGGAGACAAGCGGCCTTTCCTTGAGCGACAGGGCGGCGCTTAATGATATAATGAAAGGCAAGTCAAAAGAGAGAATAAATAAG